>CAYNNP010000026.1:0-20095 GCA_964398215.1 uncultured Pirellulaceae bacterium | reverse complement strand
AAAGACCTACTGGAAGTTGACGCGGACAATCGCCTGCTCGCCAGACAATCACGGCTGCGTTTGGATGCAGAGATTGTTCGCGATGTAGGTTTGGCAGCGAGTGGATTGCTTTCGCGAAAAATGGGCGGGGCGCCGGTCTACCCGCCCATTCCAACAGCGGTCATGTCGCAGGGGCAAGTACGCCGTAGTTGGCCGGTCAGCAAGGGCGAAGACCGACATCGGCGCGGACTGTATACGTTCATCTATCGTGCAACCCCGCCGCCGTCTTTGAGTGTTTTTGATGCGCCCGACGGATTCAGTAGCTGTACGCGGCGAAACCGTAGCAATACGCCGCTGCAATCATTGGCATTGATGAACGACATGGCATTTTTTGAATTTGCACAGGCGCTTTCCAAGATCGTTGAAACCGAAGGCATCGATATCGCGATGCGCCGATGCACCGGACGATTACCCACCGCTGAAGAGTCGGAGATCTTATCCAAACTCGATCCGTTGACATGCGCGCGTGCATTGCTGGCTTTGGACGAAACCATCACCCGAGAATAGAACCATGAATCCTGATTCTCAACATATCATCGAACAAACCAGACGACACTTTTTTTCACAGTGTGGTATCGGAGTCGGCAGCCTTGCATTGAGCACACTACTGAATCGTGAGAGCGATGCGGCGCCGACACAGGCAATTGAAAATCCGCTTGCGCCTCGCGATCCGCATTTTCAGCCTCGTGCAAAGAACGTGATCTTTCTGTTCATGGCGGGTGGGCCATCGCAGTTGGAGATGTTTGAGAACAAACCAAAATTGACTGAAATGTCGGGGGAACCAATCCCCAGCAGTTTAGTCGAGGGCAAGCGGTTTGCCTTCATGAGCAGTAGCCATCGTCGTAATCTGCTGGGCTCCAAACGCACATTCAAACGCTACGGAGAGAACGGTGCTTGGGTGTCCGACCTGCTGCCGTGGACCAGTAAAATGGTTGACGAATTAACGTTCATCAAGACCATGAAAACGGAGATCTTTAATCACGCGCCGGCAAAGCTGTTCATGAATACTGGCAGTGGCCAATTCGGTCGGCCCAGCATGGGATCATGGATTACGTATGGAATCGGCAGCGAGTGTGATGACCTGCCCGGGTTCTTGGTTTTGCAAAGTGGTCCACGCGGCCCACGCGGAGGCGCGGTCTTGTGGGGAAGTGGATTTTTGCCAAGTTCGTATCAAGGCGTTTCGCTTCGCAACCAAGGTGACCCGATTCTGAATCTGTCGACGCCAAAGTCTGTGTCGCCGCAACAACAACGCGATCTGGTCAATGCACTTGGCAAGTTAAACAGGCAGCGTTTGGCCGAAACCGGCGACGACGAAATCGCCGCCCGAATCAGTGCATTCGAAATGGCCTATCGCATGCAGTCCAGCGCACCGGAACTAGTCGATGTTTCAGGCGAAAGCCAAGAAACGCTGGATCTATACGGAATCAAAAACGTCAACGAATCCTCGTTCGCTCGAAATTGTCTGTTGGCCAGAAGGCTTGTTGAACGGGGCGTACGCTTCATCCAGCTTTACGACACCAATTGGGATCACCACGGTGGACCAACGGAAACACTTGAGAAACACTTTCCTCAAAAGTGCAAGGACATTGACCAGGCAAGTGTTGCTTTGGTGAAAGATCTAAAACGGCGTGGGCTGCTTGAAGATACAATTGTGATTTGGGGCGGCGAATTTGGCCGGACACCGATGGGCGAAGTCAGGCAGTTCACCGGCAGGAACCATCACATCGACGCGTTCACGATGTGGATGGCAGGTGGCGGGTTCAAGCCTGGGACAATCCACGGAAAGACTGACGAATTCGGTTTTGGCGCCGTTGAAAACCAAGTCCATGTTCACGACTTGCACGCCACCATCTTGCACCAACTGGGACTGGATCACGAAAAACTGACCTACCGATTTCAAGGCCGCGATTTTCGGCTGACCGATGTTCATGGCAAGATTATCAAAGACATCCTCGCCTAATCCCACCCAAAAAATGCAACTGAATATGCGTACCGCCCGCTGCTCTTTATTCGCGATCACAATTCTGATTGCTGCCCAGGCGCGCGGTGAATCGCCAAAACCCAATGTGTTGTGGATTTCATGCGAAGACATCAGCGCGCATCTTGGGTGCTATGGAGATCCGCATGCAATCACCCCGAATCTTGATCAATTGGCGCGCGAAGGAACGCGATACACCCATGCCTTTACCGCCGCTGGAGTTTGCGCGCCATGTCGATCCACAATCATCACTGGCATGTACCAAAATAGCATTGGCACACATCACATGCGGTGCAACGCAAAATTACCGGACTGGTTGCGACCATTTCCAATGCTGATGAAAGAAGCTGGTTACTACTGCACCAACAACAGCAAAACCGACTACCAATTCAATGCACCATCGCCCAAGCAGATCTGGGATACATCGGGACGAAAAGGACATTGGAAAAATCGTCAAGACGGCCAGCCGTTCTTCGCAGTCTTTAACTTTACCGGTTGCCATGAAAGCGGAATCGCTGGCAAGGCAAAGTACAAGTCCGTTACTCAGAATCTGACCGCCGCGCAGCGTCAAAACTCTGCAGCTCTTACAACCTTGCCGCCCTATTACCCCGACACGGAAATCGTCCGCGAGGATTGGAAACGCAACTACGAGTTGATAACGGCGATGGATAACTGGGCTGCCGACCTGATTCAGCAAGTCAAAGACGCAGGCGAGTATGAAAATACGATCATCATGTATTGGTCCGACCACGGCGTTGGATTGCCGAGGGCAAAACGATGGCTGTACGATTCTGGAACACGAATCCCTTTGATTGTTCGTGTCCCTGAAAAATTCCGCGTTAACCAGCAGTGCAAACCTGGATCGGTCGAAGATCGGCTTGTGAGTTCGACAGATTTTGGGCCAACTGTTTTGAATCTGGCTGGTGTGCCGATTCCTGATTACGTTCAAGGACAACCATTTCTAGGCAAGTCACTGCCGCCGGCGCCCAAGTACATTTATGGTGCTCGCGACCGAATGGACGAACGCTATGACATCATCCGAAGCGTGCGAGGCAAACGGTATCGATACGTGCGGAATTTTGAACCGCTCAAGCCATACTATCAATACATGAATACGCCGGAGAAGGGCGCGACGATGAAGGAAATCCGCCGTGCCCAGGCGAGTGGCGACGCGCCGGAGTTTGTTGCGTTGTTTTGCGCTGATCAAAAACCAGCCGAAGAACTATACGACTCCCAGAACGACCCGCACGAAATCAACAACTTGGCTGGCCAACCCGAGTACCTTGATCGATTGGAAGAGATGCGGGCGGCGTTGGCTGCTTGGCAAAACCGCGTCGGCGATGTGGGATTGATTCCTGAAGCGGAAATCGAAATTCAGGAACAAACAGCCGGTTCGCGATTTGCGATTTTGAATCGAGATGGCGGCAAGCAAGCCTTAGCCCGATTGGTTGACATCGCCACCAAAGCCTCGCAGGGCCCCGATGCATTGGACGACTTGACCAAAGGTTTAAGTGACAGCGATCCGTCAGTTCGATACTGGAGCGCTACGGGGATCGGAAACCTTGGCATGCAGGCCGCCGCAAGCTTCAAGCAAGTCAAAATGGCAATGAAAGACGCGTCACCGAGTGTGCGGATCGCAGCCGCGCGTGCAGTTGACCGGCTGGGAAGACCCGATCTCGCGATCGAAGTCCTGGTTGCGGAATTGGAAAGCGAACATCAATGGGGCAGGCTCGCAGCCGCAATTGTGCTAGATGAAATGGACCAGCGTGCCAAACCTGCGACTGCTGCACTTGAGAAAGCAAAACAGAATCAACCCAATAAATACATCGTACGCGTCGCAAACCGAGCGCTGAACGAGATGGCAGAAACAAACAATGTCGTGCCATAAAGTATTACTGCCTCATCACCCCAGTCGTTTGCCAGGAGTGATGAGGGTTTGTTGATTTACTGAGCCGCTGGCCCTAGCCGCGGGCCTTGTAGTGATAACACAACGCTTCGAGGCCCGTGGCTAGCGCCGGCGGCTCACAAAAATATGCCACGCAAATAAATCAACAAGCCATTGATGGCTTCCGCTACACGTTTTCAAACCACCGATTATTCGCCCTCAATTTTTCAACAAACACCTACCCCCACCACCATTGGTTTCTAATGAACAAACTATGCTGCCTCCTGTCTTTCACGATTCTGTTTCCAGTTGTCGCATGCGCGCAAGACAAAGGCTGGGAAGAAAAGAAGACACGGTTCAAACCGCTTGCTGAGGAAAAAATCGCTGCGATCAACAGTGCCATACCCAGCCAAGCCACCGCAAAACCCAAACAGACGCGCCGAGTATTGGCGTTCTTTCGCTGCGAAGGATTCATTCACGGATCGATTCCCTTTGGCAACGAGGCACTGAAGCAAATGGCCAAGAAAACAAAGGCGTTTGAGGTCGACCTTGCCGACACCTACGACGTCTTTTCAAAAGAGAACTTGAGCAAGTATGACGGAATTGTGCTCAACAATACGACGCACATGAAGTTCCCCGAAGCGTCCCAACAGATCGCGTTCATGGACTTTATTTCCAACGGCGGCGGGCTGGCTGGTTTTCATGCTGCGAGCGACAACTTCAGCAGACACCCCGATTGCCTTGCCTTGGTTGGTGGCGTTTTTAATGGTCACCCTTGGGGCGCTGGTGGGACTTGGGCATTCAAGCTTGATGATCCCGATCACGTTTTGAACAAAGCTTTCGAAGGCAAGGGATTCTGGCACCAAGACGAAATTTATCAGTACAAACCCGATTCATTTCAGGGCGAAGACAATCTACGAATCTTGGTCAGTTTGGACATGAGCAAGGAAATGGTTTCGGGCCGAATCACCGACGGCCCACGCGAAGTTCCTGTCTCTTGGATTCGTACCGCCGGCAAAGGGCGTGTGTTCTATACCAACCTGGGACATCGCAGCGAAACGTTTCACAACCCAATGATTTTGAGGCACATGTTGGACGGAATCCAATACTCATTGGGCGACCTAGAAGCTGATGCCGTGCCAACAGCCAAGGCAGGCAAAAAAGAGAAAGCTCTGGCGCCTGCAAAAAAATAAGTTTGCTGAGTGCCCATCATTGGGTGACAGTCGGCGCATCGATCGGTGCGCCGACAGGTGATTCTTCTGCAATGAACAGGCTGGTCATCGATAGCAGACTGCCCTTTTCAAAGTGCACGTTCTTGATTGCGATTGTGTATTCAACTGCGGCGGCGTGATATTTTGATTGGGCCTCGCTGACGCGGCGCTGCGCGTCCAGCAGTTGTTCTAGGTTGATCGGCATTCCTTCACGACGGTTGGCCTCCAGGGCGGCGAACGCATCACTTGCTGCTAAGAAGCGATTCAAATTGGATTCCATTTGCGAATACGCCCGGTCGGCGTCCGCGATCGCGGCCGACAGATCGTGCAGAATCTGTCGTTCCTGTTCTTGCAAGATTGCTTGGTCTCGCATCAGCATGAACTTGGCTTGCCGGACAGCAAGGTGGCCTCGCCGAAAACCAATCGGCAATTTCAGTTCCAGGCTGCCTTCCAATTCTTGTAGGTCCAATGACGCCAAGTCGTTGATTGCTGAATTGTTCCCCGCAAGCTGTTTGTCCAATCCACGAAATCGATAGATGCCCACTAGGTCCAATGATGGCATCAAAAAATTCTTGGCTGCCAATAGTTCCAATTCCCGGCGTTTGACCAACAATCGCTGCTGTTGCAATTCACTGCGAACACTGGTCGCTTCCAATGCAATGCTTGGCCAATCGAAAACGATCGGTGCGCGGGTCGGTTCTTCGCTTGGTCGCAACACAACGCTGTCATTGATTGGCAGCCCGATTAACAAACGCAGTCGACGTTCTGCAGCAAAGACACCGTTGACACCCGCAAATGCGCCGCCTGACGAAGCGTTGTTGACCTGAGTTCGCTGCGAGAGTTTGCCGGCCAATGCGTCTTGGTATTCCGACTCGAATCGAAAAAACTGTTCGCGGGCAAGAGCTTCGTTGGTACCAGCCATGCGGTTGTTGGATTTTTGTGCTTGGTAGCTTTTCCAAGTCAAACGACTGCGTTCCAAAGCATCTCGTTTCGCGTCCAAATCGCGATAGGCAAAATACAAATCCCAGTACGCGTTGGTGATATCACTGATAAAGTCTCGCGTCTTTTGATCAAACTCGGCACCGGATATGTCGTTATTGACTTTGGCGATCAAATACCCGTTGTACTGCCCTGGCTGCGCGCCGGGGCCAGCGATTCGATTGAAAGTTAGCCCACCGCCTTGAAGCAAGGGTTGGCGAACTTCTGCGTGCAACTGTGTTTGCCAAGCACTTGGCAACAAGTTTCCAGTTGCATTGTTGGCGTCATAGTCAGTCACACTGCGGACGGCAAATTCAGCGCCGGTCGCAGTACGTTTGGAGATTTGAAAAACGTAGTCGTGAGTATCTTGCTTGAAAGCGTTCGCACCGCCTCCAAAAAATCGGTTATTAAAGCGACGATCATTGTTCTGCCATTTGCCAAGTGCGTAGAACTGTGCGTCAAAGGCAGCGAGCGCGGCTTCAGTACTGAACTGCGGGTCGTTCTGGCCAATCGCAATCGATTGTTCGGTTCCGACAGATCCGGGGGCTCGTAAAACCGTGCCCCCCAACCCTCGCAAAACTGTCGCGTTGCTCAGCGCCGTTCGAATCGTCTCCTGAAGCGTAATGTCGTGATACGCCATCGCGTCCAAACTCGTAGGATCGCGGACAGTAAGAGGTGCCGTAGGCAAAGGTGTTGATGCCGGTATTGGCCTGTGATCGACGTGCCGCATGATCGCGTCAACAGCATCAGTGTTGTTGCCAATCGTCTCAGGAAGGTTGTGATACGTTCGACATCCAGCAACCACAAGGATCAAACATCCCACCAAACCAGCTTTCATTCGCGCAGCCGCCAGCCCTAGCCGCAATGAGCGACGTCGCCGTGAATGAAGAAATGGGATTGGTCCGCGATTCAAACTTGCTATCAATCTGTCGAAAGGAGTTATGTTCAGTGACTGCGCAGCGGATGCCATCGTGGTGCTGACAGTTCGCATCATTGTCAGTTTCGATCGTGGCGGGTTTGCCGATTAGTGAATCCTTATGGAATGTTGGGATCACCCAATAAATAGCGGGAAACACAAAATGAAACTCGGTATTCGAAGGCATGTTGGGTGCTTAGTCATGCAAAACGGAATAGCAACACTTTTGACTGCCTACTGCCGAAGCGATAGGAATACAAACAAAGGGGTAGCATTTCGCGCAGATTGAAAGGATTCAAATGGTGCGTTTAAATTGGCTGGCGGCTTGTCTCGTTCTTCTTACCACGCCTGCCGCTGGGCAAGAATGTTCCGATTCGTGCAATCAACGGTCAACATGCCAAGCCAATGGTTCGAGTTGCGACTGGCTTGGTTTCAAGCGACGAAAAGTGACGAACCCTGGCAGTCTTTTCCGCTGGAGCAACAAACCGTGTTGGCCGAATTCGCGAGCCTCGATGATCCGATCGTCACTGATCGTCCTGACTTTACCGAAGCCAGTAGTGTCGTTGGTTTGGGCGTTGTACAGCTTGAAGTTGGATACACGTACACCTTTGACGATGAAGGCCCCAGTTCCACAAAAGCGAATTCTTATCCCGAGCCACTTCTTCGCTATGGGATTTTTCGAGACTGGCTGGAGTTGCGTGTCGGCTGGAACTACATTTCGCAGGAATCGGATTCGGTTGACACATCGGGAAGCGAAGATCTCTATCTCGGATTCAAGATTGGATTGACTCCGCAAGAAGGGCTGTTGCCTGAAATGGCGTTGATTCCGCAAATGACGGTACCGACTGGTAGTCGTGATTTTACGAACGACGAAGTTTTGCCAGGACTGAATTGGTTGTACGGGTGGGACCTAAACGATTACGTATCAACCGCCGGCAGCACGCAATTCAACAAAGCCGTTGACGGTACTGGCGATACTTACACGGAATGGGCACAGTCTTGGACGTTCGGTTTCGCGCTCACTGAGCGAGTGGGAGCCTACACGGAGTACTTTGGCTTGTACCCATCTGGGGCAGCAACGGCGCGAGCGGAGAACTACTTCAATGGTGGCCTCACGTTCTTGATCAACAATGACATGCAAGCCGACATACGTGCGGGAACGGGATTGAACGACGCAGCAGACGACTACTTTGCTGGAGCCGGACTGTCGATTCGTTTCCGATAGTTCTGCGCGTTTGGACATCACTTCGGTTATCATGTCGGTTCTGACCACATGTCCCACCCGGAGAATTTTTTGCGATGTCTGATGAACACCACAACAAGAGTGTCTACTCTCGCCGCCTGCTGTTAGGTACCGGCATCGCGGCTGCTGGTAGCGCGGTTTCTCGCGCTGATGAACCTGCCAACGCTGCCAAACAAGAACCTGTCACGCATGCTTTTGTTGATGGTGAATCTGGTCCTGGCTGGGTGACATTGGGCAAAGAGGATTTTGCCAAAGTCAATTCCAACGACGACACGTGGACTTTCGAAGAAGGCGACTTGATCAAGTGCACTGGTAAACCTGTCAGTGTCATGCGGACCGTCAAACAGTACACAAATTTTGAGCTTGTTGGCCAATGGATGCACCACACACCGGGAGGCAACAGTGGCTTTTTTGTTTGGACGACACCAGAATCGATTGATCGATTGACCAAGGCTGGCAAGCCTGGGTTGCCACACGGCATCGAGGTCCAAGTTCTGGACTTAGCGTATGGCCAACCGAATCCAGCGGACTGGTACACCAGTCACGGAGACGTGTTTCCGGTCGGAGTCAAGTTGAAGCCGTTTCCGCCGCTATCGCCCAACGGTTCACGCAGTTTCCCTAGCAAAAATCTATCTCGCGCTCACGGCAATTGGAATCACTACTACATTCGCGCTATCAATGGCGAAGTCCGCTTGTGGGTCAACGGTGAAGAAGTTTCCGGTGGAAACGAGAGCACCACTCGCAGTGGATTCCTGTGCTTGGAATCCGAAGGTCGGCCAATAACTTTCCGCCGTTTACGCATCCGAGAACTGCCGTAACGCACGGCTGAAACGCGGCTAAAAGTCGTCAGGACGTCTTGCCTACTTCCGCTACAGCAAGTCATTCGGGCTGCTCCTGTTTGTTCGATTCTCGAAGCATCGTCCATCCACAGAGCCGAAGCCAGGCAAGCATGATTGCTGTTTGAAGGTGCGCGACAATCGCGGTCGCTACTGCGACCAATAGGGCAAGCGGTACATCGTCTTTGGCGATCATGGCAAAAGCTACCAGCGCAATCAACACGTTGAAACCAAACCATAAAGTCGATCCCAAATCTCGGATCGGAACCGTGGTGGCTAGGTTCAGCAATCGGAACCATGGCAACAAACCGAATACCGCAATCAGGCAGCCTCCCGGAAGCATACAAATGCTACCTTGAATAAAGCGGCTGATTGCATCTTGGTTTCCTGCAGACAGCAATGCCAACGTTAACGCGATTGCCGCCGTCAAATCCAGGAGTGTGGCAATCGACAGCTTTCGTGAACCCTTGCATGCGCCTTGTCCCCAGGAAAGACAAGTCCAGCCATAACCATGGCGCAGCGCGAATCCGCCCGCGCAAATCAGGCAGCACAATGGAATCGATTCTGGGCTCACTCCGAATTTCGTGATTGCGGAAATGACCAGAATTACCAGACCGTAGATCAGAAACAGCTGAATCGTTAACGGTGCTCGCGCTGAAATGATCAGCTGCATCGCTAACACAGTGCAGCAGACGGCACCATATACCAGGGGAACAGCAAAACCAGTTGCAACGCGGTCGTGTTCCGCAATATCGATTTGGTATTGCACTGGCAGACCGGCCAAAACCGCAGACAAAATTGCAATCAGAAGCACTCCTCCGATTCCAAAAACACGACTTGCCAGCGCATGAAGACTTGCGTGTCGTCCGGTGAACAACAGTCTCAGAAAGCGGGGAGCATCAGCACCCGCGGGATCCCACTCAGGTTCTTCGACAAGATTTTGTATGGGACTGCGCACAGTAAAACATGGGGCACTGGACTGGGCTACTGCGCGATTTTCCTACGCTTGCCGCACGATCACTCGTGCGCCTTGTTTGCCGATAACTTTGACTTCACAACCAGCGTCAACAAAATCGCCTTCCGTAACCACATCAACCATCGCTTCGCCAAACTCCATTTTTCCGCTCGGGCGAAGAGGCGAAACCGTCGTTCCAATATCTCCAACGTTGACTTGCTGCCAGCCAGGAACGATTGCGTTGGGGGCAGCGACTTGAACACCAGAACCTTCCAGCGCGACTTGTGGTTTCAGCGTCAATCGGCTCAAGCCAGGTATTTCGCCGATGTAATTGGCCAGTAGCAGCAACGCGACAACAAATCCGACAAACGCGCCACCAACAGTCAAAACGTCAACACCTAGGCTAGCCATGTCTTCTGGCCCGGTGGGTAACAAGAACCTTCGTGATGCCATTACCAATGATCCCAGCGTCAGCACGATGCCAGAGATTCCAGCGATTCCGAATCCTGGAATCACAAACATTTCGGCAGCAATGAATAGCAATCCCATCATGAACAAGATGACTTCCAGCCAACCGGCAGTGCCGCCCAGAAACCGACTCCAAAAGAACAGGCCAAAGCACAGCATTGATGTCAGACCACCGACTCCAAGCCCAGGTGCTCCCAGTTCAATGACCAACGCCACCATACCAATCACGAGCAATAGAAATGTGACGAAGCCAGAGTTCAGAATGAACACGAACGTATCGACCCAAGTTCGCTCTTTGACCGGAATCGGAGTCTTCACGCCCAAGACATCTGCGAGTTCTTCGCGGTCGGCAACGATGTGGTCCGCCATTCCGTATTCTGCTGCTTCGCCGCCATTGCAGATGAAGAATGTGTTTTCACCAGCATTCCGAACAGGTTTTCCTTTTTGCCAACTTGCTGTGTCAGCAAACGAGTCCCATTCCTTGTTGGAAAAGAACCTTGTTTCGCCAGTCGTTTTGTGTTTCGCTCGAAAGACCACCATGTCTTTGTCTGTCATTTTTTCAGCCAGTACGATCGGCCGCCCGGTCCGCTCTGCGGTATCGCGTACTTTCTGAGCAAGATAACTTCTGCTTTTGGCTTCCGTGTAACGAAAAGCTCCGTCATCACCAAGCACGATTTCGCCTGCGTCACCAATTCGCGCGTCGTCATACATGATGATCTTGTCGCATGCCAGTGACATCAATGCCGCACCACTGATCGCCTCTTTTTCGATGAATGCCACCGTTTCCACATTCTCGGCATCCAAGATCATGTCCACTAGCTCGAGCGTGACGTAAACGTAGCCACCTGGACTATGGATATCGAAGATTATGACATCGGCGCCATCGTTGATCGCTTCGCTAAATTTCCGTTTGATAAGTTCGCCGCTCAGCGGATTTATGTCTTCGTGGAGCGGAATGATGACAGCATCCCGCGTCCGCTCGAGCTTGACATTGTCCTTGGCTTGGACCGGTTCGTCTTGACCAAAGATCAATCGTGGAAGCGCAATCATCCCAACAAGCAGGAAAAACGACAGTATTTTGGGTCCGTTCATAAGACGTCCAAAGCGAAATAAGATCATCAGGAGTCAATCATACCACTAGATTGGTTCTGGCCCAAAAGGATGGCTAGACGCGGCGCCAAAATGTTGGAAATACGAGCACAAGCACGCTGAAAACCTCGACGCGACCCAGCATCATTAGCCAGATAAAGAGCAGTTTAGCGCCTTGGCTAAAGTTTGCGTAGTTCTTCGTCGATCCCACGACCCCTAGCCCCGGCCCGATATTATTCAGTGTGGCGGCGACCGCGCTAGCGGAATCTAGCAGTTTTTGGTCCAGCGTGCCCTGCTGCGCATTGATTGAATCGGCCACCTGATTGGGGGCCAAAGGATCAATTGGGACGGTCTCGCCCCGCGGGCTTGCCTGAGCTGTTGGTGGCTGGACACCCCATGTGCTGTCAGGCTCCAGCGTGATCAACAGCAGCCAGCTGACAACAAAGATCGAAACGATCATACAGAAATAGACGATTATTCCGTGGATCAGGTTCGGATCGTCCACCAAGCTTTCGCCCACCTTCAATGAACGGATCACTCGCGGTCGATGAGCACGTTCAACCTCGCGTCTGAGCACTTTGAAAAACAGAATGTGCCGAATGACCTTCATGCCGCCTCCCGTACTGCCCGCACAGCCACCAACAAACATCAAGAGCAGCAACGAACCGCGGCTAAAATTGTTCCACGAATCAAAGTCCGCCGTGCCATAACCCGTCGACGTCATCACGGAAACAACTTGAAAGATCCCATATCGAAGCGAACTTCCCGCGCCTTCAAATCCTGCATCGCCAGCTCGAACCCCAAAGTAGATCACGCCAATGGTGACAACCAGCATGATCCCCAGGTAGGTTCGGAATTCTGAGTCTCGAAACAAATGCTTCCAACCGCCGATCATCGACAAGTACAACAAAGTGAAATTTGTTCCTGCCAAGATCATGAAAACCACAGTCGTATAGTCGATCAACGCATGGTTGAATCCACCGAGACTAGCGTTGTAGGTACTGAATCCGCCGGTTGCCATCGTGCCGAATGCATGACACAGCGCATCAAATAACGTCATCCCTTCGATCATGTAGATGACCATCAATAAAAGATTCAGGCCGATATAGATGCCAGCGAAAACAAGTGCCGTCTGTTGCATCCGCGGCTTGCTGCCTTCCTTGGTTGGGCCTGGCATTTCCGCGCGCATCATTGCCTTGCCCGCCGACCCCTGACCCAAAATCGCCACGAACAAAACGATGATCCCAAGCCCACCCAAAAAATGGGTCCAAGAACGCCAAAACAAAATGCAATGCGAAACCAAGTGCGTTGATTCAAGGTCCGTCAGAATCGTTGCACCAGTCGTGCTAAATCCTGACTGCGATTCGAACATCGATTCGATAAAGGTGATCGGTTCGCCTTCAGCGATATGCACGCCACCAAAATAGAACGGCAATGCGCCAAGGATGGTTGCCAACAGCCAACTCAATCCCACGATCGCCATCGCTTCTTTTTGAAATAGCGTTGCGCCGCGACTTCCCCGCCCCAAATACAGCAGCAGCAGGCCAACACAAACGCTGATCACCATGCCAACTAGCAGGCCAAATGCGCCGCCCGATTCAAAGACCTCCGCAGCCGGAAGATGCGTGCGATTCGCAAAAAAAGGAATCGCGAACGGCAACGCAAAGCTCATTGATCCACCAATCAACAGGCAGATCAAACCCAACAGTCGGCAGAGCAGGCGGTAGTTCAAAAGCAGTATTCTTTGATCGTGAATTCAACAAGCCGAGAGTCTTTCACGGCTTTCGCTACAGGAAGTCGGGCGATTGGTTTGCGACAAATATTCAATCCACAATCTTATCCATCACACGTAAAACAGGGAACTTGGCACCCATGATCGCTGTGCCATCGCTCAGTAAATCCTTGTCGAAAAAGTTCCATGCACAAAGTCCATCCGACGCTTCTGGCTCCAGCATATTCACGATCAATCCGCCCAGCATGGGTTGGTTCGTCTTGATGATGACGGTCCCCTTGGCAAGCATCCGAGAACCAGAGATCTTTTCGGTTCCCGTTACTTCCACCATCCGGTGACCTTGAAATTCTCGTTCGGCCACTTCCAAACTTGTGATTGCGTAAGACTCGCATTTTACGTTGGTGTTTTTATCAAGCTCGTTCACCGTGATCCCATGCGACGCGATGACGTCGATCACTTGCTCGTATTCATGTGAAATCGCGTACGCGAATGGGCGCGAAACTATCTTTTGGGGACGACTGACTCCAAAGTACTCACATGGGTAAACCTTATCTTTGTCTGTCTTGACCCGCTTGCCGTTTTTCAGTTCTTCGACGTAGCCCAAGACATCAAACGTACCAAGCGGAACGGGGATGGACTGGATCGGAAATTCGGTTGCGTTTTTGTCAGCAAGCAAAGCGTCGGCGAGCAACGTTTTGATCTTTGATTTGTCGCCAGCGGCCGTCTGCAAACACGATCGCACAAAATCGCGTGTGCCCAACACTCGGTCTTTGTAGGTGGCATATGAATAAGCCTCCGACAACACGCCAATGGTTCCTCGCATCCCAAAGTAATGCGTGCAGTAGCGAGGGTAATCGGGATAGGTGTTCCAGCGATCATGTGGCTGATTGAAATTGCCATAGAAAAACGAATCGTAACCCGTTGTTTGTAGTTTCTTCCCGACTGCAGGTAGATACGTATCGCGTGTGTACTCCACCAAATCGCCAGGGGTCGCCGGATGCCGTGGCCCATCGTACGTAATCGTGTAGCGATGCAACGAACCATTGGTAGTATGCGTATCAATGCAAACATCAGGTTTCCAATCGGTGATCAGCTTGGCAAGCGCGCGACCTTCCGGCGATTCGTGTTTGATGTTGTCTCGGTTCAAGTCCAAGTCTTGCCCATTGTGCCGTTGTCCCATTCCCATAGCTGGCCCCAATTGGCCCGGTCGATTGTCTTTGGCAAACCGCTCGTTGCCATCGGGGTTGTAGATCGGAGCGAGCAAGATAATTAGATCGTCAAGTAGATGCTGGTCACCGATCGCAAGTTCGCGCGCGAGCATCAACAAAGCTTCTTTGCCGCAGACCTCTCCCGCGTGGATGTTGGCCATCACAAAGACAACCAGCTTTTCTGTTTCACAATCCGCTGGTTTTTGAACCGTCCCATTTTTTGAAACCACCAACAATGGCATGTCGCGATGCTCGTGTGACTTGCCCATCGAAGCCAGATGGATTCGCTTGGACGTAGAAAGCTGTTTGCACATTTCAGCGACTTGCGCATGCGTAGCGGTCGCTTGATATCCGCTGCTTTCGGCAACGGTTTTCAGCTCGTTGATCTGGATCTGCTGAGCAAAACTGACAGAACTGACAGGCACCCCAGTTGCACACGCAACGAGAGTCCAAAGGAAGTGTGTTTTCATGATCATGTTGAGAAAGAGAACTTGGCGATTCCCAAAAAATAGCAGGACTGCCATCGTTTGGCACCCGCTTTGCATATTGATTCAGAGGTTGCCGAGTTTTCTCCCCTGAATGCTCGCCAACTTTGGTGGACGGCACTGGAGGCGGTGTCGTCCATCATTCATTTTGTGTGCCAAAACAACGTAAAAACTGGCACCTCGCCAGCCAATTCATCGCCCTATGCCGGTTTTGGGGCACTTTCGCGGACTTGGTGCATTCCGCAACAGTTGCTGCATCCTGCGTCAGTTTTGCCGGCCGGATCCAAGTAAAAGAGCAGCTAATTTTGGCCTTCGATCCATTTTGCTAGTCTTGATCGCCAGGACGCGGGTTTGTCTTTCGGTGCGTCCGCGAAATTCTGATCCGACCACTTCATTAGAAAATCACCAATCTGCCCGCACGCTTCGTCATCGTGGCGCCCTGCAGTTGCACGAAGTTCCGGCAACAATTTTTCCGCCCAAACGCGTGGCCACGAAACGGATGTGTTCGCGATCAAACCCAACAGGTCTTGGATATCCATGGCCTGTTGATCACCCCAAGGACAGAGCGACTGGTCAGGCGATTCTTGCAGCCAACGCATCACACCACTGGAGGACGAAACACAATCCACAATCTTGATCTTCCCCTCATGATCAAAGAACAAGTTGCCTGCTGAGACCGAACCGTGCGCGGCTTGCAAGCGGTGCGCGGCTTGCAAGCCATAAGCAACACTTGCTAGTCCACGAATTTTCTGGCCGACATCTTTGTCCGACTGCTGACCATTCCACGAGGTCCCAAAAACCCATGGACGAACAATTGCAATGTGTTTGTGTTGCACAGCTGCAATGGCCGGGCCAACCCAAGCGGGACTCGCTACCTTGGCTGCTCTCTCGCATGCCTCCAACAATCCGTCAATCTGTGTGACGGTGACTTGCGAGGGCAAACGCATGATCTTCATTGCCAGGGTCTCGCCACGTGAAGAGTCACGACCACGTAGTAACCAATATCCTGGGCCACTGGCGATACACTGTTTGGCCGTGAACCAATCGGGAACTTCGACGGGAACATCCAACTCATCCTGAACGTGAGGTTTTTCACCCGTCTGATTTTCGACGATGGAAAAATCCAAAGACCGATTGCTTTGGTCCAGCGCTGGCAACGCTGGTCTATCAAGCTCAACCAAGCCCGCATGTCCGCTTGGTGGCGATGGCAAATCGAATAGCTCCGCAATCTCTGCCGCAAATTTTGGGTAGCGATCCAGGTAGTTTTGCAAAGAACGCAGTGATACTTGCTCGCGATCAACGCAAAGCTCGGAATCGATCAAGTCCAGGTGGTCATCCTTTGATGCAAGATTCGGCAGGTCGTCGATGTAGTCTTGGGCTGTAACATCCTTGCCCGCGCGGCGGCGATTGATCAAATCCACACAGGCAAGATCGATTAAATACTCTTGTGATTGCTGGTCTGAGTCCAGTAGCGATGAGAGCGAACTGTCTTGATCATTGACTCGAATTGCCTGCAACCGCCCCAACGCTTGTTCCATCGAGATGCTCTGTCTTTCTGAGACGCCAGCAGGTTCTTGGCCGTCCTTTGCTTCACCAGCTGAATCTTCGATAGTCAATCGGATTCCTCCAGCACTCCAAGTTCTTTTCGTGCGTGCTCAATCGCACGACGAACTCTCATTCTTGCAGCGTCTGCTTGGATACCAAGCGCTTCACCGATCTCTGCCCAACTGCAATTTTGTAGCATCAAGTCAATTGCCTTGGCATCATTTTCGCCCAAGATGCTACGAATGCGGAAGAGCACCTCACGGCGCAGTGCAACCTGGCTTGGTGAAGTCGCGTGGTGCACAACATTGATGTCTTCGACGGGCGTCGATTCATTGCGCCGAAAATCGCGACAGTGCCGAGCCAACGTTCTGAACGTATCCAAGACTTGGTTGTCGATGGCACGCATGATATAAGCGAGCACATCATCAGCATTCAGCTTGTTGGCTTGTTGTCGCCCTGCCAAATCCACCATGACTTCATTGCATATATCCATCGATTCGGTTTGGCCGGCCAAGCCGTATTGCCGAAGTCGTGTTCGCGCACGCCGACGAAATTGGCCTCCAAACTGTTGCCAAAGTTTGTCCAGATCCTGGTCTTTCGAATTGATTTTTGAGTCTTGATTCATTGCACAGCGACAGAAAAGTGTTGGATGAGGCTGGCCACCTTGCCAGTACATTGCTTGGCGACATCTGTTCAATCCAACGAACAATTCAGTCTAACGTAGCCAACTAGGAAAGCGAAATATTCTCTGCCAAGCCCCGTTTGAAAACCGAGTTTTCGTTTGCTGAAGCGCAAGAATCGGGTGGGACACCTTGCCGAGAGTTGTACAATTCCGCCTATGTCTGACTATGAAAGAATTGCTGATGTCATCCGGTTTTTAGAGAAAAATTCTGGTAGCCAACCCGATTTGCAAACGTTGGCGGACCACGTTGACTTGAGTCCAGCCTACTTGCAGCGATTGTTTTCACGCTGGGCGGGAACGAGCCCAAAGAACTTTTTAAAGTGCTTGACAGTTCAGCATGCAAAGCAGCTATTGAAAGATGGCAAGAGTGTGCTGGCAACCTCGCACGAGGTGGGACTGTCCGGCCCAAGCCGATTGCATGATCTGTGTGTAACCTTGGAGGCCGCGTCTCCTGGCGAGATTAAATCAGGCGGCAAAGGCTTGCAGATTACAGCTGGCATCGTTGATAGCCCGTTCGGGTTTTGTTTGATTGCCAATAGCCCAAGGGGCGTCTGCCACTTGTACTTTCATGATCAACCCGATCAAGCGGCAGCTGAAGCAGAGATTCGGCGCGATTGGTTTGCTGCAGATCTAAAGTGGGATAACGAAGCCATTGGTGAACTGGCAAAGGATTGGTTTCGTCGGCCAGAGGACGGCATGAAACGTCAGTCGATCCGAACCTTTGTCGCCGGTACCGATTTTCAAGTTCGTGTGTGGCGCGCGTTGTTGCGAATCCCAAGCGGCAGTTTTGTTAGCTATGGAGAAATTGCGAAAGCGATTGAAAAACCCAAAGCTTCGCGGGCAGTCGGAACTGCAGTGGGCAGTAACGAAATCAGTTTCTTGATCCCATGCCATCGCGTCATCCGAGAGTCCGGCGTCCTGGGACACTATCGATGGGGCAGCGAGCGAAAGAAGTCGATGCTAGTCTGGGAAACAGCAGCGGCGAATCAATAGATATCGCGTACGTATCGCTTTTGCTTGGTCAGATTAGAAACGTAGTTCGATGCGGCTTCGATCGACATCTTGCCTTGCTCAATGACGATTTCTTTCAGAGTACGATCAACGTCTTTGGCCATACGTTTTGCATCACCGCAAACATAAAAGTAAGCGCCTTGTTGAAGCCAATTGTACAGCTGGGACGCATTCTCTTTCATTCGATCTTGGACATAGACTTTTTGTTCTTCGTCACGACTGAAAGCCGTAGTCAGTTTCGCCAAAAGCCCGCCATCTACATATTCACGGAGTTGTTTTTCGTAAAGGAAATCTGTCGCCTGATGCGGATTGCCAAAGAACAACCAGTTCTTGCCGCGTGCGCCTCGCGCCTCCCGTTCTTGCAAGAATGCAAGGAATGGTGCGACACCAGTGCCGGGACCAACCATGATCATCGGTGCATCTGGGTTTTCGGGAATCGTAAACCCTTGTTGGTTTTTGACTACGAAAACGGCAACGTCGTCACCGGGCTGAAGCCGATCGGCAAACATCGTGCTGGCAACTCCCTTTCGCTGGCGACCGTTCCGCTGAAAGCTGACTTTTCCAACGGTTAGATGCACGTGATCTCCAACCGCTCGCATGCTGCTGGCGATGGAGTACAAACGAGGTTGAATTGGTCGAACCAGTCTCAGAAAATCACTTACGGGAATCGACGGTAGATTTGCAACTTTGATAATGTCATAAACATCGATTCCGTCCGGGATTCCATCAGCAAACATCTTCGCCACAATTTTTTGGACGGCCGGGCTGCTGCTCCGCTGGCGAACGAATTCCAGTAATTCGTCCGACGGTGTCTTTAAACAGATCCAATCCATCACTGCTGTGCGAAGACTACCAGTGAATTCGCCGAACGAAACTTGTTGCTGGGGATCTGCACCAATCAAGCGGAGGGTTGCGTTAACAAGTGCCGGACAATTTGACGGGCGAATCCCTAACGCATCACCAACTTGGTAGGTCAAGTTGGAACCAGCAAGATCTATTTCGACGTGAGTGGTTTGCTTGGCAGACTCTGGATGATTCAGTTGACGCGTGTTGACTATGCGTGCAATGAACGGATTGCGCCGAGACCAATTCTGCGTTACAGCGTTGGGACTGGGCGTCGCCATTTGAATTGGTCCATGCGATTGAACCATCTGCGTGAGTGTCCGCTGGGTTTCGCTGCCACCGGGAACACAAAGGCCTAAGTCGGGTTCTTCGCCATGAGCAATTGCTTCACCATAGGTTTTGCAAAGGTACCCGCACGCTCCGCAATCCAACTGTCCCATTGCCGCCATCAGCTTTCGTTCCAACGGCTGTCCGTTCGCCATGCCAATTCTGGTTACTATTGGCAATTCTGGATCGTGCCAGGGAAACGTTTCTGCCGTCTCTATTTCAACGGTTGGCGTGTTTTCAAAATTTTGCGTCGATTGTGGCAGTGGAGAAACAGGCAGTCGCTCCTGCGTCGCAACCGGATACTCATCAAGCTTGAAGTAGTCTAAATCCAAACCCATGAACCCACTCATGAATCCGTGCCACCAAGCACGACTCTCCTGCGAAAGTAACGAGTATTCTTCGGGGGGATTCATTGGGGGAGTGGATTCCAAGTGGACGGCGGCAAAACGCATCCAAGTTTCGTGTAAGAACGAGACAGTTTTGAAACCTGCCCCGGTTTCTTGGGATATCGGTTGTGAAGCCTCAGAATTATTCAGATTATTCCGATGACCGATTATGTCGGTCCGGTTGTATCGCACAAAGCGATTAGGAGAAACGCGAGATCTGGAAGCCCCATGAACAAAGTCGCCGTCGATCTCCGAGCGACGCAGCCCGACCGAACAGG
>CAYNNP010000025.1:0-44645 GCA_964398215.1 uncultured Pirellulaceae bacterium | reverse complement strand
TTCCCACGTTCGCACCAGCCAAATTCCGCAGTTACCTATCCTAAATTTGCCTGTCCCTTTATGGCTTCAATTTTCTCACGTGCACAAACATATCGGTGTAGCAGAGTGAATTCGCATGATCAGTAAACAGGCGTTCCACTGTAGATGCGTTTCCCTTTTCAATCGCTGCTACGTCTAATAAATTTGTTTCCGGATTTTGAATCCAGATAGCGAATAAGTTTCTCAACTCACGCATAGGAAATCACTATGTTGATCCGCCCCCTGATTCTGGCAGCAATCCTGCTCCAAGCTGTGACTGCATTTGGCCAGGCTCCCAAACTGAAGATGTACAAGAGCCAATCTGGTCGCTTCCAAGCATTGATGCCAGGAAAGGTCAAGGAAGAATCGTCCAAGACAAACGAGGGACTAAAGAAATACACAGCAAATGTTTTTGACAACCAAATCCTCTATTTAGCGGCAGTGGAAATTTACCGAGAGTTGAAGTACGACAAGGAAACCACTGACAGTATCAGAAAGAGTGTATTCGAGGCTGTTCGCAAACAAAGTCGACAGCAATCAGCGACTGGAGAACTGCTGACCAATCACGAACACACGCAACATGGATATCCCGCACTTTCTGTGACAATCAAATCCAAAGAAAACGGTGGAATCATAATTCGGAATCGAGTTTTTTTTGATGGCAGTCGAGTCTATCGGGTAATGGCTGGCGGTCCCAAGGAACTCGTCAATCAAACAGCTGTCACATCATTTCTAAATTCGGTTGGACCGCTGGAAAAAAAGAACGTTAAGGGAAATGCGGCGATGGACGCGAATGTCGCCAAGATGCTTGATTTGGTCAACGAGAAAACCGCGCTGGAGAAGCAGTTTGGCAAGGGCCACCCAAGTGTGCTTTCTATCGAAAAGAAGATCGAAAAGATGTGGCTGATTCCTGGAATGAAGCAAGCCGTCGCAGACTACATCGAGAAAAACAAAAAGTAAAATCGATCGTTCCAGCGTAGCATGAGCCCCGGCCACCGCAGGGGCCATGTTACTTCTTGTTCGAGTTCAACTGGACGAACGACAAGGTCCGAACCCACCGAGGGGCGGTGTCTTTTTTCGCCTCTGTTTGAAAAGCCGCAGGATCAGCTGAGCTACTACTGCTCGCTTCTTTGGTCAGCGTCACCGAAATAGTAATCCTGGCCTGTCCTAAGCAGCAGAGCGGGGCTGTGGCCGTCTTGCACCACCCCTATACTATTTCCAACGGGGCGGCACGACGTCAGGTTCCTGTTCCCAATCGAATTCAGTGAGACATTCGGCCGCGAGCGAGTCACTGAAGACGTGTTTGGCACGCGAAGACTGCGAAGAAAAACAAATGACCGCGCACCGCTTCGCGAGCTTAGCGTGATCAGAAAAACGGCCTGCGACAATCTGAGGCTGATAGTATGCTCTCACATCACCGCCGTTAGGAACTTGGCGGCGTGGCAACTTGTGTTACTGCCGATAGATTTGCTCGGATAGTGTGGTGATGTGGCTGTGAAAACGCTCTTGGGCGTTCCAGGCCGTAAATAACACTGTTTCCGACTAGGGTGAGTGAGGGGATTTGAACCCCCGACATTCGGAACCACAATCCGACGCTCTAACCAACTGAGCTACACCCACCGTGAGTAATGCCAAATTTATATTCAATGTCCGTTGTGGTCAACGGCTCGCAATTCAGTTTGTGCACAATTTGAATGGCAATGTGCCTCTGTTTCACCCAACCTTGACGCTTCTGAGGAAACTGCGGTTCGCGACTTCTTGTTGGCCTTTTCCGTAGTTATCCTGGCGAGCTTGATTTTACTCCGTTCAAGCCACCAATACTGGATTCTTAACGCCGGATGAACCGCAAAAAGAAACCAAAATCGAAAACCTCAAGTTCCACCAATGCTCCCACGGCTGCCGATCACGATGGAAATTCTCGGGCGGTAAACGCCGAGTCATTGGGCACTGATTCCACCGCTGCTGCGGGACCAAGCACGATGGTGAAAACGTTGCTGTCCGTTGCTGTTGTGGCCCACTGCTTGGCTCTTGCGATTTCGTTTACAAGCGCCGTTGAGCCTTCGTCTACTCAAGCGATGGTCGAAAATCAATTGTCGACCTATTTAAAGGCTTTCCATTTTTCAACCTCCGAAGCACCCGTCTACTTGGCGGCTGGAAACACATCGGAACAACCCTTGCGTTTGCAGTTCACCAAACGTGACCCGCGCAAGGAGTTGGATCTGCTGTCTGCAAACCGTGACGATCCTCGTTGGGAAACGATCGAGCCGAACGGAATCGGAGGCGCTATGGGACAAGATTTTTACGCTCGATGGATGACCGGCGCCGCGATCTTGGCTGAAACGGATAGCCCTGGACCAGTTGCCGAATTGCTACTGCCAAAAATCTCTGACGATGAATCGATTTTGGCGGTCCGCGTCATTCGCTTGCCAACCGAACTGTCCACAACGCTGCAGGACCAAGCACCTCCTGTCTTTACCGCGATCGTTTCAAGAGCAAATGATCAACTAGCACTGATCCAAGCTACCGAGCGACGGCTATCAACGATCGGCAAATCGGAGTCGGGGCAATGAGCGGCGTTGAAAAATTGAATTTAAAAGCAAACGCGTGGAGCGATTTTTTGTTTCGGCCAACAAGCCCTGCACCGATCGCAAAACTGCGAATCGGTTTGTGCGTGATCACAAGTATCTATTTTGTGAGTTCGATGTTCTGTGTTGGCGATTGGTTGGTCGCCGGAGCACCATTTGCGTCGGAGCATTTTCCTTCGCTGCTACAGTCGATGGATCTGAGTAGCGAACTGCAATGGTCGCCACTTTATTTAGCCGATTCCTTTTTGGGCGGCAGCCAGTTTGCGTACCAATTGTATCTGCTAGTTGGCGTTGCGTTATGCGTGTGCATCGCGATAGGGCGCGGCGGAATTGTCGCGCCGTGGGCGCTTTGGTTTGTGTTTGTTGGGTGGGCGAATCGGTTGATCTTACTTTCGGGATTGACCGAAGTACTGCTCAGCCTTGCTTTGTTCGCAACCGCGTTCTTACCACCGAGAATGTCCACGGCGACCGATTGGAAGGCTCGCTTTTCGTCTCGATTGCTGGCGATCCAAACAACGATCTTCGCTGCGGCGACTTCGGCAAGCATGCTGGCGCAGAACGTCTGGTGGAACGGCACCGGTTCCTTTGCGTTGGCGGCTCCGACTCAAGATCGTCTGCTGGGTCTTGGCGAAGCTGATTCGATTCTTGCCCGATTCGCGCCGGTTTATGAACTATTGACTCATGGTTTGGTGATTGCACTTCCGCTGGGTATTGCGCTGGCATGGTCCCGCCGATTGAATCGCCTGGGTGTATTTCTGGCAATCACTTGGTGTCTTATTGTCGCCGTCCTGGGGTCGCATTGGTTGTACGGCGCGACGCTGGCGTGTTCCGTTCTAGCGATCCCAATATCAAACGCTGACGCTGTTGTAGATTAGTTTTGCTCCGGTGGCGATCATGACGATGACCAGAAAAGCAAAGATCAATCGATTGCCCTTTTTGATCGCAAGTTTCGCGCCTGCGATTCCGCCAAGTAGATTGCCGGTTCCCATCACAAGTCCTGGTATCCAGTCGATGAGATTGTAGATTGCAAATACGACGGTTGCGGCCAAAGTGACTGAGAACGCGATCCAGTTTTTAACAGCGTTGGAAGCCACCAAGTCGCCACTGTTCATGAAGCTCATGGCTAACAAAACCAGGATTCCCATACCGGCTTGCAGGAAGCCGACATAGATACCAATGGCGAAAAATATCACCGTGATGTTTCGCTTGGACTCGACGGCCACGTTGTTCGATTCGGCGATTCTTTTTGGATTGGACAGCAATAGCACAGCCATCAACAAAAATATCACACCGATCGCGGGCTCAAACGCATTGGCAGGCAAATAGATCGCCAGTACTGCGCCAATCGGGACGCCAAGCAGTGTTGGGATCGTTAACCTTTTGGCAAGTTTCTTGTCCAACAGTCCGTGCTTGTTGAAGGTTGCGACCGCTGAACCACTGGAAAACAGTACTGCGACACGATTGGTCGCATTAGCGATTTTGGGATCCAGCCCAAATAACATCAGTGCGGGAAGCGTTAGGAATGAACCACCGCCCGCGATTGTGTTAACGATGCCCGCGATGAAGCCCGCCAAAACCAGCATGCCGTAGGTAAGAAAATCGTTCATTCATAAACCGTCAAGGAAACGTGGGTAACGAGCTCGTTCCCTTTTTTAAAGAAGCGAAGTAGCTAGGCGTGTGGCGGTTGAGAATATACCGTAGTTGCGAAGTCTACAAACCCCATCGATGGTAGGTGGGAAATGCCAAGCGAAGAGCGAAAGCGTTGGTGTCAACGTAGTGAAAGTCGTCAAGGCTTTTGGCCATTCCAGATGGCAGCCCAAGTCCAGACGTGCTGCCAAAACTCTTGACGTTTTTTCGCTGCGGTAATGGCCGTCAATGAAACGCACATTCAACCACGGATAGAAACGGATAAGAAAACCGAAAAAATCCTTTGCTCAGGTGAAAGCAGACTGAGCGCCGCGTCGCAGTATAAATTCAGCCGTGAATCCTCGACTCGGAGAGTCGAGCTACTATGGGTGCGATCCTGGGACAGAGATGTATTCCCTGGTTTAGCCAACAGAAATTGTGTCGGCCTCTGGCCTTTTGGCTCCCGGTTCAGCCTTGGTAGCCGCCCATGGCGTCGCACAAAATGCAGACCACAAACTCAGATTGCATTTAAAACCGAAACGCACCGCCGAGGCCGCAGAAGAAATCTGCCGAATCGCTGGTCAGGCCCACGCCAGCACGCGCGTCAATTAGAAAGTCATTGGTCAGATAGTAGTCTGCACCCATGTTGTAGAAAACTTGGTTGTCTTCGTCGTCAACAAAGTTGTTGGTAAACAGGCCAAAGAATTCGGCGTAGCAAGTCACACGTTCGGTCAGAATTGCACCAACAGAAATCGACTGCGAAAATACAGTGAAGTCGTCGTCTGCAGCTTCGGGCAGAAAGTCAAAGTCGCCGAGACCATTGGTTGCTAGTCCGGTAGAACCATAGATCTCTACGCCTTCAGCAATGTCCCAGCCGTAAACATACGAAATCCCAAACTCGGTCGAGTCCAGCGTCCAGTCCTCACTGCCGGTTGGTACCGACAACGTAAGCAATGCGACGGCTTCAGGTATCCAGCCGCGCTGGTCGTTCAAACGCAACTTCGTACCAATCCGCAAGTCTTCTGAGCCGGAGCGATGGTCTTCGCCAAACCGCCATGCTTCGTTGTAGCGCAGTCGCAGTTCGACGTTTTCGGTCAATCCGTATCGCAACAACAACTCTGGCCCGGTGTGGACTGTTTCATCACCGTCCTTGAAGAAAGAATAACCTGATTCGATTTGAGCCATCCCTTCTGGGACCACCAGGACTGATGGAGTGAACTCGTGACGGTCGGTCTCAATCCGCTCGATTTCTTGGGCGTGAGAATTCGCTGAGGCCATCGTCAGCAGAGAGCTGAACAGGCAAACTTTTATCAATCGATTCTTCACAGCGGCATCCATGCGGTCAACGTCGATCGAGAGCTCGTAGAAATGATGCTCTAATCGTTCTTTCTTGTGGTCTTCGTCATAATCGGCATCTCGTTGTACCACTGTGCAAGTGCTTGAAAAAAACGTTCACGAATTCCCCAATCGGTACAAACGCCCGGGCCAGATGGGAGCCTTGGCACACAAGCCACAATTCTTGTTCTGTTCAAAAAAGCGCCAATGCTGGTCGTGTGAATCGGCGTTCGGCCAGGATTTGCCGCCTCATTATGCCTGTCATGGCCACAAACGCCGATTGCACGGTTGACTTTTCTTGCCGGGTGTTGAAGCTAGTAGGCTCTTCGCGATTCATGACAACGAATTAAGAAGATCTCCCGCCCCCCGCTTTTGCGGCCCGCCCTGAATCTCAAATTTGGATCACTGCGCCAAGAGAGGTTAGACTCTTAACTCGCGTTCGTCGCTCTTGGTGTCAGACAGTCCGTCACTCTTCGCAATTGGTTATCAGTGAATCGCTCCAAATCTCTGTGCGTTTGTTGTTTCGTATTGTTGGCAGCGCTGCTTGGTAGCCAAATCATCGTCGCGCAAGAATCC
Source organism: uncultured Pirellulaceae bacterium (assembly GCA_964398215.1). Lineage (GTDB taxonomy): Bacteria > Planctomycetota > Planctomycetia > Pirellulales > Pirellulaceae > CAYNNP01. Next base: position 38,505 of record CAYNNP010000025.1, on the reverse strand, counting down.
CCGGCGACAGAATCTGCTGCACCCAGTGAACCCTCCGCGTCTGCTGAAACTGAAACGCCTGAGTCTGCCGACGCACCGGACGACGCGGAAGATGAAACTACCGGTCAACCAGAAGAAGCATCGTTTGGAATCGTCGGCGATTTCTTCAACACACCGCCGCTAAGCTATCTGTTCACTGGCGGAATTTTCATGTGGCCTATTTTGTTGATGGGCATTGTTGGCGCGGGAGTGATCATCGAACGTTTCAGAAGCTTGAAGATGATCGAACACGCGCCCAAGAGTGTTCGTGATGATGTGATCGCGATGTTAATGGAAAACCGTGTCGACGATGCGATTGCCTACTGCAGTGACCAGCAAGGCCCAGTTCCAGCAGTGTTGGCCACGGGCTTGCAGAAATACCAACTGGTGAAAGAACTGGATTACGATCCTGCCCAAGTTGAACAGTTTGTCACGAAAGAAATGGAGGATTACAACATCCATATCATCGCGGCACTCGAACGGCACTTGCCGATTCTGGCGACCATCAGTAGTGCCGCTCCGATGCTAGGTTTTTTGGGCACTGTTCAAGGAATGATTGTCGCCTTCGACGACATTGTTAACAAAATGGGCGAGATGAACATCGTCGAAGCGGCAGCCAGCGGGATCAAAGTATCTTTGATGACAACTTGCTTTGGGTTGATCGTTGGGATTCCCGCCTATGTCTTTTACAACTATTTCACCAGCGTGATCAATCGGTTCATCTTGGATGTAGAGGAATCGGCAGCGGGAGTTGTCAAAGTTGTTACCGCGCAAAGTAGCGCCAGCACAGCGGAGTAGCTTCAGTGGGTTTTCGCCGTACAACCAAACTGCTTGTTGAACCGCCGTCCGGCGCGACAGGAGATATCGCGTTCAATTTGATCGTGTTCTTTTTGGTGTGCGCGTCGGTTCAGCCTGACAGCGGTCGGCAGCAAGAGATCCCGCGCAGCGAAGAGAATCAACAAAAGGAAGAGGTTCAAAATATCGAGGTCGCGCTGACTAGTAACGAGGCTGCAGTGTCACTGAACGGTGATGCCGTACGAATCAAGGAACTGGTGCCGCGATTGACCACAATGCTAAAAGGCAAACCAAGGCCGGAAGACAAGATTGTGATCGTGAAGAGCAAGCTGGATACACCGTATCACCACTGGATAACCGTGACAGGCATGATCGAAGAGTCTGGTGGTTTGGTGACCATTCAGCGTGAAGAAGTGCAGACCGTACAGGTACAGTAAAATTTTGGTTGACCTAAATCAATGAAGACACCACGCAAAAGAGTTCAAGCGAATGTGCCCAGCATGGCGATGGGTGACATTGCGTTTAATTTGCTGATCTTTTTTGTCATCCTGGCGCGTGCTACCGACGATAGCCATGTGCGCTGGGAGCCTGCGGACGCGGCAAAAGTCACCCAAGCAGGTCCATCAAAAGTTAGCGTCGTGATCGATGTTGAAAATGACTACTACATCAACGGACAACAGATTGGGATCGCTGGACTAGCAAGCCGAATCAACGAGATCTTGGGGGACGCGCCCGCCGCAGATCGAACGGTATTATTGAAGGTACACAACAAGGCAACTGCAAACCATTTCGAACCGGTGATCGAAGCGATCAGCGAGGCCGGAGGGACTCTGTTGCACGTCTTAGAAGAGAAACGGAAACGATGAATACCAAAGCAGAGAAGATTCGGCGACTGGTCACCGAATTGAAGTTGCCTGATCCTGAAAAAGCGATGGGGCCCGCCGCAACCAGTAGCTTGACTGGCAGCATCGTTGCTGCCGCTGTCGGAACACTCGGGTTGGTTCTACTGATGACGATCGCGGTTTTTGTGATCAGTGGGCCACCAGAACGAGCCGCCGAAGCAGCGGAGGTTCAGGAAGCCGCGGGAAGTGATCCGGTTGACAACCAGCAACCGACGACGAGTACCGACAATTCAGCTCCAGCCGAAACCGTGGAACCAAAATCGGACACCGAAAAGGCTGTTCAGAAGATGGGGATCGGCGAAACGAAAGATCCTGATTCGAACGAAGACGAACTTAAGAACCGGCTGGATGATCTTTTGAAGGGGATTGAGTGAGACTGTCACTGCAACAGTTTCGAGAGCTCGATGGTCCTATGAAGTGGACTGCCGGGTACTTTGCGTTGTGGACGCTTTGCTTGCTGGACCTGCGCACGACTCAATTCGTTCCGCAGTGGTTGCTGCTAGTTGTATTCGCCAGTGCAGTTCCGTTTCTGGTTTACTGGTGGCGCAAAACCATCACGACCGAGAAACCTATTGCAGCGCAGAAATGGATCGTGGCGTCGGTTGGCTACGTCTTGCTGTGGCAGCTAACTCTGTTTTTGCTGGATTGGTTTTACGCGTCCAGCTTGCGCGCGGGAGTCGCCCGATGGGGGACTGTCGTGCTATTTTCAATCGGGTTGCTGTGGGTCGTGTGGTACGTGGATCGAAATTCAATTCGATTCAGTCGGCGAAACCTTGCGATGACCAAGGACGCTGCTTGGCACCCACTCGACCTCCGGTCGTGGTATTACGGCATCGATTGGGGGAGGGCGAAGCTGCGACGATTGTTGCGCACGGTTTGGTCGCCGCGTGACACAAGCGACTGGCCGTACGGGAATCGCAGCCGAAAATTGGATCAGAGCTTGTTGGCATTGGTTTCCTACAGCTTTTCGTTTTTGATCATTGGGTTGCTGTTTTCGCAATTAAATGGATGTCGCGAAATCTACGAAATGCCCGCAGGCGGTGGCGAGCAAAAGCAGCTTGCACAGGTCGTCAAAATCAAGAAAGTGATTCGCAAAAAGTTTGTGATCAACCCACTGAGCGCGATTAGTTTTGAAGTTCCTCCGATCGACGAGGTTCAGCTCAAACTGATGGAGATAACCGAGCACGCTTACACCGTTGGTTACGGCGAGGGCAAAGGGTCTGGGTTTGCTGGCGGAACGTTTCGCGGGAAAGTCCGCTTCATCCGCTTGGAGTATACCGGTGGCGACTGGGACCAGGATTACGGCATCGGTGGCGACATGAATATGCTGATCGAGTACGGGATCAGGACGCAGCACAAAGTCGGCGAGCGGACCGAGTCACGTCGAATCAGCCAACTGGACAACTTTCCCATCGGTAAGAGTCCGCCGGTTGTTTACATGACGGGGCAGCAGAACATTTCGGTTTCAAATTCAGAAATCAAAACTTTAAAAGAGTACTTGGGCGATAAGCATGGGATGCTGTTTTGCGACAACGGTGGCAGTCGGCACTTTCACAATCAATTCATTGCGCTGATGAATCGTGTTTTGCCCGACGTGCGCCCCGTCCCGGTTCCGCTGGACGATATCATTCATCGTGTCCCGTATCAAATTCCCTACTTGCCGTACGTGGCACCTCATGGTGGCAAAGAGGCGTTGGGTTGGTACAAAGATGGCCGCTGGGTCGCCTACTATCATCCAGGTGACATTGGCGACGCTTGGGCCGACGGACACGCTGGCGTCAAAGCGGATATTTGGGAGTCATGCTATCGGCTGGGCACCAATGTCTTGTTCTATGCACACTCGGAGTATGCAAAATGGTTGGAAGCGAGAAAACAGGAGTGAGCGACCAGATGAATGACAAACTGAATTTGGATTCTGAACCGCATCACATGCGCCGCAGCTTTTCACCGTCGATAAAGCGGCTGGTGGGTACCGTGTTGTTGGTCGTTGCGTGTGCGAACCCTGTGCTTGCTCAAAAGAAACAGCATGCGCTGGATGAAATGTCGCTTGAACGTTGGGCTAAGTTGCGTGAAGTCGAACGGCATCAAATGCAAATTGCCGAAAAGTACTATCGCGAAAAAAATTGGACGGTCGCGGCTGCGGAATACGACAAGTATCTGAATCTATATGAGGCAAGCGATGGGGCGCCGTACGCGCTGCTTAAATGGAGCCTCTGTAGTGTGAATCTTCGCAAGCAAAACACGGCGATCGACGATGGGTTTCGATCTGTCATCGATTATTGGCCGGATTCCGAAGAGGCGCTCGCGGCCGGCTACTACATCGGCAAAACGCTCAAGGACATTGGCCAAACGAAAAAGGCAAAACCTGCCCTCGCAAAGGTGGTCCAGCAGAACGCAAAGCACATCGCGAGCACCTACAGTTTGGTTGCGCTGGCCGATATCGCTGGCGTTGAGAAAGATGTCGATGCACAAGTAAAGTACTGGCACAAACTGACTTTCGACGCTCCTCGCCTGCGCAGTACCAAGAACCATTGCATTGATGCGTCCGTTCGTCTAGCAAGTTACTTGCTTGCGGAAGGTCGATTGGACCAAGCGGTCAAGGCGCTGGATACGACTTATGCTGAAAACCAGCTCAGCGAACAAGTCGTCCAGCGGGCAACCGGCACGCTCCGGCAGCTTGTCGCGAAGGACGAGTCGCAGTCCAAAGGTCACCGATTGGCCGACCAGTTGATTGCCTATCTAAAAGAACAGCTTCCTGATGACCAAACGTCCGAAACGGGGCAAGCGTCTGCGAAGTCGATTTGGTATTTGGTGGCGAGTGTGGAATCGAATGCGAAACGTGACGAAAAAGTCCTCGCGGTCTATAACGACATGGCCAAGAAGTTTGGAACCGACGATGAGTTGCTAGGAAAAATCGGAGCTTGGCACGAGTCGAAAGAAAAATACGATGCGGCAAGAACCGTCTATCGCAAGTTCAAGGACGAAATCGTGGGACTGTCCAAGATCGCGATGACGTACCGAGCAGAAAAGAAATTGGAATCAGCGATCTCGACTTACAACAAGCTTGCTTCTGTGGACGAAGACAAGCCGACGCGTTGGAAAGCCGAGAGTGGCAAAACGTACCGAGAATTCAAAAAGTACGTTGAAGCGGTTGCCGTGTATCAAGAATTGATGACGGAAGACATTGAAAACAGTGCTACATGGTTGTGGGCAATTGCGACCACCTACCGTGAGGCTGGAAAATGGAAAGAAGCAATCGGGTTCTACCGGCAGAGCGATCGATTTCCTGACAACTACCGTGAAATGGCCGCGTGCAGCCGGCATCTAAAACAGTACGACGAAGCAGTCGTGATGTATAAACAGATTGCCGGTGGTCACAAGGCGTTGGCCCCATGGTCGCTGTTGCAAGTCGGTTACACGTTTGAGCAGGCTGGCAAGAAAGACAAGGCGATTGCAGCGTTCAAGCAGGTGTGCAAGTTGTTTCCAAAAGATCGACACGCCAGCACTGCTCATGCACATTTGCAAAACAAGTACAAACTGTCGGTAACCTTGGGTGGTTCCAAGGACAATTGATCGATTTTCGGTGCAGTGAATTTCTAATTTACGAAGACCGAGCGGTGAAGCCTTCGTGGATCGCTTGCATTGATTCGAAAGATGACTTTGTAAATGCTTTACCGAATCCTTCGACGTATCGAGCCTGGTTCGGTTGAAGTAGGAAGAGTCGGAAATCCGGCAGGCTCGATAGCATTTCAATCACCGCGCCGTGTCGCGACTGCATGATGGACATCAAGTTTGATCGTTGGTCCAAGTCTGTGACATGCTGGGCTGTGACAGACAGCTGCATGCGATTGCGCGCGAACAGCTGCGATGTGTTCGCTTCGTCGCGGCAGATCAAAACGGAAGCGACTGGGTTTTCCATCAGATGCAATCCATGCGCCGACAAGTCGCTAAGCAGTACGATGAACTGTGATCCGTCCGCCGTGACCGCGAACGGCGTCGTGCTGGCAAATGGCATTCCCTGCGGATCAAGCGTCGCCAGAAAAAGACTCTTTTGTGTCTGAATCAAGTCAAGGATATTTTCGTCAACCATATTCGATACGTTTTTGTAGAAGCGTCGTTAATCGCGTGGTACTTCGATTGCTTGGATCAGTGACCGAAGTTCTTCATCGATACTGCGACCCTCGATCTCTGCTTCGGCCGTTAGTTGAACCCGGTGACGTAAGGCTGGGATCGTGATTTCGACTACATCGTCTGGAATCGCGTAGTCGCGACCACTGAATGCGGCCAGAGTTCTAGCTGACTGCATCAAAGCGAGACCCGCACGCGGTGACGCACCAATGTGAAAGGCAGGCCACCCTCTGGTCGCGCGCACGATTTTGTTGATGTATTCAACCAAATTGTCTTCGACCAGAACGGTTCCGCAAAGCGTGATCGCACTCATCACTGAATCAGGGTTCGTTAGCGCGCGAACGTCGTCCCGCAGACGCTGGTTCAAATCAACCTGTTTACTGTGCAGTTTCAGGATCTCGGCTTCTTGTTGTTCGCCGGGATAGTCGACACGTAACTTGAACATGAAACGGTCAAGCTGCGCTTCGGGCAAATTGTACGTGCCTTCACTTTCCAGTGGGTTTTGTGTCGCCAAGACCAGGAACGGTCTGGGCACTTGGTGGCTGGTTCCATCAACCGTTACGCGATACTCCTGCATGATTTCCAAAAGTGCCGCATGAGTCTTTGCGGGCGAACGGTTGATTTCGTCGGCCAGCAGAAACTGAGTGAACACAGGGCCTGGGCGAAATCGAAACTCATTCTGTTGCATATCGAAGACAGGTGCGCCTGTGATATCCGATGGCATCAGGTCAGCGGTAAACTGAATTCGACCAAAGTCGCATCCGAGCACTTTACCAAGCGTGCGGACAAACAGCGTCTTGCCCAACCCTGGCACGGACTCGATTAACACGTGCCCACCTGAAAACAGTGCGGTCATCGTTCCCATCACCAATTCGTCTTGACCGACAAATAGCTTGCCGACTTCGGCGCAAACCTGTTCGAAGACATTTTTGATCGGCGCGAATTTGGGAGACATTTTTAACTGCGGACTGGCACTTGGCACGCCACTTGGTGGCGGTTCAGGCGGTTGTGGCACACTACTCAACGGATCCCTCGCTTGCTGCGGAATTGATTGTGGTATTAGTTGGCTTGGTTGTGCGAATCGGTTTCGGTGTCGAAGCCAAATTCGATTGTTCATCGATTACCCACCGACCTGTCGATTCACCGCGAATCCGTCGGAAATAGTCGCTGATTTTCTTTCGAGCATACCGTGCGTCATTGGTCTTTTTTAGCAAAGACGCGACGGCATCCAAATGGTCTCCAAAGTTCCCGGTTGATTTGGTCGCTAGCTTTTTAGGCCGACCAAACAACGGAAAGATTATCATGCAGAAAACGACGCCCAGTATTGCTGCATGGATCGTCACCAAGCTTATAGGCCAGACCATCAACAGTTCCATCCCCGATGATTTGGAAGCCTGGCTCGTTGCATCGCTCACGGGGACATACGGGCTTTGTGCTGTTAGAAAGCCAACGGTTCTGTCGTCGTCTTGTTGTGTACTGTTGGAGGATTCAACAATTTTATCCGCAAGCTTTCTGCGAAATGGATCCGTGAACGCGTAGTTGGTCAACAGGGATCCACCGCCCACCACAATGATCTTTGACTTTTTCCATTTGTCAGCGCTCGCTTGAGCAACAATTGCGTCGCCATCGGAATTGGACAGCAGCGGTTTTGCAACACAACCGCGGTCTGGACGATAAGCTTCAGCAAAGATATAGGTGCTTGGCGAATTGGGGCCCGTTGGAGCCTGGAGATACGAGTTGGCAGTGCGAGCTTTCGGGGTTTCCGCTGTGACGACGATGTATTCCGTTTGTAGTTTGTCAGCCGAATCGGATTCGATGCCGGCGAATTCGTCTGCCCATTCACCGGAAATGCGATTCGTTTCTGTGTTGGTGACATTTGGTTTTGCGGTGAACCATCCATTGGCAGCCAAATCGTTTCGATTGTTGCGCCAAACGGTTTGGTCGTTCATCGCTTGGGCCATGCGCCGCCTGTATTCCAGTCGAAGATTCGGCGGGGCAAGGGCGACCGCATCGGCCCAGTATTCTCTTTCGTTGCCACTATCGGGGATGATGTAGACCAGAGTTTTATCGCCTCGCTTAAGCCAGCGATCAAGCCAGCTTTTGACTTCCTGCGTGAACGCAAAAGGCCCGGTTGGGATCAAGACAATAACATCCGTGCGTTGTGCACGAGACGTTAGGCGTCGCAGTTCACGCGAAGAATAACCGGCGTTTTCAAACGTCGATCGAAACGCCGAAAATCCATTCAAGCTGGTTCGCCCGGATGCTCCTGAGGAAGCCCCGTATCGATTTTCAAATGTGGTGGATTCACCACAGCCAACAACGGCCACTAGCAACATGGCTACCAAAAGCAAACCGTGGTGTTTTCTGATTCGGTTCACGCTGCCACCTCTTGTCGTTTCACCAGCAGATTCTCAAGGCGTTCGTTTGCAGCCCACAGTCGCTGGAACTCTGAGTTTTCGATCTCGTGGCGACCAAAATAGGATCGCTCGAAATAGGTTGCCGTTTCACGCAAGATCGGTGCCATCTCGACATCATGCCCTTTGCATTCGCGAACGTAGCGTCCGTTCGTTTTGCCGCGATTCAATCGAATCGCCCCCGCTCGATCCAGCATCAACAGTTGGTGCCCAAATAGCAACACGATGGCTTGGTCTAGCTGTCCAGCTTGCATCAAACGCAGGGCTTCGCTGCGCAGGTTGACATCTGTGCGGCGTAATTCGGCGGGCAGTTCAGCGATTCTGTCCAATGTTTGTTGATCGGGAGTGCCCGGTTGCGACACAACGTTCTTGGTTTCTCCAAAATCAATGTCTGCTTTTTGAAACGTGTAAACGAGTCCAAAAACGATGACCGCAATGATGACAACAATTAGAATCCACGCAAAGATGTTCCCCAGCGACAGATTACCCGTTGTTGTGCCAGTTGTCCCGCCGCCGGTTGTGGTCCCTGTAGATTTGGGTTTGGTGAGTTTTTTCGGTTTGGGCAACCAGCGACTACCACGATTCACCGAGTCGTCGGTTGCCTCGCGAATCACGACTGGCAGTACCGCCCCTTTTTCAGCGTCATACCACCGCGAATCACCCAGTGAGTTGGCCGATGGCGATTCATTATTTGCGTTAACCTGTCTGGTACTAACGAATGACAAACAGATCACGCAGATCACGATACAAATGTTGATTTTCGAATTGTACGATTTGTACTTTCGGTGAAACGATTCGATTCGGAGAGTCATGCTTGCCCCGCTTTTGGTTTTGCACTGCCGTCATCGGGAAGCTCGGCACCGAATTGGCGAATCGCTTCGGCACGAACGGCCAGGTCTACTTCCCAGCCCTCAAGCCGAATACGCGTATCCAGGTAGTTTAAAAACCGAATGAAGACACTGAATCCAGCGACTGCCCAAAGTGCCAATGGATACAGGATCAGCATTGTCACCAGTCCCATGTTTCCGAATCCTGTCACCACCCCACGAATCCACGTGAAGGTAAAAAGCAAACCTAGAAATCCCCAGAATAGCAGGAACGAAAGTGTGATGAATCGGCCACTCAAATCACCACCAACAGCTTTGTGTAAATTAGTGCTTCGCTTTGCGATGGTAATAGTTCGCGGATCCTTTGACTTGGCGGGACACTGTTCTAGGAGGATGATCTCGGGCATGAACGGACGCATGCCGCGAACCAACGCGATCGCCAACAAAAAGAACATGGGCATAAGCACATCGGTGAACCCCGATAAAGCTTCTCCGTACGTAACACACAGTAGCAACATGGCTGGCACCGCCAACCGTTTGACTCCAAGCGCCCAGAGCCAGCGACCACCGTGTTTCCAGACTTCGCGTACGACGTTTTTCCAAGTTGGACGCTTCTCAAAAACGGCTTGCCCTAGATAGTAAGTCGTGAAAACGCCGGCCGCAGGCGTTTGCAGTACCACCAAAGTAGCCATCCAAAACGCATACCGTCTCAATTCGGAAAAAGCTTCTGGATCGTCCAAGCCATACTTTGATTCTTGTATTGGGATCCACCAAAGTAGCGCAGAATTGGCGATGAACCACGGAAGCGCTCCGACCGCAAAGCATACGAATAGCGCAAACGGATATCGGCGAACCATGATCAATGCCAAGTCACCGATTTCCGATATCGTCCGCAAGCGAATTGCGACGTGTGTCTGATCAAGTTGCATTGATCACGCTCCCGTCGCTGTCATCGGATGCAGCAGGTGGGTCTTTTCCGAATACCGATTCGTACGTTGCCGTATGCAAACCGCTGACCGGATTGGTCGTGTTGGGCATTCCCAAAATGACGAAATAGAAACTGATAAGCCCTGATGAAAAAATAGCCCAGCCAGCTTTTATCAGATACGGTGCACCACTAGGCGAAAGGAAACCTTCGGTGAACGCGGCCATCACGAACAGGGTTGCTGATGCTGACACGATGGGCACCGAACGCATCGCATTGATCCGAATCGAATCGGTTCGGCAGAGTCCGTCTGTTTTGAAAACACCGATACCCAATCGCAAACCAGCGCCGGCAGCGAGCGCAATGGCCGTCAATTCGAAAGGTCCATGCGCTGTAACGAATTCAAAAAAGTTGTCGCCTCCAACAATCCCAGGTCTGGACATGTACCCAAATGTGGTCCCCAAGACGATTGCGTTGTAAGCCGATGTGAAAAGGCAAGGAATGATCAGAATCCCAAACGCAAAACACTGCAGCCCTATTCCAGTGTTGTGCCGAATGTAAAAAGCGGCTTTGGCAGAGTACTGGGATGGGTCAGCATTGATAGGATGCTCAAAGCTGGATTCGGTGGATTCCAAAGCGGCTTCACCAACCACATTGGTAGCAAAATCAGGAAACAATGTCTCGTTGGCGCCGATGAACATTGACAGAGCAAACAAACCAAAAAACAAAATCGTTGCTACGCGTACGCAGGGGTCCGAATAGATCAATTTAGGGGCGTCACGAAAAACAATGTCGTACCAGCTGGACGGCTGCAGGCTGTTTGAGCGGTACAACTGATTGTGGGCTCGTGCGACCAAGCGATGTAAATACGTGACCGTTGCCGGCGGCAATTGATACGCGTCAGCCAACGCCAAGTCGGCGCACGCGGCGCGGTACAACGTCGAAAACCTGGCAACTCCCGGACCACCGCGGTGTTGAGGTTGCCCTGTTTTGGATGCCTTGCCACGCACTTCCATGGCGTTGCAAATATGTTCCAGTTCATTCCATTGGACGCGGCGCTTCTCCAGCAATGCTGCGACATTCATTGGCCAGTCCCCTTGTCAAATTCGTTCGGCAACGCGGAAGTCGTCTGCGGTTGTGACTCAAGAATCGGTTGCATCGAATTTTGAACCAACAGAGAAGCTGGCGTGCTGGTGGATTGTATTTTTGAGGCATCTTTTAGCAGTGGACTAAACCCTGCCAGCGGACCAAGATCGGGTGTGCTCCTGCCATCGGCCAGAAACGTTTTGAAATACAAACAGTACAGCAACAGATCGGGATCAATGTCACGACGAAATTCAAACCGTTCGATCAGCGGTTCTGCCAAGTGTCGTGATATTTCCTGGCGACGTTTGGGATTCAAGTAATGTCGCCGCTCCGCATAAATTGCCAAAGTGCGCGCCATGCTCCGTGATACTCGGTAGTCACCAGGAATGAAAGTCGAAAGAGCTTCGGCGCGTGGATCGTCAACTTTGGCAATCGGCAAACGCCATGTTTTTTCATCAACGATCACCATCGTTCCGCCCGCCAAATCTCCCAGTCGCTGCATTCGCGTCGTGAACATCATCGATATGACGCCGGCAATGCCAGTGGGGATGATGAACAGTGCTGGCGTGTCCGCTGGCAGGATGTCGAACTGGTTCGCCATTGCCAACGGCGCAAGGTCAGCGATTCGGATTAGGTTTCGTAGAACGGCGGCCTTGCCCGTGATCGGACGCCCATCAACTCCAATCGCGCGAATTCCACAGGCCCATTTGCCGACGGTCCGGCCATTAAAATAGGACTCCATGAGAGTGCCGTACAGCCAAGTGACGACGAACTGCAGAATCATCCAAAATGCGAATCCCGTTACAGCGAACCCAGGGCCAATGCCGAATTCCAGCAATCCACCGATCAACAGGAACAGGAATAAGGCCAGGATGATGATTCCCCATCGCAGCGCTAAATCGATCAAATAGGCTGGCAAGCGACGAAAGGGCCCAGCCAATTGGTATTCAAAGGCAATGTTCTCCGGCGTCACCACCGCGATGGTCGTATCAAGTGGGCTTGGAGATGTCATCCCGATTTGTAAATCCTGCTGCGTGTCCCTCAACATAAAGCTCTATCATAACAAAAACTCGCTTCATGAGTTCACAATCGATTCAACATGCGATGGTGTTGAACACGCGTTTTCACGGTAGACTATCTGTTTACATTATCCAGCGCCAGAACGTCGGACGCGAATAGAACACCAAATACACAAAAGTAACATAATAAAATCGTCAGCGCAGGATGCTGATGGTTCCCCGGTCCCCGCTTTTTCAAGCTGCGTTTTTTGGCAATTCGTTTTTTGGTAATCCGAAACCGCCAGACGACAAAAGCCTTTTTCGCTCACCCCCGCTCCCTTTCACTCGATGACGGATCTCGATTTCCTATGACCGATTCTACAGATCCCTCGAAAGCACCCGCCGACAAAAAGCCCAGTCCCGGCACCGCTTCGTCATCAAGTGATCAGCCGTTGGATCCGCCCGCCAAGATGATGGGAATGATCCGCTTCATTGGCCCCGGGTTGATCGTGGCAGGATCGATTGTTGGTAGTGGCGAATTGATCGCAACGACCAAAACCGGAGCCGAAGCGGGGTTCGCGTTGCTATGGTTGATCGTGATCGGCTGCGTTGTCAAAGTTTTCGCGCAGATAGAACTTGGGCGATACGCATTGATCAGCGGCAAGACAACGTTAAAGGCTTTGGACGAAGTCCCTGGTCCTCGGATCAAAGGACGCGGTAACTGGTTGGTCTGGTATTGGTTGGTGATGTGGCTGGCCAGCATATCGCAGCTCGGTGGCATTGTCGGTGGTGTCGGCCAAGCGCTGGCGATCAGCGCACCGATCACTCAGATGGGAAGCGACTACAACGAGGCCGCTGATGCAGCGCAGATGCGAAAATACCAAGAGTATCGCGCGACGAAACCCGATGGCGAAGAACCGACGATCGATGTCGAAGCCGCTTGGCAAAAGTACTCTGCGGCGCACGGAAACGATGGACTGGGCAAGCCGAATTCGCCTCGCGATGCGGTGATCTGGGCTTCGATCATGGCAGTCGCGACTAGTATCATTCTGCTGGTCGGTCGCTACGGTTTGATCCAATCGTTGTCGACGGTTTTGGTCGCGTCCTTCACGGCATTGACTGTATTGAATTTGTTTTTGCTGCAAGGCCAGCCGGACTGGCGCGTGAACTTGGCGGAGTTCTGGTCGGGGCTATCGCTCAGCCTCCCAAGCGGTACCAAAGAAGTGAATCCTATCGGGACCGCGTTGGCAACGTTCGGCATCATTGGTGTCGGCGCTGCTGAGTTGGTTGTGTATCCGTATTGGTGTTTGGAAAAGGGATACGCCCGGTTCACCGGTAAAAACGATGGCAGCGAAGCTTGGCAAAAGCGTGCTTCTGGTTGGATGCGAGTGATGCGATTTGATGCCTGGGGCGCGATGATCGTTTACACGTTTGCGACGGTTGCGTTTTACCTGCTGGGCGCCGCTGTCTTGCACCGCGTTGGATTGAACCCTGAAAAAGGTGACATGGTTCGCACCTTGGCAGTCATGTTCCGTCCTGTGTTCTCGAACTGGGCGGCCGCGGTATTCCTGTTTGGTGCTTTTGCCGTTTTGTACTCAACGTTCTTTGTTGCCAACGCCAGCCACGCGCGGACATTTTCCGACGCGATGCGTGTCATTGGGTTGATCAAAGAAGATGAAGAAACGCGAGCCAAGTGGATTCGGATTCTATCGGGCGTCTTTCCGATCCTTTGCTTGGTGATCTTTATTGCGTTTCCTCAGCCAACACGGTTGGTATTGTGGAGCGGTGTCGCGCAAGGAGTCATGTTGCCGATGTTGGCCGCAGCCGCGTTGTACTTTCGTTATCAGCGTTGCTTGCCAGCACTACGTCCCGGAAAAATATGGGATGTGATGTTGTGGCTTTCGGCGTTTGCCATGTTGGTCACTGGCGCATGGACGGTGATTGATAAAATTCAAAGCTACATTGGTCAGTGATGGCGCCCAGATCGAAACGTAAACGCAAAACGATTGTTCGTCCAACACGGTTGGGCTTGCACTTGATCTTCATTGCTATTTTCACAATGGTTGGAGGCGCGATCCGTGGTTTCAATCTGCTGTTGGTCTTGGCTGGGCTACTGGTTGGTGCGCTTCTGATTAGCTGGCGATATTCCCGTTGGTTTTCGCGCTCGGTTGATGCCAAACGCGGCTTGCCCATGGAAGTGTTCTCACAGACCAAATTCAGCGTTTCCTATGCCGTGCAAAATTTCAGTCGCTGGTTGCCCGCGTGGGCGATCAGAGTCGAAGACAATATTGCTGATGAGTCGGGGAAAAAGACTCCTGCGGTTTGCAGTGTTGGAGCGGTGCCACCGAAGTTGGCACAAAATGCGATTGTTGACTGTGCAATCGAAGCGCGCGGCGAGTACCAGTTTGGGCCTTTGCAAGTCTCGTCTTGCTTTCCATTTTCCCTGTACCTTGGCGGTGCTCGCAAGCCGCGCAAGCAGACGCTATTGGTGCTCCCGCGACGTTTGGATTTGCGGGGCGGTTGGCAAAACGAATTGCTAGGCGGGTTCGGTGGAACGGACTCTTCTGCAAATAAAATGGGAATCGCTGACGGAGATTTTTTTGGGCTCCGGCAATGGCAAACTGGTGACAACACCAGAATGATCCATCATCGAACGTCGGCTCGGGTTGGCGAACCGATCGTCCGACAGGTCGAAAAACAGTTGGATTTTGATGCCTGCGTTTTAGTCGATTGCTTTACGATTTTTGGCAAGTCACAATCCAACGAACTTGTCGAGCGCGCGATCCGGTTTGCGGCAACGTTGTTGATAGAAGCGGCTGCCGAGCCGGGCGTGCGGCTTGCGTTTGCCGTTGGTGGATCCAAACCACATGTGTTTTCTGGAAACTCGTCTCCCAAAGCCCGATTGGAAGTGTTGCGAATCCTGGCACGGGTCAAGGCTTCCAATTCTCCGCAGCTGACCGGCGCGCTCAAGCCGATTTCGTTAACCAGCGCAGCGAAACGACGGCTGATCGTGATCAGCCCGCGCAGCCAAGCCGAAGCGATCGCGGGTTCAGCGGATCAAGCCGCCGATGGTGACTTGGCGGCTACGCTTGGACTTTGGGGAGAGCGGCAGATCAACTGGATCGATGTCAGCACACAATCATTCAAACGATGGATGGTTGACGCGGGCGCTGCAACTGAAGGCAACGCGAGCGATTCGGAACCCGCCGCACTTGTTGCTCACGCGGAGCAGTTCGATGGCCAGTAACCAAACAATGCCGGTAGAAAAACCGGAGACTCAACTAAGCACCAAGTTCTACTTTGCGCTACTGTCTTGCTTGGGAGGACTGGTACTGTCGTCGTCAGATGCACAGCAGATTCCGGTCATCGCCGTTTTTGCAGCTGCGTTTGGATTCTTGTTTGTAGACTGGCTGCGAATTTTCGCGTTGCCGCCAATCTTGGCTTACGTTGCAATGGGAGCCGCAGCGATTTATTGCGTTGGAGACTTTTGGCAAGTCACCGAGCCTGGCAATCGCCAAATGATTTCGGTGGCGCAGCTTTTGGTGCTGGTTCAAATGGTCCTGATGCTGCAGGAAAAATCCGTCCGGATCTATGAACAGCTTTCTGTTTTTAGCTTGCTGCAGCTAGTTGTTGCAGCGGTTTACAACGACACGCTTAACTATGGTTTTCTGTTAGTCGCCATTGGCATCATCGCAGCGCTGGCACTTGGGGCGCTTTCTAGTTTGGTCGCCAACGAAGGCGTCCGGTCGGTTTGGCAAGGTGCTGACGATCCGTCTGGCAAACCGAATGTTCAAGTCAGTGCGGAGCAGTCGGCAGCATCCTTGAAGCGTCATCGATTCGGCTTGTCGCGGTTCAGTTTATTTGGCGCCGTGCCAGCTGCAGTTGTCGTTGGCGGTGTTTTCTTTTATGCACTGCCACGGCGTACGGACGCCTCCCGACTAGAAGGCCCAGGGAAAGTCCTGACGGGATTTTCGGATCAGATGAAGCTGGATCAGATTGGCAAAATGCTGCAAAATCCGGAACCGGCTGTTCGGGTAAAGATGACTGACAGACGCACCGACCAGCCCTACCGGCTTGCTGGTGGATTGTATTTGCGTGGGAAAGTTTTGGAGTCTTACACGCCCGATTTGTATTCTCGCGACAGGCCAACGGCGATTTGGTCCTCTGTTCTTGCTCAGAATCGATACGTTTCGACGCAGATGCCCAGGGAACCTTTGTTGCAGCGAGTGAGTGACAAGAATTTCTTTGACTCGGTCCAAGTGGAAATCAGTTGCGAATCGCTCCAGAGTCCTTCGGTGTTTTCAATCGCTCCGTACTATCGCAGTGGTACAGACAGTCGTTTCCGGCATACGATCGGTGCTTGGACTTTGACGCATGCCGATCGAACCAAGGCCACCTATAAAAAAACCAATTATCAATTTCTGACTCACGCTTTTCACGACAAGCTTCAGACGGATTTGATCGCGGTTCCCGATGTGCATACCGGACGATCGAGCTTAGGAGAGATGCTTCGGCCAACGCCATCGCAAGTTTTGAATTTACCGTTGACTGTGATCGGTGAATCCTACCGCGACTCCTTGCTGTACTTTGAGCCTGACCTGATGCCAACGGTGGCCAAGATGGCCCGGCTGACGATCAACGGGGTGCCCGAGGATAAGAGGCAGAACAAGTACGAAATCGCATTGGCCCTGCAGCGGTTTCTAGCTTTGAATAATAGCTTTGAATACACGATGAATCTGAACGCAAAATTGGCATCTGGTGTTGATCCAATTGAGCAATTCATCGCAACGCACCGGAAAGGACACTGCCAGTATTTTGCCGCTGCCCTGGCTTTGATGCTTCGGTCGGTTGGCATTCCGTCGCGAGTCGTGGTCGGTTACCACACCGATGAATACAACGACATTGGGCAGTATTTCTTGGCCCGGCAGAGTCACGCTCATGCTTGGGTAGAAGCTCTGATTCCTCGCTCGGATTTGGAACCAGAACGCTATGTGTATGGCCAGCCTCAGTCGCAAGAGTACTGGTTGCGGCTGGACCCAACCCCTGGTGGTGGCGGAGGCACTGAGAGTTCATCGATAGGGATGCGAAGTCTTGACCATGCACTGGACATGGCAAAGAATTTATTTGGCGACCACGTCATCTACCGTGATCAGAGTCAACAGTCGGCAAAGGAATCGGGCATCGGCGAGTCCGCAGGTGGTTCGTTTGCGGTTTGGATCAAGGAAAAGATGACAGGTTTGCAATCCCAAGGGGAATCCAGGACCTCAGTTGTTACCAATCAATCAAGATGGCTGCTTTGGATTTGCGTTGCCGTCATCATTACGGCAATTGTGATTTTTCTAAGACTGGGTTCAACAAAAAACTGGTTGTCATTCTGGCGCTCCAAACGATTTGGGCGAAATCAAAATTCAGGGTCTGGCAAACCTCAGATCCTGTTTTACGCTGATGCCCTAGTCGAACTCGGAAAATTTGGGATCTTGCGTCGCGACTCACAGACTCCCGCTGAGTTTTCTCGGGTTGTTCGACAACGACTTGGGGGCAAAGGGGACGGCGAAGTCGCTGGTGTCTTTGAAGAACTGACCGACTTGTTTTGCCAGCTGCGATACGGCTCGCCCAACGCAAACCATCAAGGTTCAAATTTGACACAAGAACTTAAATCGAAAGCCACAGCGCTAAGGAAATCGCTCACTGCGGCTGAACTGAAATTGATCAAAACAGCTATGCAGAACGATGTCGACACAGTGGAGCAGTTTTGATGATTGTCACTATCGATGGCCCAGCGGGCGCTGGAAAAAGTAGCATTGCTTTTCAGGTTGCCGATCGTCTGGGATTTGAATTCCTGGACACCGGCGCGATGTACCGGGCCGTCACACTTGGCGCAATCCAAACGGAAATCCCACTGGATGACGCAGAGGCGTTGACCGAATTTGCTGCGAGTGTTGAATTGCAGTGGAAAGATCAACGTGTATCACTTAATGGCAAAGACGTTTCGCAGGAAATCCGCACACCAACAGTCACTCAAGCCATCCGGCACTTGGCCGATATCCCTAGCGTCCGCGAACAGCTGTCCCGGCAGCAACGCAAGATCGCGGACGGTCGCAATATCGTCACCGAAGGGCGTGACCAAGGAACAGACGTTTTCCCCAATGCTGAGTGCAAGATTTTCTTGACGGCTTCACCAGAGGAACGCGCCCGTCGCCGGCAACTGCAGTTGGCTGAACAAGGGCGTGTGTTGACGATTGATGAGATACTGGCTGCCCAGAATCAACGAGACTTAGAAGACCGAATGCGTGATGTAGGACGACTACGAGCGGCAGCCGACGCCGTTGTCGTCGAGAGCGATGGAATGTCCAGCGACGAAGTGCTTGAAAGAGTGCTTTCGATCGTTGAGGACTGTATCGCAAATCAAAAAGTCAACGGCTGATTACACGAGACATGAATTGATGGATATATCCAGTACCGACAGCAAAGTGTTTGCGGAGGCGATCGAATCGGGTGACGTTAAATCAGCGAGAGCCATGATTGATCGCTATCCCGAAATCGTTAGCCACCCTGATTGGACGCCGCCGCCACTGCACTGCGCTGTTCTTTGGAACCAAGTCGAGATCGCAAAACTATTGCTGGATCGAGGCGCCGATATAGAGTCTCTTGACCCAGATCGACAAACGACCCCGCTGCGTTTCGCGATCATGTATTGCCAAGCCAAAATGGTAAAACTATTGCTTTCGCGCGGCGCTGTCTCCGGCCCGATCAAGGAAGATGGGACCACTGCACTGGAACTGGCGCACGAGGCGTCCAATGGCGCATTTGAGGCTTTCGAGGATTTGCCTCGACCCAGCGAGTACCGACCAATCGTGAACCTGCTACGAAATATGTCGAGTTAGGTACAGTTGATTTTGGTGGCAGCAAGAATAGAATCTTGGCTATGCGGGCACCAACTAAGGGGGTTGCTGCCCCATCCTTTTACTGACAGACCGGGGATCCATCGTGAGTCAATTTCCAAACGATTCGAATCCGTACAGTGCACCAAACGCTGGCCAACCTTATCCGAATGTAGCCCAATCGTACCATCAACCGAACGTAATTCCGACATTCACAAAAGTCGTTGCGATAATCGGGATTGTCTTTAGTTCGTTGCGGCTAATATTCACGGCCCTGGGTGTAGTTGGTTATTTAGTGATGCGGGACGGCAATGAACCGATTCTTCAAACCCTTCCGTTTGAATTGGTCGCCAACTTAGGACTCACGGTCCTTGGATTCGCGACTTCCATCTTGATGCTGATGGGAAAGAAGCCAGCGATAACAACGTCAATGGTGCTTGCTTTCTTCATTCTGCTTTCGTTTGTCGTCGGCTTTTGGCAACTCTCGTTCCAAGTGGAACGATTCAATCCAGGGACACCACAATTTATCGGCGCAATTGTTGGCGGTTTGATTTTTTCAGCGCTACGTTTGGTTTGGGTCATCATCTTCTATGTTGGCATCGCCCATCTGAGTAGCTGGCTTAAAAAAGGAAATGGAAACCGCAGCACCAATCCTCAATCGTACACGCAGGGATATTGATTCAGAGCAGCGTTTGGCCAGTGTTGAAAAAGTAGCATGGCCGCTGGACCGTGCGCCTCTTCAATCGTTTTGATGCGTTTCTTTCGGCGTGCCTACAGGCTGGCGACTGTTTTTTCACTGCGGATGGACACTGATATCAGACGGCTGCACTGAATTTTAGACATTGATGATTGGTGTAATCACGTTGCCGTGCACATCGGTCAGCCGAAGGTCGCGACCACCGTAGCGATACGTGAGCTTTTTGTGGTTGACACCCATCAGGTGCAAGACCGTTGCCCACATGTCGTAAACGGTGCAGACTCCATCGGTCGCGTGGTAACCAAGTTCATCGGTTGCGCCATGTACCGTTCCGCCTTTGATTCCACCGCCAGCCATCCAAACGCTAAAACCAAACGGATTGTGGTCACGACCATTATTGCCTTGCGAAAACGGTGTCCGTCCGAATTCTCCCGCCCAAACGATCAGTGTTTCGTCCAACAATCCACGTGAACGCAGGTCTTTGATCAACGCGGCAATCGGCTGATCGACCTGGAAACTCATTGCAGCATGACCGCGTTTCAAATCGCCATGCTGGTCCCATGGATTGGCAGCACCACCAGCGCCAATTCCTTTGGTAATACAGCTGAGTTCAATGAATCGCACGCCCTTTTCTACCATCCGCCGAGCCAACAAGCATTGCCGCGCATAAGCGGCTTTGGTTGGTTCACTAGAGTCCAGCCCATACATTGTCCGCGTCTTTTCAGATTCGTCACTCAAGTCGCAAAGGTCTGGCACCGACGCTTGCATTCGGAATGCCGTCTCGTAATTTTTTATCGCGGCTTCAACCTGCGGGTCATCGCCAACTTTGTCCAGGAATTCTGTGTCCAACCGGTTCGCAAATTTCATTCGGCGACGCTGTGCGATGCTGTTATCCAGAGGCTGAATATTACGAATGGCTTCTTTGGCACTCGCGTTCAGAATTGAACCCTGATGCTGTGCGGGCAAGAAACCGTTGCTATACAAAGCAACGCCGCCGTGCGCCGGAACCGCACCGCCGCTTTGCAAGACAACATAGCCAGGCAAATTCTCGTTGCCGCTGCCCAAACCATAAGCACACCAAGCTCCAGCAGACGGATGCCCCATGAAAGGGAATCCACTGTGCATGAAAAAATTGCCTTGCGCGTGTTCGTTGACCGGTGTCGTCATGGACCGAACGACCGCCAGTTCGTCTGCGACACTTCCAAGCTCTGGAAACATGCTGCTAATTTCCATGCCGCTCTCACCGTACTTTTGAAACTCAAATGGTGACGCCATGACGTTACCATTGTTGTTGAACTGCGTCCGCTTCACTTCAACCGGCATGGACTTGCCATGAAGCGACTTGAGTTTTGGCTTGGGGTCAAACGAATCGACATGCGAAACGCCTCCTGACATGTAGCAAAAGATCACATGTTTCGCTTTGCCTGCGTGATGCAGCTTTGGCAAAGCAGCATTTGTCGGCAGCCCGCCGGCTTGGCATTGATCACGGTGCATCAGCGCTGAAAACGCTGCAGCGCCAAAACCAATTGACCCTCGGTGCAGCAACTGTCGTCGCGAAGGTATCCAGTTGTTGTTCATATTTTGAACCATTAACGAATGAATATGAATTCTTTCAAGGTAAACAGTGCGCGAGCCAATTCTGTCAGCAGTGCTTGATCATCAGAACGAGGCGGATTCGCGAGACCAGTGATTCGTTGCTCGGTTTTCTCGAGTTCAGCCTTCCATTTTGCGATGGATGCGGATTGTTCTGGCGAAAGAGCATCTTTGATTTGCTGTGGGGCAATGAACAACACCGTCGAATGGCTTGTTGCCAAGATTTCGTCCGCTGTCAAAGCCCTGTCGTACAAGTTTGCTTTTTGAATTTTGCCAGCGAGCGATCGATTGCCACCGCTGGGCAGATGGCGAATTCCAAAACTGATGACGGTGTCTCCAGCTTTGAACTCTTGCAGTCCGGCCGACCGATAGGGGCTGCCGTAGGGTTGTCCGTTGCGATAGCCGATGATTTTGCCGTCGGGTTGATAGACGATTGCAATGTGAACGTACTGTTTGTGGGCTTGTGATTCCGCCGCACCGCGAAAAGAACTTGTTCGCTGAAAGTTATTGCTGCCAGCAAGCCAATGGCCAGGTTGTTGTTCGCCAAAAACAATCGAATCAAAAGTCACGCCGTTTCTGGTTTGAATCGTCATCACGCCGCCGCCCCGCTGTTCTCGATTGCTGAGTTGAACCCAGGCTTCCAGCGTCTTTTCGCGAAGATTGGTTCGCAGTGGTTCAGTGATCGCATAACCTCCGCCGCCCACCAACAAGACGCCATCCTGATACTTTGCACCGCCAACGAGCGTTAGCTTCAAATCTTTACTGATCGCGCTGAGCGGTCTACTAAAGTCCCAGCTGTGAAGCGGAGCAGGCGATGCGTCTGGCGGCTGGTCGGCGCCATTGGCTTCTTTCTGCAGCTCCGTCAACAGTCGCTTGCGGATTGGACCTTCGATACCGGAAATACCATTCTCCAGCTGGCGTTTTCTTTGTTGCAAGCCCTGCATTTCGACCCGCATCTTTTCAGCATCGGATTTTGCATCCTCCAGCATCGCGAGTGTCGATTGGATTTCGGATTCAGTGGCTTGACGACTCAGTGCGTTTGCCATCATCCAGGCAACTCGCTCACGATTATCCTTGCCGTTTGCCGCAGCAGCGTTGGCCATCGACTGCGCGTACGCAAGAACTTGCCGATCATTCATCAACATCAACGACTGGGCTGGCACATTTGTCACGCTGCGACGACCGGTCGTGGAAAACGGTTCTGGGAAATCGAACGCCCGCAGCAATGGTGGCAGCGAGTTTCTGATCACACTTACATAGACACTGCGACGATTCGAGTTGATGTTCACCGCGGGTCCAAACTGTGCCTTGTCCAGTCGTCCGGAAACCGCCAGCATTGCATCACGAATCGCCTCGGCATCCAAGCGTCGTACATTTGCACGCGTGAGCATTCGATTGTCAGGATCAAGCTCCATCGTAGCCTTGTCTGTCAACACAGACTGCCGCCAAGTCTGTGTGTGTACGATCTGGCGAATCAGTTGTTTGATAGACCACCCTTCGTTGGCAAACTGCTCAGCCAAGTAGTCAAGCAGTTCTGGATGAGATGGTTTTTGGCCCAAGCGTCCAAAGTTGTCAGGAGTGGCGACGATGCCTTGACCAAAAAGATGGTGCCAGATTCGATTGACGATCACGCGGCGAGTGAGTGGATTCTGCTGGCTAAGAAGATCGTTTGCCAACGCAACTCTGCCACTTGTTGCAACGTCATACGGTTTGTCATTGAACGCCTGCAGAAATCCGCGCGGCGTGATGTCGCCGGGCGTTTTGTGGTTCCCTCGAACATACAGCGGCTGGACACGCCCAGGCACTTCATCCAATCCAGGAACACGGCGCGGGATGGCGACCTGCGACTCGGCTTTGCGGAACTTTGCAATCAGCGGCGCGGAGTTCTTTAGTTTCTGCAATGAATTCGGTAGCAGGCCAAGGTTCAGAAACTGCGAAAGCATGTCCGCCTCCGCATCGGTCGCCTGATCGCTCTGCCAAGCCTTGATGGATTCGCGCAGCGATGAAACATACCACTCCGCGATCTCTTGAAGTGACTCGGGCGAATTGCTGGCTGCGTTCAAGATCAGACGGAGCGATTCGGGCGTCTTTTCTGGGCCGGCTGCTCCCGCTTTAACCAACATCGCACGTCGAATCCCAAACCATGATCGATCAGAATTCTTGACCAACAACGGCGCGTCTTTCCCGGCAGCGACCTCGATATGAATCGAATCGCCACTCCAGTACTTCAAATCGTATCGCTGCCAAGTCCATTTTGGCTTCAGGTTCGTGACTGGGTAAACGGTTCCGTTTCGCGGATAGTCTTGAACAACATATCGACTCTGCGCACCCTGATCTCCCATCACTTGTAACCAAAGCACAGCGTGCTCGCCGAGCTGAATGTCAGGCGAAGTGAATCTGGCCGCGTGTTTCGTCGACAACAAATGCGAATAAACGCCACTCGGATAGATTCCCATCAACGCGTCACCATCACTTCGCAGCGCAAATTCGCCAGGCTTTGCCAACGGCGTTCGCAAGCCATGACCACTGGCGAACCATTGCTGCACATCCGCTGGCTTGGAAAAGTCCCACGCAGCGATCACGTCTTGATCCACAAAGTCACGTCGACGCTTTTCGGATGCCTCGATCCGCTTCGCTTGAGTCTCCCATGCATCCTGGACCGATGCGCCCTTTTGAATCGCCGTGATAGCCTGATGCAATGGATGCAATATCTGTTCTGGATCATTCAAGGCTTTTGCTTTCTGTAGTAACTGCTGCGTTTCGGGAATGTTTGTCAGCCAGTCACTTGCAAGGGCAGCGCGAAGATCCGATTTTTGTTTCGCCAATTCACTACTATGCATTGCTTGCAGTTTCGGTGTATCAACGACGGTTCTGGCGGGCCTGCAGGCAGCAAGAATTCCAAACAAAGCGTAGTAGTCTTTCTGGCTGATCGCATCAAACTTGTGATCGTGACACCTCGCGCACGAAACAGTCAGCCCCATGAACGCTTTGCTAAAGGCGTTGACTTGGTCATCCACAAAACGAACTTTCTCATCAAGCGCGTCGGTGGGAGCAAAGCCGTGAAAGACCATTCGCCAATGCGCAGGCCCGATCGCTGACTCGTTCAGCCTCAGCTCATGATTGATGCGAGGCTTGGCCAGCAAATCGCCTGCAATGTGTTCTCGCACAAGCTGGTTGTACGGCACATCCTGGTTCAGTGCACGGATCAGATAGTCGCGATAGTACCAAGCGTTATCGATCCGCGGATCGCCTTCGCTGCCGTGCGACTCGGCGTAACGAATCCAATCCATCCAGTGCCGCGCCCAGCGCTCGCCATACTGGGGACTGTCAAGCAGATGATCGACCAGTTCGCTGTATCCAGTTTCCGGGTCGCTCTCAATCGCTTTCGCCCAATGCGTCACCTGGTCAAAACTGGGCGGCAAACCAATCAGACTGAAATACAACCTTCGGACAAGCACGTGGGGATCTGCTGGCACCGCGGGCGATAGACGTTTTTCTTTAAAGCCCGCGTAGATGAAACGGTCAATCGCGTTGTCCTGCCAGTGTTGTGGCAAGCCAGTTGAAGGCGGAATCGCAACTTTGGCAATCGGTTGAAAACTCCACCACGCTTTTCGGCGTTCCAAGATTGCATCCCACGAAGTCGCCTGTTCCAGTTCGCTTTCACTAGGAGGAGCATCGCGCGGATCTGGCGCTCCTATCTCGATCCACTGCTCAAAGCGTTTGATGATCGCGTCGTTCAGCTTCGGCCCATCTTTTGGCATCTCGCTGTCATTGATCTGATGCCGAATGGCTTGGATGATCGAACTCTCTGCTGGCTTGCCCGGTTCGATGATTCCGGAATCGACCATCCCCGCGCGCGAATCGACAGCAATTCCCGCTTCCGCTGTCTTGGCAGAATTGTGGCAGGCGTAACATTGATCGATCAAAACCGGCCGGATATGAGTCTCAAAGAATTCGACCTGTTTCGGCGGCAGCTTTTCATCAGCGCCGACGACACCGAAATTCAAAAAAGAGCCGCCTAGTATCAGCAAGACTAGCAAACGCATTGATCTCACGTGGCGATTCCTACGTGGGTGGGAAAGAACGCTGGGGTCAACATTATAACCCGTAGCGACGCCAGCAACGAAAGCCTCCCATCGGGGCTCAGGGTGAATCACTTTTTCAATCGGAGTCGTTCGTAGATAGGGCATTCTTGCTCGATTCAAAGCGTTTTTAAATTCAGTCGGGCAAGAATGCCCAACGTACTTTGGAAAAGTGCGCTGCGGAATGCGTTGGTTCGGATGTTGATTAAAACCGCTTTGTCGGGTCGAATACGCTTTGTCATTCGGCCGCCATACCGAGCGAAACTTTCCCAAATAGACACATCCAGCTGCCCTATGAGTCGCGATAACCTATTCGCTTTGCCACATGATCGCGTCGGCGATTTTACGTTCGACAAAGCCGTTGTGGATGTTTTTCCGGACATGATCGCTCGTTCGGTCCCCGGCTATGCGTCGATTTTGGCAATGATCCAACAGTTGGCTTCTCGGTACATTCAACCCACCAGCAACGTGTATGACCTGGGCTGTTCGCTGGGCGCCGCGACATTGTTGATGCGAGAAAAAGCGCCGCGAGACGCAACTATCCATGCAGTGGATTCTTCGCCCGCGATGATCGCTGGCCTGAAAGATGTGCTTTCACAAAACACCGATGGTTGCCAAGTACTAGTTCACGAAGCGGATATGCGTGGATTCCCGATGCTGGATTCTTCATTCACCGTACTGAATCTGACATTGCAGTTCATTGCTGCTGAACAGCGTCACTCGCTGCTGGGCGATGTCTACCGGAGCTTGTTGCCAGGTGGTGCGTTGCTGCTATCAGAGAAAATTTGTTTTGATGATCCTAGCGAACAAGACTTGCTAACTGAGCTGCATCACGATTTCAAAAGTGCTAACGGGTACAGCCAACTTGAAATTGCACAGAAACGTACATCGCTAGAGAATCGCTTGATCCCCGAAACGTTGTCGGCTCACATCGACCGATTGCACGATGTGGGATTTGAGACCGCTGTGCCGTGGTTTCAGTGCTTCAATTTTGTTTCAATTCTGGCAGTCAAATCAGAATCGTGAGCGTCAAGATTTTTGATTGCGAGCCACTTTTTCGCGCTTTGGATCAACGCGATGCAACACAGTGGGCACAGCAGTTGCGCACGTCTTGCCAAGAAAGGTTTGGAAAGCAAACGCATGGGAATTTTTCGACCTGGTTAGACGCATGGCAGAATCTACCGGCACCCAACGATTCCAAAGTCGATATCGTTAACGGTAAAGTAACTGTCTCGGGAAATTTGCCTGGCAACGCTGACGACGTGACCGCCGCGCTAATGCAACTGCATCCTTGGCGCAAGGGGCCTTTCGACTTTCAAGGCATATCGATCGATACCGAGTGGCGTTCGGATTGGAAGTGGGAGCGGATTTCGGGGGCAATCGATCTACGTCGCCGCGCGGTTTTGGATATCGGTTGTGGAAATGGCTACTACGGTTGGCGAATGATCGATGAAGGGGCCGAGCTGGTTGTTGGACTGGATCCAATGTTGCTGTACGTGATGCAATTCGAAGCGTTTCGCCGATACAGCCAGCAGCAAAATCACTTTGTCATCCCCGGCACGGACGCCGATCTACCAGAAAAACTGCACGCCTTTGACACAACATTCTCGATGGGCGTTCTGTACCATCGGACATCACCGATTGATCACTTGCAGTCACTTTGGCATTCGCTGCGGCGAGGCGGAGACTTGGTGTTGGAGACGTTGATAGTTGATTCACCAAAGGAAGAAGTCCTGGTCCCGGAAGGACGCTACGCGCAGATGCGAAACGTATGGTTTTTACCATCCGTGCCAATGCTGCTCCGGTGGTTGCACCGGACAGGATTCCGCAACGCGCAAGTCATCGATGTTTCTAAAACAACAACCAGTGAGCAGCGCACGACTGCATGGATGAAGTTCAACTCGTTGGCCGATTTTCTAGATGCAGACGATTCGACAAAAACCATCGAAGGCTATCCCGCACCAATGCGCGCGGTGATTGTCGCCCAGCGAGGCGACTGAGAACGTTCCGCTAACGAAACCGGTCATTGTTCGACCCGGTTGTGCTCGTTGAAGCAAGCCAGTCGGGCCAGCGATGCCCTTTATGCGATGATCTCTTGAATGACTTCGCCGCCAAATTGCGACAACTGTTTGTATCGACCACCATGGAAGTAAGTCAGTTTGTTGTCGTTCAGCCCCAGCAGATGCAATAACGTTACGTGAACATCGCGGATTGGATGAACACACTCAACAGCCTTGGCACCAATCTCGTTCGTCGCACCAACGATCGTCCCTTTTTTTACACCACCACCGGCGAACCACATGTTCATTGCGTCAACATTATGGCCGCGTCCAATGGAGGTGACGCCGCCTCGATAATTATTGTCAGGGGTTCGGCCGAATTCGCCCGTCCATACAACCAGGGTTTCTTCCAGCATACCGGAGCGTTTCAAGTCCTTGATCAAAGCCGCAATGGGTTTGTCAACGCTTTTGATACGCGATGAATGGCCGCGTTCCAAATAATCGTGGCTATCCCATCCGCCAGAAAAAATCTGAACAAACCGGACTCCTTGCTCGACCAGTCGACGTGACATCAAACATTGCCGAGCAAACATGTTTTCCGGGTCATCGTCTAACCCATACGATTCGATCACATGCTTGGGTTCTTTGCTAAAGTCGACGATATCGGGAACCGCCGTTTGCATCCGGAACGCCAACTCGTAGCTTTCCATCCGCGCCGCGAGTTCACCGTGCTCGCTGTTTGCCGCCAAGTGCGATTGATTCAACAACGCCAGTTCATCCAGTGCACGTCGCTGATGCTGCCGAGTTTTATGCGCCTGCGGATTCAAATCCAAGATAGGTGATCCCTGAGGCCGAAACGTCGTGCCTTGGTAGTAGGCTGGCAAAAAACCATTTGACCAATTCGTCGAACCGGCTTGGGGTGCTGCCAGTTCGGTCATCACAACGTATCCAGGCAAATTCTGGTTCACGCTGCCAAGCCCATACGTCATCCATGAACCAACCGCGGGATCACCGCCCAGCCGACTGCCCGTATTCATGTGCAACAACGCTTCGGGATGATTCAACGACTCTGCTTGGCAACCTCGGTACACGCACAGTTCATCAGCCACCTCAGGATCAGCCAAGTGCTCCCATTGATCACTCATGTCGATTCCCGACTGCCCCACCTTTCGGCTCTTGAACGGGCTTCCGACGTAAAACCGTTTGCCCGTCGCCAACCCTTCCGTGCGTTTGGATTCAGTCAAATGCAGGCGATTCAATTCAGGCTTCGGGTCAAACGTATCGACTTGGCTCGGGCCACCTTCCATGAACAACATGATCACGGCCTTTGCCTTGGCGGGATGCATCGGCGCCTTTGCCGCCAGCGGTCCTGGTCCTTTTTCAATGGCCAGTAAATCCGTCAGCGCCAAAGCGCCCAACGAAGCGCCGGTTCCGTAGACGAATTCGCGGCGGGAAGGACGTAAACTGAATGTCGCTTTTTCTTTTCTATTTTTCATTACTCAGCTTCAATCAATAAACGTAGATAAATTCGTTGGTGTTCAACAACAGCAGGCAAAGGTCAGCTAGCCCACGAGTATCTGGGCTGACCGAATCGGGTTTTGTGTCGGCGACATAATTTTCAAAGACCGGCAGAATCTCTTCGTACTCAAATTCCTTGCCCGTAAATTCTTCCACCAAAGATCGCGTGATTTGCGTTGGGTAAACTACCGGTTTGGGCGTTTGCTTAGCATGATAGATCGCCATTTCCTTGACGTAGGCAGTCAAACGTTCTTGCTCGGCTTTTGACGGTTTGCGTCCAAGGGCCAATAGAAAAGCACGTTCAATCTGCGCCGGCAAATCCTTCGCCTCCGCTTGAACGCGCAGTGCCAAAGCAATGGATCGATCCGCCGTCAAATCACTGTTGAACAATGTGAAAGCTTGCGGTGAAACGGCCGCTGTGTCACGGACTTCGCACGAGTCGTTCGGGTTTGGCTTGTTCAGGACTTCAAGGAATGGGTCCGATTGACCGCGTACTCGATAGCAGTAGATCGAGCGCCGATTACGTTCCTCCGGAGTCCGTGAGGGCTGATAGGCAGGCGCGATCGAAAACTGAATCATCCGCGGTTCCATGGCAACCTCCTGATTGATTTCCGGCATCGCAGGCAAGCCGCCGTACTCACGATTCAATTCACCGCTCACAGCCAACATGCTGTCGCGAATTTCTTCTGCGGTAAGACGTCGTGGCATGAAACGTCCCAACAATCGGTTATCGGGATCGGTTGCATCCAGCTTCTTTCGATTCGGATGCGTCGTGCTCCTGCGGTAAGCCTCCGACATCATGATTTGTTTATGAATTCGTTTTGTTTTCCACCCACCAACAACGAAGTCGTTTGCCAGAAAATCTAACAACGCAAAATGACTTGGCTCAGCCCCTTTGACGCCGAAATTGTTGGGTGTTCGGACGATGCCATGGCCAAAGTGGTGCTGCCAAATTCGATTCACGAACGAACGCGCCGTCAGCGGGTTGCTTGGATCGGCAATCCAGTTTGCTAAAGCCAAGCGGCGACCACTGATGGTCGTCGGCAGCGCGTATGGATCATCATCAGGAGCACCCTGGACTGGCACGCCACAACCACTGATCACACCTGGTGAAACGGTCTGTCCTTTCGCCTGATACGATCCGCCCAGAAAGATCGACGACTCTGGCTTCCAGTCTTTGGCTTTGTTCTTTGCACTGGCTCGTAACTTGCGCGCGTTCTGATTCGAATCCTTGCCATTAAATACACTCTGCGCCAGCGGCATGAAACGTTCTTTTCGCCGCTCCCAAATCCATGTGTCTTGCTCACGGACTTTCAAGCGACCCTGCTCGTCTTCGGTCAGTCCCACGTGGCGAATCGGCTTTTGGTCTTCAGGATCTTTCTTCCTCGCGTTCGCATTCTTGTACGGTAAATCATTTTCCTTGTACCACTTTCGGGCCGCTGCCTCTCGTTTTTCGTACAACGCATCGCGTTTTGTGCGTGAATGGTCCCACAGAAAGTTGACAAACTCCTTTTGTTCTGAAAACCGATTCAGATTCTCTTCTGGCAAAAACTCGACCGGCATCTCAGCGGGTTGCGTTGCCGCGAATGTCGCATACATCCGGTAGTAGTCCCGCGTTGGTATCGGATCAAACTTGTGATCATGGCACTTGCAGCAACGCATTGGCATCGAAAGGAACGATTGCCCGACTGAGTGAACCACATCATCCCGATAAATCTGCCGTGCCTCTTCAGCAGGGATCATTTGTGTTCCCCAAGGTCCCATTCGCAAGAAACCGGTGGAAACGGCGGACTCCGGATCACCCGGTTTCAACTCGTCGCCGGCGATCTGCTCCTTGATAAAGTCGTCGTAACGTTTGTCATTGTTAAACGAACGAATCACGTAGTCGCGGTATCGCCAAGCGTTCGAGCGTTCGTAGTCATTTGAAAATCCGGACGTATCCGCGTAGCGAACGATGTCCAGCCAGTGTTGCCCCCAACGTTCGCCATAGTGATTACTCTCTAGCAATCGATCGATCAAGGCTGACCAAGCTGCGTCAGCGTCCTGCTCCCAGGCGGCTAAGAATTCTTGGGTTTGACTTGGCGTTGGTGGCAGTCCAATCAGATCGTAAGTGGCACGGCGAATGAGTTGTTCGGGTTTGGCCTGCGGCGCCGGTGACAAATCGTTTTCCGCTAAACGCTGATCAATGAAACCGTCAATCGATCGGTGCGAAAACTTGGAAGCGACAGGCAAGAAAGCCCAAATCGTTTCCTTTTGGTAACGTCGATAAGTCCACTCATCGGACAGGCCGCCGCTTGTTGAAACCAATACTCCGTCAGCGTTCTCTTTGACGGACCATTCAGCTTTGCGAATCTGTTCCTGCCGCTCTTTTGATGGCCAGCCAGCGCCGGATTCGATCCACTGCTTAACCAGTTTGATTTGCTCAGCGCTCAGCCGATCATTCTCTTTTGGCGGCATCTCCAGCCCATCCCAATTGATCGCATGGAAAAATGGGCTTTCGTCAGGCTTGCCGGGAATAACAGCCGCTTCCTCCGACTCGCCACCACGAATCAAAGCTGCGCGTGTACGGACGTCATAGTCGCCTTTCAAATCATCTGGATCCGTACCATGACAACCAAAGCACTTTTCTTTTAGCAGCGGCAGCACCTTGAGTGTGAAAAGTTTGTCGGCGCCGGACGCTCCCTGCTCTTGCCCGTAAGTAACGTTTACGCCCACGCTCAAGCACAGAGCGAAACTCAGCGTGACAACAAACCGGATCAACGAAGGAAAGATCATGGATTCGATAAAGAGAGCGGGAGCTTTATTTTTCGACAAAACGTATCCACTGGGATTTTAGCCGCTAACCAATTCCACTGCATCTGCGATCCAGGGCAAGCACCGTTCCAGCTTGTTAGCTGCTCCGTGCTGGGATCACACACATTCTAGGACGCACGATCTACATTGTAACCAACCCGATCCATTGGGTTATGATCAGCGTCCAGAAAACAGCAACACGATTCGATCCAAACGAGTTTTTCGATGCCAAAAACGGTCAACAAAAGAATCATATTTCAGTTATGCATTGGCCTTGTGTTTTCGTCAGTTGCATTTGCTGCCCAAAAGCCGAACATCTTGTTCGTTCTGACCGACGACCAAGGCTGGTGGGATTTGGGAATGCGAGGCAACAAGGACATTGATACTCCCGTGCTAGATCAACTGGCTGGCGATGGCGTCGATTTCCAGCGGTTCTATGCTGCACCGGTTTGTGCCCCCACGCGTGCGGGGTTGATGACTGGACGCTACTGCTTTCGAACGGGTTTGTACAACACGCGATTCGGTGGCGACACGATGAGTGTCAATGAGATCACGATCGCAGAAATGCTAAAAAAAGCTGGCTACCGAACAGGCTGCTTCGGCAAATGGCATCTTGGCAAGTACGCGCCGTATCAACCACACCATCGTGGTTTTGATGAATTCCTCGGCCACTACCATGGCCATATCGACGAGTATTCTTATCCCGATCAGATCGTCCACAACGGCAAGCCTGTCGAAGCACGAAAGTATGTCACGGACTTGTTTACCGATGCGGCAATCGAGTTCATTGAAACCAGTGGCCAGCAACCATGGTTTTGCTATGTGCCCTTCAATGCACCGCACTCGCCCTTTGTTGTTGGCACCAGCCACGAAGGGCAACCGCGCGGCGAAGAGTACATCAACAAGTACCTGAAACGCGGTTTGGCACTTCGTGACGCCCGTATCTACGCGATGATCGACATCATCGATCAAAATGTTGGGCGGCTGCTAAAGACGTTGGATGACAATGAGTTGGCTGAAAACACAGTGGTCGTATTCATGACCGACAACGGCGGTGTCAGCAAGCATTTCAAGGCCGGATTGAAGTCTGGGAAATCGTCGATCTACGAAGGCGGTGTCCGCGTGCCGCTTTTTGTGCGTTGGCCGAAACACTTTCCGCAGGGCGGCAAAATCAAAGCACAGTGTTCACACGTTGATTTGTTTCCGACGTTTTGTGAACTTGCTGGCGTCGCTTTGCCGAACGATCGCAAAATTGACGGCAAGAGCTTGGTTTCAATGTTGAAACGAGGCGAAGGCAAGACGCACCACGAATACGTCTACCACACCTGGGATCGGTACTTTCCGAATCCGGATTATCGTTGGTCAATCTCGGACCAGCGATGGAAACTTGCCTGCCAAGTCTCGCGCACAGGTCCGGGGCAAAGGGTTTCTGCAGATGCAGCAGTGAATGCCAATACTCCGACGCAGAAGAACTGGAAGCTTTATGATCTGGAGAACGATTTAGGTGAATCCAAGAACCTGATCAAGCAACATCCGCAAGTTGCCAAGCGTCTGCGCAAGGAGTTCTTGCGATGGTTCGATGACGTCACCAATGGAGTTACCTACAAACCGGTTGCAATCCCGGTTGGTCATCCAGACGAACCGCACGTCGAGATCCAGTCGAGTTGGGCAAAGTGGCAAGGCGAGAACATCCAGTACGTTTTTCATGGCTATGACTGGGATACCATCGAAGGCTGGAAGACCGCCGGTGAAAATGCAACTTGGGATTTGGACGTGGTGCAGCCGGGCGAGTACAAAGCCGAATTGAGTTATGCAAAGTCAGCGCGCGGTGGCGGCACAATTCGCTTCACTGTCGCTGGCCAGTCGATTAACGTAACGCCACCCGCAACGCCATCGGCTGACGTGTTTACCCGGACGACGCTGGGAACCTTCAGGCTTCCCAAAGGCCCAGCAACACTGAAAGCCGAAGTCGTTGACGCTCATGGCACCGAAGTGTTGCGGTTGAATCGATTGTTTCTAAGGAAAGTGGACAATGAATAGACAGTCCGCAACACCTGATTACACGGTCTTTCCCTTTCGCTTCTTCTTTCGTGTGCTTCGTGTATTTCGTGGTCAAGACTCTTCAAATCCGCCGCATCTGCAAACGGTAAACGGTAAACGGTAAACGAAAACAACTCGGCGAAAACCACCGAGTTGTTTGAAGATCTATCGTTTCTGTTAGCAAGTGCTACTTGTCATCGCCGGGCGTTGGCGAATCACCATCTTCGCCGACACCTGCAGTGACTGGCTCGGAGGGTTCGGCTAGTCCACGGCTTTCACCCTGGAAGTCCAATCGCTTGATCTTCACTTTCTTGCCGTCAGCATCGATCAACTTACCCTTGTCCGTGATCGTAATGCCTTCTGCGCCGACCTTTTTGCCGTCTTCGTTCTCCATGATAGCACTGACAACAATCGTGTCCTTGCCAACAAATGTGCCACGCAGCAATTCTTCGCCCAGTGGGTCTTCGATTCGCTGCTCAATCGCACGACGAAGCGGACGAGCACCGTAGTCCAAGTCGCTACCGTTATTGATCAAGAATTCCTTGGCTTGGTCGGTCAATTCCAATGCGAATCCGCGGTCCATCAAACGTTCGCGAACCTTGGCAAGTTCGTAATCGATGACTCCCTTCAAGTCGACTCGCGTCAAGTGGCGGAAGATGATTGTATCGTCCAAGCGATTCAAGAACTCAGGGCGGAAGACGCGTTGGATTTGATCCATCACACGTTCCTTCATTGATTCGTAGCTCGCGTCTTGATCGGGGCTGCCGAAGCCGAACTGCGATTCGTTCTTGATCGCTTCCGCACCAGCATTGGTGGTCATGATCAAAATCGTGTTTCGGAAATCAACGTTACGACCAAACGAATCCGTCAAACGGCCTTCCTCCATGACCTGAAGCATCATGTTGAAGACGTCCGGGTGCGCTTTCTCGATTTCATCGAACAGGACAACCGCGTAAGGACGACGACGAATCTTTTCCGTCAACTGCCCGCCCTCTTCGTAGCCAACGAATCCCGGAGGCGCTCCGATCAATCGGCTAACGTTGTGCTTCTCCATGTATTCGCTCATGTCGATGTGAACGAGAGCGTCCGCATCGCCAAACATGAACTCTGCCAGCGTCTTGGCCAACAATGTTTTACCAACACCGGTCGGGCCAGCGAAGATAAACGAGCCCGTTGGTCGCTTTGGATCCTTCAAGCCACTACGACTTCGGCGAACCGCTTTTGCAACTGCAGTGACCGCAGCGTCTTGGCTGACAACGCGACGATGCAACTCGTCTTCCATCTGCAACAGACGCATGCTGTCTTCGGTAGAAAGTCGTGTCAGCGGAATGCCGGTCATCTTGCTGACAACCTCAGCGATCACTTCTTCGTCAACAACACCATCGGTCTGTTGCGATTGTTCACGCCAATCTTGAGTGATCTGTTCCTTCTTCTTGCGAAGCTTTTCAGCTTGATCACGTAGATTCGCAGCCTTCTCGAAGTCTTGGTTTGCAACCGCGTCTTCTTTTTCCTTGTTCAGCTTTTCGACTTCTTCGTCGATTTCTTTTAGATCTGGTGGACGAGTCATTGTGCGAAGCCGCACACGTGCCCCGGCCTCATCGATCACGTCAATCGCCTTGTCCGGCAAGCAACGTGCGGTGATGTATCGTTCGCTCATTTCGACCGCAGCAACAACCGCGTCATCTGTGAACTGAACACGGTGGTGTTCTTCGTAGCGACCACGCAGTCCCTTGATGATTTCGACTGTTTCCGATGTGCTGGTCGGTTCGACGATGATCTCTTGGAAACGTCTCGCAAGCGCGTTGTCTTTCTCGATGTACTTTCGGTACTCGTCCAAAGTCGTTGCACCGATGCACTGAATTTCGCCACGTGCCAGAGCAGGTTTCAGAACGTTGGCCGCATCGATCGCGCCCTCGGCACCACCAGCACCAACCAGAGTGTGCAATTCGTCGATGAACAAAATCGTATTCTTAACACGCCGGACTTCCGTCATCACAGCTTTGATTCGTTCTTCAAACTGACCGCGGTACTTAGTACCAGCAACCATCATTGCCAAATCCAAAACCACGATTCGTTTTTCGGCCAGGATCTCAGGAACTTCGCCCTGAATAACTTTCTGAGCAAATCCTTCGACGATCGCCGTTTTACCAACACCCGCTTCGCCCAACAGAACAGGATTGTTCTTGGTACGACGACAAAGGATTTGGATTGCTCGTTCGATTTCTCGGCTTCGCCCAATGACTGGGTCCAGCTCATTTTTCTTTGCCAGTTCAGTCAAGTCGCGACCAAAGCTGTCCAGAGCTGGTGTCTTGCTCTTTCCGCTTTTGCCAGATGGGCTACCGCCGCCCTCTTCGGTACCGCGTCCACCGCGTTCGCTGACTTCTGCGCCTTCCAGGCCGTGGCCCAAAAGGTTCAAGACTTCTTCTCGGACGTCTTCTAGCTTCAGTCCCAAGTTCATCAGGACTTGAGCTGCAACGCCTTCTTGCTCGCGAAGCAAACCCAGCAAGATATGCTCGGTGCCCACGTAGCTGTGATTCAAGTTACGAGCTTCTTCCATCGAATACTCGATGACCTTCTTTGCTCGTGGAGTTTGCGGCAGCTTGCCAACGGTCACCATCTCAGGTCCGCTTTGAACAAGCTTTTCGACTTCGAGGCGAATCTTGCGAAGGTCAACTTCCAAATTCTTAAGGACGTTGGCCGCGACGCCGCTGCCTTCTTTGACCAAGCCCAACAAAATGTGCTCGGTGCCGATGTATTCGTGGTTAAACCGCTGCGCTTCCTGATTCGCTAGCTGCATGACTTTGCGAGCGCGGTCTGTAAATCGTTCGTACATAGTTTTTCTCAGTGTGCTAGGTCAGTCCGATCCGAAAGAGGCTCAAAGCCTGGAATCGGTTCGTTTATGCCCAATTTGGTGTGGTTTCCCACCGCCTACGACACAAGATGTGTCGCCGCCATCCCGACGGTCCTGTCAAACTGGCTGAAGTAAATAGGTATTCAACGCATATGCAAACCCTACGCCATAGCGTCGCACTTAGGCTAGTGGTGCCAACTTTGGTACCAGATCCACTAAGTGACGTTGGGCTTTCGTTCATTCAATAACGATTTTATCGGTTGAGCGAAAACCCTGGGATAGGAGGTTTTTCGATTGAATGTCGTAAAACGTTGGTTTCGAGCGTCCTTGACAAAAAAGAAGCATGTTTTTTTCTTGCTCGTTGCCCCTTGATCGACGTTTCGGCGGCCAAATCAGAACCGTTTGCTTGGCGTCATGATGTCAATTCGGCAGAAATGTCAGCCGCAAGTCACACTTCCTGAACACTTGAACCACCGCCCGCGGTCGCTGGCTTTCGGGCCCAACCTGGATCGCTAGCTATCCGCTGCAGGCTATTCTTGTTCAGACTTCTTGGCTCGCGGCTCATTTACTTCTTGGCCGATTGCGTACGCCAACCGTCCCAGCATCGAAAAATACATGAACGCGACTGCGATCGCTGCAAAGATTCCGATCGCTACGACGCCCGCAAGATTCTCTGCCTGCGAAATCGCAAAAAAGAAAACAAAGAGCGCTGCGAACAGCAATCCAGCGGAAAAGTAAAATCCGCCCCACGATTCTTGGCAACGCGTCGTGCTACGGGCGACTTCCGGCGAAAACGGAGTGAACACGCTTCCCATATCCAACATTGATAACAGAAAGAACGGGAACAGCGCATAGATCGATGCCATCGTAAAAAACACCGTCAACATACCCGCGCCAGCTGTCACGTATCCCAGCATGTACGCCGGCGCAGCAGCCAGTGCCGCCGCGGCGAGCGCCACAAACAACTGATCCATCCAGCCAATGGGGTCAGCTTCGGGCCATTCCTCTACTCGGTCTTCTTGGTTCGATACCGAGATCATGATTGCGAACCCGCACGCAACCATCAGTGCCGAGAGCATGATCGCGCCAGCCATCACCCCGATTCGCAAGATCGGGTGTTCCCAACTGATCGCAAAGTAAGCCGGGATGGCAAACAAAGTTGACAAAATCAGCCAGTGCAGAATCACGCCCAAATCAAGAAAGATTCCAAAGACGTTCATCGCCCATTCTTTTATGTCCGGGTCGTCGTAGTTCGGCGGCTCCGACTCTTCTGCTGTCGATTCAGCATCTCGCAACAAATCCTCTGCCGATTTCAAATAAGGATCTTTGCGTTCGGCAACCGTTGATTCTTCTAGCGGCATTACCTTGGCTTTGGAAATGTCGACTTTTGCGGGCTTCTGTTTTTTCTTGGGCGGCGGTGGCACCGTCATCAGCGAGTAACAGTCACTGCATTTGATTTGTTTTCCAGACTGAGACGCTTTGGCATACAAGAGTGAACCGCAAACATTGCACTTCACTCGAAAATCCGTTTCAAACTCCACAGGCTGCGCCGCGGTTGGCTGTGGAGCAGCAACGTTGTCGGGGCGTTTTTTTCGAGGCACTGACGGCGCGGGAGGCACGTCAGGCAACTCACCGAATGGATCATCTGCAGGCGGCGAACTCGCCGGCGTCTTCGAACTCGAACTCGGCAGAGGCTCCACGCCGCTCGTAAATTCATCCAGTCCACCGAATTCATCCAGCGCCGCCTGGTCCGCGCCGCTCAAAGCCGGTGATCCAACGTTGGTCGGAGCCGGACGCTTGATGGGCTCGGAAAGCTGAAATGGATCGGACTCGGGTGCTGCACTAGGTTGTGGCAACGCATCGGGCTTGGTCGGTTTGCCTTTGGAAGATTTTTTTGTCGAAGCAGGTTTTTTGGGAGGCGATGTTTTTTTGGGAGTCGTTGATTGCTTGGGAGTCG
>CAYNNP010000024.1:0-44843 GCA_964398215.1 uncultured Pirellulaceae bacterium | reverse complement strand
CCTCGCTCACGCGTCGGGTTACCAAAAAAACACAACTCCAAAACTCACGCCACCAGAGGGAATCAGAGTTCAAATCAATGGGCCGGAGAGGCTGTGAGCTTTTGTTTGTAATACCGCCTTCAGGCGGAATCCGGTCCGTTTACCCCGCAACCTTTTCCGGCTGAAGCCGGTACTACGAACTAATTGCGCGCCAGCTTGGAACGTTAGTTCGACAGCTTTGCGATTTCTTTGACGATTGTGTCGGCGGAGGGGCGGTCGGCGAAGCTGTTGCCTTTTTTCATGAAGCGGATGATGCC
Source organism: uncultured Pirellulaceae bacterium (assembly GCA_964398215.1). GTDB lineage: Bacteria > Planctomycetota > Planctomycetia > Pirellulales > Pirellulaceae > CAYNNP01. The sequence goes on along the minus strand of CAYNNP010000024.1, from coordinate 44,547 downwards.
GTCGCGATCGATTACGAACGTTGCCGGTCGATTGCTCCACTCTGTGTGAATGCGCATCTGGGTTGCTACGCCGTATTCGGCACTCGTTGTGAGTGTTGGATCCATCAACAATGGAAAACTTAGATCTTCCGTTGTCATTCCGGTTTCTTTCAATAGGTACTTGGCTGACCAAACTTCGTGTGGGTCGACGGCTAGTAGTACAGCGGATTTGTCTTTCAGGGATTTGATTTTCTCACGCAACTGCGCGAGCTGGCGATGGCAGACAGGTCATGTGTCCCCATAAATAAAGACTAACACCACAGCCGACTTGCCTTTGAAATCGCTTAGCCGAACGGTCTCGCCAGTGGCTGCCGTTAAACTAAAGTCCGGTGCGGGTTTTCCTGTCACTGCGGTATCAATCCGCGACTTGTCCCAGTCAACCAATTTCTGGACAAGCTCTTTTGGGACTGGCTTGCCGCCGCGTGTGGTCGCGTAATACAGGTGCGAACGTACGTCTCTGTTTCGCTCGGTGTTCCTGAGTTTTGCGAAGTCGACATCGTTGCCGCCTCGCATGCCAAGCGCGTCGGCGGCGTACAGCCGAACCGTTGGATTAGGATCGCGAACCGCCTTTAACAACGGTTCTGCATCAGTGTGCGGTGCAAGGTACCGCAATGCCTGAGCAGCGAAGATGCGGCGTTCAGCATCGGCGTGTTTCAGTTCATCCAGCAGCGCGGGGACCGCCTCTTTGCCTGCCGCAACGACACCTTGCATGGCAATCATCCGCGTCCGCCATTGCGTATCGCCTTCCTTGCGCATGAAGCCGTTGATGCCTCGATAGTTCTTTTCCCAGCGATCTTCGTCCCAATCGTTGACGAATGAATCGATCAACTGACGCGCGGTCGATGGTGCCGTGGGCTTGTCTTGCCCGTTGCTATTATCCGACACAGCGATCAAACAGGCGAACGCCAGTAAGACGATGGTTCCGGAGCGTGGGATCGGCCGCGAACGGCTTGCAAAGTGTAAAAACGTCACGTCTGCGTCTTTCGGGTGGGAGTAACTTTGTTCGTAGCGATGTCGGTCAGCGCGGGATTATTCTTTGTCGGATTTTGAAAGAATCTTTCGCTCGACCAGATCGTATCGCTGGCCTGCTTCGACGCTAGTAAAATCATCGTCTTCGGAAACGCCGTCGTAGAAACAGACTCGTGTGCGTCCGATGACTTCGGCAACGTTGCCTGTGACGACAATCGCCGTGGATTCGTCGATGCCAATGCCTAGAAACTGCGGATAACGAGCCATCAGTGACTTCATATCATTGAAGCGTCTGCGCTGAGAAAAGTGTTGATCGATGGCAACGCCCGGCAAGAAGCTGAAACCTCGTTCGTAGCCTGGTGCCATGATCGCGGTGCTGCCCAGTGGGTTTCCTCGAGCAAGGTACTCGCCCTGGATCGACGCGCCCGCTGAACTGCCACCAATGATCCCGCCTCGCTTCAAAACATCATGCATCAAGTCGTACGCTTTGGTGCCTTCGTAAGCATCCACGAAACGCCATTGGCGTCCGCCGCCAAACCATACACCTGTCGCTTCGCTTAACGCTTCAATCGACGCGGCGTCGTTGGCGGCTTCGGGTGTCCGGCCACGCAGTACAGTGACCTTGGCAGCGCCGGCTTGTTTAAGTGCAGCTGCCATTCGATCTTGTTCGGGCAGTGGATCAGGCGTCGAAATAGGGATCACAACGATCTTTGCTTCGCTTCCGCCAGCGGCTTTGACAAACCGCCCGAGTGCTCCGCGCGGCATCCCGCCTCCGCCGACGATCATCAACGTTCCAGCGGCGACTTTTGGTTCGGCAACTTTGGCTGCAGGGAAAACCGGCATGGTCCGTTGGATTGCCAGTCGACGAAGCGCGGTCAAATCGGCGGTCCGCGAACGCCCCGCCAACGAAACTGTTTCTTCCTCGGGATACGACTTGGTTGCTGCGAGCCGGATTGACACGCTACCAGTGCCAACTGAAGTCAGCCGTCGTCCGCGACAAGCAATCGCAGCCCCTGGAGCCAACTGGATGTTTATTTTTCCCGGTGTGCTTGCCAACGGTTTATCGTCAGTGGCGACATCGGTCGTGACGACTGTTTGAGGAATCAGGGTGAACTCTGTCTTGGACGTTTTATCCGAGTGTTTTCCAACTACTTCCGAGAACGCTGCACTACCGCCCACGATCCCGCCGCGTTTTAGGATTGCGGTGATCGCGTCGGTGACTGACGCTTCGCCCATCAGTGGTGCCAGTGATTCACTTTCTGCTGCGTCAACCCAAACGCTGTTGGCCGTCTTCAACATAGAACCAATGTGGTCGCGTTGTTCTGGTGTTGGGTCATCGGCACGCAGCAAACTGACTGATGCTCCTTTTGATATCCACCACTGCTCGATCAGTCGCAGCGAATCGTCTTCGTTGCCCTGGCCGGTTTGCAAAATGACAAGCTGCGATCGGCTTCCACCGCTCAAACGGACGAAGGACGCTAGGATTGGGTCTGCTACAGCCCCTTTGCCGGTAAGCAAAACGGTACCATCGATTCCAGCAGCACGAATTTTCTCGGCCGCAGCAATCGGATCGGGTGAACGATCAGCGGAAGCAACTGCGGGAGAGCCGGAATCTAGCTTGGCAATCTTTTTGACCAGCCGCTGGACGTCGTTCGCAGCGATCGCGTACGTGGTGACTCGCAATGCACGGGCAACATTCAGTCCAATCACATTGCCGTACGAATCGACAAGCGGTCCACCGATATTGTTCGGAGCGACGACTGAATCGTGAGCCAGTACTTCAGGAAAATTAAAACGACGTTCGCTAAATGGCCCACCGCCCCAGCGATCCATCGGAGAACGGCTATTGCCAGCAGGCACCTTGCCCAGCGTTACGGTCAGGTTCAAGGATTCGTCGCCACGTTGGATCTCAACCTTCACCTTGTCGTTCGGCTTCAGCGTTCTTAGCAGGGTGAACAGGTCTTGAGGTTGTTTGAGTTCTGTATCGTTGACCTTTGTCATCACATCGTTTGGTTTCAGGCCCGCAGCGGCGGCCCCACTTCCTTCAACCACTCGTTGCAACCGCACACCGCCATCTTGGGTGGAAACGGTCATCACGCCCAGAAATCCACGCTGTTGTTCTACGGTATTTGATCGCGATTGCCTAATATTAAAGCGGCGAAGCTGGACGCTCATCACACCAATGGCGTGGGCGTCGCCTTCGATGTTTGGTGAAGCGACAAAGCTACCGAGTTCGTACTTTTTTGAAGACCACTCGATCGGTGTCAAGTCTTTTCGGTCGATCTTAAGAATCGCCAAATCGTAATCATTGTCGGCACCAACCAACTCTGCCGCGATTCGCTCGTTCACATCACGCAGGCGGCAAGTCAACGTGCCTTTCGCCAAACTGGCTTTCGTTGCGATATGCCCGTCGGCAGAAACAATGGTTCCCAAGCACACGCGTTCTCCATCGGCATAGACTTCGACAACAGAGTGGCTTGGTTTTTCAATCACATCGTGGAACAGATCACGCATCGCTGGTGACGTCCGCAGAGTGCGAGGATCAAGTCGCCGACGCGTACGCGAACGCTGCGGCGGCTGTGCAGGAGCGTCCGGCATCTTTTCGGCTTCCGGCTTGGCCTCTTCCGCCGACTTCTGCTCCGCTGGTGATTTGTCCTGAGCAACGGCGTTCCCGTCAGGCCCAATCAAAACCGACAACGCCAGTAGGATAGCAATGTAGTATTTCATCATGATTTATCTCTCAAGTAACTCGGTCCGCGCAACCTATCTTTGCAAGGCCCGAATGGATCTGCGGTAGCTATCGTGGTTTTCTATCTGCCTACGATTTTGATTTTGATTCTGACTTCGGTTTTGATTCTGTTTTGGATTCTTCTTTGGGCTTGCTGTCAGCTTTGGAATCTTCCTTCTTCTCGTTTTCCATCGGTGGACGCTGTGGGACTCGTCTTCTGCCGCGCGCTGATTGTGGACTGCGGTCGTTCCAGTCTTCACCAGCCACCAGTCGGTCCCATTCTTTGGTGTACATATTCACGGGAACATGAACGTTCGAGAGAATCGATCCGCCGACTCGGCTGCTGAGCGCGATGACTTTGCCTTGAAGATCAAACAGCGGACCGCCGGAGTCACCTCCCATCAGCGGACAATCTGTAACAATGGTTCGTTCGGAAATCGAAAGTACTCGGCCGATTCGCACGGGCGGTTGTTGGCCACGCGTGAACGAAGAAGGAAAGCCAATCGCCAGACACCACTGTCCAACTTTGACTTTCGAGGAGTCACCCATTTCGACGTGCGGCCAGCCGCCTTCTTGGCTGAGTTTGGCCATGCCAGAATCAACGCCACGATTGTTCCCCAGCGTCTTGCCGCGTACTCGTTTGCCATCGGGAAATGTGATTTGAACTTGCCGGTTGGCGCGGGCACCAACATGCCCGACCGTCAAAATATGGCCTTCATCATCGATCACGACACCGCTGCCACCACCGATGCCAATGATCGCCGGTGTCACACGCTTTACCACTTTCGCGACGTGCTTTTCCAGCGAACGTAATTCTTCAATCGACTCAGGAACTTTGTTGCTACTGGCAAACGGATGAGCCGACAGTTCAAGTGCGGCTTTTCCAAGTTTGTCCTGCCCTGTGGTCAGCACCGGCCACAAAGCGATGGTCGCCAGGAGTGCGGCGCGAAGAATGAGTTTGTTTTGCATCAAGATTCTCTTTTTGACTACACCAATAAAGGGACGCTATTTCGGTCCGTACCAATCACAACTCGTCAAGCGACTTTGCCAGCGGCGAGAGCTTGCGTAGAGTCTGCCACCTCCGCTGCCCCACCGGAGATGGCATGATTCTATCCATAAATGACAGGCTACTCTTCCTTGTACGTAATTGTTGCTAGGATTTCACAGGAGTTTGGGATTTTAATTCTCTCGCAATCCCAACGATTGCTAGAGATTAAGCAGATTTGCCGTTTATACTTGGCTGTTGTGGTGTCAGGAAATTCTGTCAGAGTTTTTGGGCTGTCTGACCGGCGCGGCGAGTGAATAGCTGTACAGCGCGGTTGCAGAAAACAATTTCCGAAAGGGTGGCTGTTGTCAGACAAATCGAATCAGCTGCATTTGGTCCAGCAAGCCAGCCAGGGAGACGACGAAGCCATGGCGGTCTTGTTTGGGATCTATCGTGATCGCCTGCATCGAATGGTGCGTTTTCGAATGGACCAACGTCTAGCAGCAAGAGTTTCGACTTCCGACGTCATCCAGGACGTGTACATTGCAGCTGCAAAGCGTCTGAAGCATTTCGATTGCGAACGTGGAGGATCGTTCCTCGCGTGGCTGCGAAAAATCACGGAACAGACGCTGACGGATCTTCATCGTCGCCACATCATGTCGCAGAAAAGGAACGCGCGTCGCGAAACGGCGCTTCCTACAACCCTTGCTTCTCCAAACACCTCCGGTTGTCTGATCAATCAAATCGCTGGGACCGTAAGTTCGCCGAGCCATCAGATTTCGCGAACGGAAACTGCCGAGTTGGTCGAGCAGGCGATCAACCGCATGGATCCGATCGATCGCGAAGTTCTGGCGCTCAGACATTTTGAAGAACTCTCGAACAGTGACGTTGCCGAAGTGCTGGGGCTGTCTGCATCGGCTGCCACCAATCGTTACATGCGAGCGCTCGTCCGACTTGGCGCCATCATGCGCGAATTTCCCGACTTCAATTCACAATAGCTTTTGCTGCCGACAGAAAAACAATCATGATATCGAACAATCAACTTGATGAAGTCGTCGAGAGCATTCTGCGGGAACACAGGCGCGGTCAAGTTCGTGATGTTGATCATTACGTTGAAAAACATCCTGAACTTGAAGAACAGATTCGCGAAGTGGTGCCAGCGGTTCTGATGATGGAGAAATTCAAAGCGGCGACGGAATTTGGACACAACAGCGTCGGTGGCAGTGGCGTGTTGCTGGGCGGCAAGAGTATCCAGCAGCTAGGCGACTACGAAATCGTACGCGAGCTCGGACGCGGCGGCATGGGCGTTGTCTACGAAGCGACTCAGCAGTCGCTCAACCGCAGCGTTGCGGTCAAAGTGCTGAAGCATAGTTATCTTGCCAATGAAACTAGCTCGTTGCGTTTCATTCGCGAAGCACGCATTGCGGCTCAGCTTCACCATACGAACATCGTCCCGATCCTTGATGTTGCCCAGCATGATGATGTTCATTTTTACGTCATGCAGCTGATCGATGGATGCAGTTTTGACCGAGTGATGAATGTTCTGCATTCGTTGTCTGCGGAAGACTTGCCAGCAGGGATCGATTCTAGTTGCGTGCTGCGTCCCAGCTTGCGCGAAGCCTCGATTGCCACCCGCTTGCTGCGCTGTGATGCGTTCACTGACGAACAAACAAACGAAGACGAGCAAGAGCAAACAAGACCGCTTTCGGATCACGAAATCAGTGAATTACAGACACAGCGATTTGGTCGAGACGCACAGTGGTGGCGACATGTCGCGGAAGTTGGAAAACAGGTTGCCGATGCGCTGGCGTACGCGCACGGCCAAGGTGTTTTGCATCGTGATATCAAACCAGGCAACCTGATACTCGACAACCAACAACGTGTGTGGGTCACCGATTTCGGGTTGGCGACTTCTGACGAAAGCATGTCCATCACTGCCAGCGGAGACGCGGTCGGGACGCTTCGATACATGGCGCCCGAACAGTTCGATGCAAAAACCGACACGTGCAGCGACATCTACTCGCTGGGCGCCACTCTCTATGAACTCGCGACGGGCCACCCGGCGTTTACCGGCAACACAAAACCGCAGTTGATTCAAAGAATCCTTTCGGGAGCCTGCAAGCGTCCGCGTCAGCATGTGCCGTCGATGCCTCGCGACCTGGAGAACATTATCCTCAAGGCGATGGCGCACGCGCCGCAGCTTCGTTACCAATCCGCGCAAGAACTGCACAGCGATTTGTCTCGGTTTCTGCAAAACCGACCTGTCCAGGCGCGTCCCATCAACATCGTCACACGTTGCTGGCGTTGGTGTCGCCGTCAGCCGGCGGTCGCGATTCCCACTCTGTCCGCCGGACTACTGCTGTTGCTGGTGGCCGTGATTGCAACATCAGGTTACTTTCGCGTTAAACAGGCGCTGACAGAAAAGGCAGCCGAGTACCAACGTGCCGAACAACAGCAGGCCTTGGCTGGTGAAAACCTGAAGAAGGCAAACGAAAGTCTAACGATTGCAAATCGCGAACGCAGCCGAGCGGAACACAACCTTTCGCTGTCACTTGAATCACTCGAGAAAGTCTTTGACCGCTTCACACCTTGGCAGACTTACGTTTCAGAATCGCCGGGCGAGCACGGGAGTGAGGAATTCGAAACGAAATTTGAATCGCTGGTGGCAACTCAGGACGTCGAGTTATTGCAGGATCTGCTGCGGTTCTACGATCGATTCACGGAACAAAACCAACACAACAACGGCCTGACGCGGGCCGCTGCGCACGCAAACCGCCGCGTGGGCGATATCTATCAGCATCTTGGCCAATTTGACGAATCATCGCGTGCCTACGCTGACGCGCTGAAATTGTACAAGCAGTTGTTGGTTGAATCGCCGATCGAAGATCCGATGTGGACGACTTACGCGTCGATCAAAAATCAGCAGGGGCTTGCTCACAAAATGAATGGTCAACGCGAGCAAGCAAGAAGCTGCCACTTGGCTGCGCTTGCCACGCTCCGCAAACAGTTGGCTATCGACCCCCAGTCAACTTCAACGAACTTGGAACTGGTACGCACTCATAACCTGCTTGGCATAGCGATCTGGGGTTACCAACAAAACCGGGACAAATCTCCTCGGCTACTGACCTCGGCAGAGAAAAACCATCGCACCGCGCTATCGGTGCTGAACAAATTGATCAAGAGCGATCGCAAGAACCCTGAATACCAATTGATGCTGGCCCGAAGCTATCGCGATTTGTCTTCGGTCTTATTTGCTCGCAGGGATCATACCGACGGAGTCGCCGCGTCCAGCCAAGCGATTCAAATTCTGCTGGATCTCGTCAAGCAACATCCTCAAGTTCCAGCCTACAAGTACGAACTGATGCGTATTCTGTCCAAGTGGGATTCGCGGCCTTGGGGGCAACGCGGATTACGCGAAGGTGAGGCTCGTTACCGACTGGCGCTCAAGTTGGCAAAGGAACTGGCTGCTGATCACCCAACAGTTCCGGAGTACGGCGCACGCATTGCCTACACGCAACACAAACTGGCAGTGCTGCTATCTAAACGAGGGAAGTACGACGCGGCGGTCGCGGAACACAAACAAGCCATTGCCAAACAGCGGCAGCAAGTCAGCGAGCATCCAGAGGTGGCCTTGTATCGCCTGTACTTCCTGATTCAGTGCGATGCGTATTCGCAGCTTCTATTCGCACGAAAATCTTATGACGAGGCGAAGTCGACGCTGATCGAATCGATCGCCGACTCCAAACATCTTCCGCGTGAATTCAGCGATAGCGGAAACCAGCGAGTTGCCCGATCACACATTACAAATCAATTGGCTCGACTGCGGCAACTGGAGCAACTTGAAATATCAGACTCCGACACGGTGCCCGTAGTTCGAGGACTACAGGCACACTGAAGTCAAACTACGCTAAATCGATTCGGCCGATGTTGCCGGTGACGTCGGTGTAGTACATGAACCCGTCAAACGGGTTGGTGACGATGTCGACGATAAAGCCTACGTCTTCGGAAACAATATCCACGCTGATGATTTCACCTTCGCTATTGATCCGAGCCGCTCGCAGTATCTGATCACCAATGTCCGTGAAGATCAACGTCCCTGTTAAATCACCGTAGCGATCACTGGCAAAATCACCCAGCACAATCGCTCTACCTCCATCACTATGCGCTCTCGCCCAAGTCGGTGCGGTCACGTCGGGGTTGGTTGCGTAGAAAGCCTGAATTTCACTCAGGTTTTCGTAGCGACCCGTCCGGAAACTCTCGCCATCTTCGCCGCCTTCAAATGCAGGCCAACCAAAATTCTCGCCGCCGGTAGCCAAGTTGATTTCTTCCCACTGCGTCCAACCAACATCGCCGATGTAAACCGCTGGGTTATCTGCGTCGCCATTGATCGCAAAGCGGAACGGATTCCTCAAACCGTAAGCGAACACCTTTGACGCGTTGGAATTGACGTCGCCATCGAAGAACGGATTGTCGCTCAGGCCTTCGCCCGTTATCGGATCGATTCGCAAGATCTTTCCAGCGAGACTATTCACATCCAACGCGCGGATATTAGTGACTTCAACACGTCCAAACGCGCCACCATCACCGCTCGCGATGTAAAGGGCTCCGTCGGGACCGAATTCCAATTCGCCAATCGTATGACTTGTTTCGTCGGCCGGAATACAATCTTCGATGTGGCCACCGCTGCCAGTAAGACATGAATGGGGATCGTTCGATCCAGGTCGCACGTCGGGATCTCCGATGTTTTCGTAAGTGCTATTGCCGCCCACCAGAACGACTTCTGAATCGGGATCAGCAAACGTGCCCTCGGCATTCACTGTGAACCGCGAGACTCGTGACACCCGAGCGCCGTTGCCATCGGGACCACCAAGTCCACTTTGTCCAGCAGTCTCTGGTGGATCGTAGGTAAAGGACGCGTAGATAAACGGGTTGTTTTCAAAGTCTGGATGGACCGCGAAACCGATCAACCCGCGATCGGTGGTGCCAGCGTTGACGATGTCACGAATGTCCAGCAGCGGCGTCGAAGCTACCGAGCCGTCTTGGTTGATGATCTGAATCACTCCAGCTTGTTCTGCAACCAGCGTTCGTCCATCGGCCAAAAATTCAGTTTCGATCGGCGTATCAAACCCGGCCAGAATTTGATTCGTAACAAGCTCGCCACCCAGAGGAACATCTGGCACGGTCGCACCGTCGATCAGTTCCGTGATTTCAACAAAGCTCAGCGCCCGGTCGTAAATCCTGACATCATCAATTCCACCTTCAAAAAAGTTGTCGACCCGACCAATCGTTACTTGGCCTGAGATCACAGGACTACGCCCGGCAAATTCATCAGTCGAGAAAACTTGAACGCCGTTGACGTACGCTCTGTAGGAAGTCCCATCAAAAGTCGTAGCGACGTGATTCCATTCGCCTTCGGTCAGCACCGAACCAGTATTGAATCGGTTCCAATTCGTGCCATCACCAAACCCAGCGTGAATCCGGTCTCCCTGGTAAACCCAAATTCCAGGATACCGATTTGCTGTGCCAGTGGACGGCTGGAACCCAAGAATTCCGTTGAAACCGTTGTCACTGTTTTCTGGTCGAATCCAAACGGATTGCGTGAACGTGCCACTGGTCAGCTCGAGTGATGGATCGTTGTCGATCTGAATGAAGTCATCGACGCCATCAAAGTTGACACCACGATTGTTCGTCGTGTCGGTGTCCGGTCGGTCGGTGGTTGGACCGTCTGGCGAAGTGAAGTTTCGATGCGTCCCGCTGTTACCATTGCCCGACGAATCAACGACGGTTTGTCCGATCTGTGTTTCTTCTAGTCTCCAGTGTCCGATCAGGCCGCCACCGGATTCATCGTCAATGATGGTTACCAAAGCAGTCCGAGGAACATTCAACTCGGCCCCTTCGGCGCGAGAAAGCGATACGCTGAATGTCTCAACCGGTTCGCTGGCCGAATCGTCCAGCAGGGTGATGTTGATAAAGGCACTGGTTTGCCCGTCAGCAAAACTGACTTGTCCGTTGGTGGCTCCTACAAAGTCAGACCCATCGGTCGCGGTAGCACCAAGCGTTTGGTAAAAGACCGTCGCGGGCCCATCGCTTCCATCGAATCGGATGACTTCGATTTGGACCGATCCATCGTTTTCGTTGACCGTGACTTCCGTATCACCAAGACCAATGAAACCAGCGTCGCCAACTGCATCGGAAGCGTACTGAAAGTAGCCGTTACTGTGCAGCGTGTCGCCTCGGCCAAATCCATCAACAATCTCATTGTTGAACCAAGTACCCGTCGAAAAGACGTTCGAGGCTTCGGTTTCGAACACAACACCGTCGACCACGATGTTATCGACGACTAAGTTGGAATCGATTCCTTGAGCTGGATTGTATTCGTCGTTCAGAAAGACGACGCGGATTTGATCAGCCGTAACAGTTCCGCTGGCAGTGTGGTTGAACGAATTGAATGACGTACCAATGTTGTTCCAAACTTCTACTGTCTGTCCGTCGATCTGTAGTGCAAAGGACTCGGTGCCTTCATCGCCAGCGGCATTCACAGTGATATTGGTCGTTTCAGGTGCGCCACCGGCGTACTGAAAGTAGCCGTTGGAATGCAGGAACTCGCCACGACCAAAACCAGGCTCCAGTCCGTCTGGAGTGTAAGTCGCCGTCGAAAATACATCCGGCGATTCAGTTTCGAATCGGACTCCATCGATCGCGATTGCGTCAATCAAAACGTTCCGGTCGATACCGTTAGCCGGGTCAAACAGGTCGTTGACGAAATCGATCCGAACTTGCCCGGGTGTCACATCTTGGTTGGTGTTGAAAGTCAGCGTGCGTAGATTTCCGGAATCAGCACCCGAACCAAGGTCGTCAAAAGTCGCCACGACTTCACCAGCGATGGACAATTGGATTTCTTCGTCGCCAGTCGTTCCAGCCGCGAAAATTTGAACCGTGGCAAGCGTCACGTCCAGTTCTTTTCGCCTATGAACATCGAACACGAGGGCCGTTTCAACGCTACCAACGATGCTTTCCAAATCCCAGTCGCCGCCGTCGACAATGTTGCCGGTCACGTCCGTGGACGCCGCGATGTCAGCCGAGGTCAATTCGGCCAACAGAGAAATGAATTCAGCGCCAACGGTTCCTTGCGCCGTGTTGCAGCCATAGATCAGAATATCCGCGTCATCGGTCAGCGCGTTCTGCCAACTTTGGATATCAGACTGATGTGCATTCAACGATTCGGCATCAATGACGTTGTTGCCGAAAGCGATTTGGCCAGACTGACCATGACCAATCAGGTGAACCGATTGCACGCCGTTTCTTTGAGCCAGCACTCGCGTGATTTGCTCGATCGGATCGGAGTCGTTTGTCAGCAGAACGATCTCGGTATTTGCCGCGATGGTTCCGGCAATGGCGTCCAAGTCTTCCAGGTTGGCATCGATAAACGTGATCGATGTTTGCTGAGCAGTTACTGTGGTGTCTTGAGTTGGAACCGATTGCGTTGGCGTAGAAACAGCGGCTGCAACATCACCAGCCAGCATCAAACGTTGTTCGAGTGCATCGATTTTCCAGCCAGAATGTTTGCCAGGTGCTACGGCATTTTTGTTGCGTCGAATCATGATCCCAGAGACTCAGGAGAGGTGCGTCTTCGTTAGGGATTCCAGGCTAATTCAGGGGCGATTGGATTCAAACGGAATCTATAATCCAACCAAAATTTCGGCTGCGCACGGCGCAATTGTGCGCTCCAGACTGATATTTCGCGATTTTGTCAACCTGATTGGTAGCGGAAGTCGGCAAAGCGCAAATGAGCCGATGGGCGATAGCCCCGGTTAATGACGGTTTGGGTGCGCTCAAAACCGGGGCTATCGCCCATCGGCTCAAAAGTTTCCAACTAACAAAACCGCACGCCGGCGAGCGGTGGGCGTAAGCCCGGTGATTGAACCGCTACACACGCGCGCACCACACAAACTAACCCATCCGTACGACATCACATCACTCCGCCCGCCGGTGACACCGCCATCACCGGGCTAACGCCAGCCTACCCTCTGAACCACAAACTGAGTTTCACACGGCCTTTAGTTCAATCGAAAAAACAGTCGCATTTTTGATGATAAAAACCTCGGCGATAATTGTCGTTTTTTTCAGACAAAGTTCTTCTCATACCGGCGCTTGGTCGAATCACGTTTTGTAAGGGGATTTGTTGCTCAAAAAAGTTGGCGACGATTATCGCGGTTGAAAGAGGGCGGCTGCTTGGCGGCTACCCCCCAAGAATGGCCATGTTAATACGTTGACAATTTTTGCTAAGGAAGCAAATCGTTACTCAGTTGCAAAGGAATGCACATGTCAATCTTCACAAAACGAGCGGTAGCCTGCCTAACAATGGCTTCCGCATTCACGTTTGCCGCAGGCTGCCAATCGTCGCGTGGTGGCGGATCCTGAGGCACCTCAGCTAGTGGTGGCAGTTGCCACCCATCCACCGTTCACACTGCAAACCAGTATGCCGCTCCGGCTACCACAGTGCAGCAAGCACCGATTTCCAACTCATACGCCAGTCCGCCCTTGAGCCAAGGATCGGGATCCAACCAGTACATTGGTCCCCCACCAGCAGCGAGCCAAGGTTCAGGCAGCCGGTAGTATCTGTTTTCATTTCGGGAAACAACGTAGCACACAAGCGCGAACGACCAGCGAGACAGTCAGTGAACAGCTGACATTTCTCACCCATCCTTTGAATGGACATGGAATAGGACGTGCTTGTGTTTAGCTGGTGGCGATGGAGCTCAGGCTCTCGCCCAGTGGCAATTGTTGTCAGCCTTCGAGGCCTCAGAGGGTGGCAACGAAATGCTATCGCCCTCTCTCTGTTCTGTGACATCTGAAAGCGATCCAAAACACGGTTTGGAATCGACTCTGCGTCCTGTACGTTTTTGTGGCATGTAGACGCAGAAGTCCTTAGACTGAATCTTGGCCGGAACAAGAACTCACTCTGTGAATCCGAATTGGGACCAGCAGGCACTCAAAATGCGCCCATCGTACGCAGTGATCTGGATTCGATCGCTTACCAAAATGGAACTACATGCACTTATCGCCGATGTAAAATCTGGCGACATCGACGCAACGTCTCGTGCAGTTGAATTCGTTGCCGCAGAGAGTTTCGGTCTGTGGCACAATCGGGCACGTGCGAAACTGTGCCGTTACTTCAAAAACCATCCGCCACCTGATCGTGAGATCACGCGGCTGGTCGACGCAATCGTCGCTCGTTTGGTTGATGGTCGATTCTATGAACAATTCAAAGACCAACTTTCAATGGCAGTTCGGCTTGCTCCCGACCGGATGATCGACGCGGTAAAGTTGGCTGAGCAATCGGACAAGGACTACGTTCGGAGGTACGCGGACCGGCTGCGTCAGGCCCTTGCATCGTCTAGCAGTTCACCAAGACCGGCGGCAGACGCAGATTGACGACTACGCTACTAAATCCTTATTCGATACGTCGGCCTTTCTCAATCCAAGAGTCGGAGCGGGTTGATGTTCTCGGCAAATTCGCCCTGGATCGCGTTGCTTGGAAGGTCACCGAGGATCGTGCCCATCGTTGTGGCTCGATCGTGTTGCGTGTTCATCTGCATTGAACGATAGGTGTCAGGCGTCAAACGGAAGTTTGTTTGACCAAGTGCGACTGACTCTGTCGCGATATGCTCGATGATCACGAACGTATCCGGGCTAACTCTTGATCCAAAGAATTGAAGCACCCAGTTGCCGGCTTGGTCTGCTGACGTCGATGTTTCCGCAAGCACAGATCCGTCCACGTTGTACATCCGGCCAACGAGGATCGTACCCGGCTTGGCGTAGCCGGCCAAAATCGGTTCCGGAGCCAGCGACGGTATCAACTGCGACAATAACAGTTCGCGTCCAATCGAGTCGTCTTTTTTGTCGTCAAACATTTCGAGGAAATTGTTGAACGAGTCGAACGCATAGATGAATTCGGGTTCGACGATGATCTGGACGTTGGCAATTGCCGTGGCACCCAGTGGATCGGTCTGACTGTAGGTGAACGAATCAGTGCCTATGAATTCTAAGTCCGGTGTGTACTCAATGGATCCGTCCGGCAAGACGACGATGGTTCCATTGGTTGGCAGAGTTTCGATGGCGAAAGTCAACGCACCGCCTTCGGGATCAAGGTCGTTGTCCAGGACTGGAATGATGACAGGAATCTCTTCAATCGTCTGTGCAAAATCGTCTGTCGCTCGCGGCGGGTCGTTGACGCCGGTGATCGTAGCGTTGACCGTCGCGGTTGAAGTCCCGCCGTTGGAATCGGTGATGGTGTAGTTGAAGCTGTCCGATCCCGTTTCGCCAGGCAGCAAACTATCAAAAGCTCCATTCGGATCGTAGTCGTACGTGCCGTCACTGTTGATCGTTAGCAATGCTCCTGAAGGCAAAGTGAATGGAGTTCCGATGACTTGCAGATTGCCGTTGACGGACAAAATCGATAGCGTGTCACCTGTGTCAATTTCCGTGTCATTGGGGATAACGTTGTCGGAAACCGCAAGGTCTTCGGTGGTCACGAAACTGTCATTCACCGCAGTGGGCGCGTCGTTTTCTCCAACCACATTGATCGTCAGATTGCTAGCCGTAGTGAGGCCAAGCGTATCAGAGATTTCGTAGGCAAAGGTGTCCGAAGCGATGAATCCCGCTGGGAAAGCGTTGATGTTGGGATTGGTGCTGTCGAGCGTATAGGTGTAGGTACCATCAGCGTTGAAGCTAAGTGTTCCGTAGTTCCCGGTAACTATACCTGGTGACGTTATGCCGTTGACCGATGTGATTACCAAAGCCGATGTGGGGTCTTCGGCATCAAAGTCGTTGGCTCTGATGTCACCGCTGATCGCAACGACCGCGTCTTCTGATATCGAGTTGGTGTTGGGCACCGCGACTGGCGGCGTGTTGGTAACGGTCCAGTCAAAGCTGATCGACCCTGTGTCGCCTTCATTATCCGTCACAGTGATGGTGACAGAATAAACACCAGGGATTGTTGGTACGCCAGTGACAATTCCGGTAACAGGATTGATCGTCAGTCCCGGCGGCAGTGAACCTGCATCGGTGTAGACAAGTGTGTCGCCAGTGTCGACATCCGCACCGCCGACATCTACCGGAGCGATTGGATTGTTGACACGATCATCTTGCTCGGTCAGTGCCGTAAGCGTTGGGCGGTCATTGGCACCGGTGATGTCGATCTCTAGCGTTGCCGAGGCAACCGCACCGCTTGGGTCGGATATCGTATAGGTAAAAGACTCAAGCAACGTTCCGCCAACCGGCAATGCGTCGACAAGCGGATTGTCGTTGTCCAGTTCGTACTCGTAGGCACCGTCCGAATCGATTATCAAGGTACCATAAACAGTCTGGATTGGCACATTGACACTTGCTGGTTCTCCGTCGATTTCGATGACGGTCAGAACATCCGAATTCAAATCAGTATCGTTCAAGATCACGTTGCCGGTAACAGGGTTGGGCAAGCTGTCTTCGACAACAGAATTCGTGTCCGCGACTGCAACCGGCGCTTCATTCGTTCCCTGGATCGTGATCACAAGGTCTGCGGTCGCTGTTCCATCACCATCGGTGACAGTATACGTGAACGTCTCCGTCAGACTATCGCCATCACCCAGCACATCAACGACTGGATTTGCATTGTCCAGTTCATAGGTATAGCTTCCGTCACTTTGCAGAATCAGTGTTCCGTAGGTACTGACCAAGGGATTGTCGACGTTAGCAGGATTGCCATCCACCAGCGTTACAACGAGCGTATCGTCTGGTTCGATGTCATTGAAGGTCACATTTCCGCTGATCGGGTTCAGTGGAGAATCTTCCACAACCGTGTTCGCATCGTTGACTGCAACCGGCAGATCATTGGTTCCGAGGATCGTGATGGTCAGCGTTGCGGTGTCCGTTGCGGTTCCATCGGTGACCGTATAAGTAAACGTTTCGACGAGTGTTTCACCATCGTCCAATCCGTTGACGGCAGGGTTGGTGCCATCCAACGTGTAAGAATAACCACCGGCGCTGTCCCAAGTCAGGACACCGTACATGCCAACAACATCATCGGCAGGGTTAGTGGTTGATTCGATCTGTGATATTGAAAGTAGTTCGACGTCCAAATCAACATCGACACCAAAACCATCGTCGTCGCTAATCAGATTGCCAGTGGTAAACGTTGTGACGTCTTCTTGTAGCGTTCGCGTGTTGTCTGTGGCAATCGGTGGATCGTTAACTTCGGAAATGTTGACCAGGATCGAACCGGCAGTCAAAAGTGGTCCTCCGCTGCCTTGGTCAAGTACATTGCCATCGTCAAATAGCAAGTCGATCAAAACCGAAGGCGGCGGCGTGTTGCTTGTGTTCGAGTACGCGATTTGTTGGAGGACTTGATCGACCAAGTCACCCGTGGCGTTCGCATCGAAGGACAATAGTAACGATCCAGCACTGTTACTGACCACAGTACCAATCGACGTTCCGCCGACCACCAATGGGCCGCCTTCTGTCAGCGGCGCAAGCGTTCCTGTTTGTGTAAACATGTCTTCGCCATTGGCGGACAAGTTTCTCTGCAGCGTTAGAGTTGAACCATCGAAGTTGTCGATCGCGTCCAATTCCAAGTCCATGATGGTCGCGTCGCCGTCCAGCAACACAGGCGCCATGCCTTCTGTGAACGTCGGCGAATTGTTAACGCTGTTGAATACCGGAGCATCATTGACCGGCAGCACATTGATCGTGATCAGACCTGGAAGACTATCGTTGGTCCCGTCGCTTACCGAAAATGTAAATGAGTCGTAGGGTGAACCTTTCTCGTTTGCAGCGGGCTCAAAGACTAAGTTGTCCACGTCTGTCGGTGAAAGCGAAATTGGCGATGCGATTGGCGTTCCGGCAAACAGAAGTGTCCCGGCCGTGGGCAACGTGGTGAGCGTGATCGACTGAATTGAATCACCATCCGCGTCATTGAATACAAAATCGGCAATGCTCAGTGGACGCACGGTGTCTTCATCGATCGTTATGATTTGGTCGGACGTTGTCGGCCGTGAGTCGTCATCGGCAATCGTCGTATTGACTTCATTTTCGACAGGATCGACTCCCGCAGAAGTGCCCAGCGACGCCATGGCGTTTGCGATCACGATGTCGTAATCTTCATCGCCTTCCGCAACAAGATCTCCGACGGTTCCCAGTGAAACAACGAGAGGACCAGCAGCTTCGCCGGGTAGTTCCGTTGTCCATGTTAGCGTCGTGCCGTCCCATAGAAAGTTACCTGGTCCGGTATAAGCATTCACGGCAGCGCCGACCGCACCATTGAAACTTGTGTAGTCCGATGCGTTGGTGGTTCCGTCTTGAAGTGATAGTTCGACGGAAACCAGTTCGCCAACTTGAGCCGAGCCCAGCAGCTGGATTGTGTAACTCGCCACATTGCCTTCATCAACAACCGAATCGCCAGTGATTGTCCATGTTAGACCGTCGTTGTCGACCATCGCGATGGATGCTGTCGAAACACCACCGATCGTGACTTCAGGATCGCTAGACGAAATGCTATCCAGAGTGATCTGAACGTTTTCCGGAGCTTCGATTTCAGCATCGTCAATGGCAGGCACTTCGACGATCGCACTTGTTTGTCCCGCAAGGATCGTGACTTGCAGCGGAATCGGCGTGTAATCCAATCCGCTAACTGCGGTGCCAGTAAGTGTGAAGTCGATCACTGTGTCGCTTGATGATGGCGACGAAAGTAAAACTTCAAATTGACCATTCGTTGGCCCAGTCTCGAACGCATCGTTCAGGCCGACCACGGAAACGGTCGCGACATCATCGTCGTTGATCACGGTTGTCACCGAAGCCGTCCCTAGGCTCACGCTTGCACCGGTGCTGCTGCCAGGATTTGCCAGGCTCACTCGGTAGTCCTCGGCGCCTTCAACGACCGTGTCGTCGGTGGCGTTCAAGGTAACAATCAAATTGTCAGCAGCTTGTCCATCCGCGTTTGCTGTCCATGTCAACGTCGTTCCGTCCCAGGTATACGTACCAGGACCGGTGTAAGCTGCAACCGCATCGGTAATGCTGGTGCTAAAGTCAGCATGATCGACGCTGGTGGTTGTCAATTCTGTGATGGCAACCTCGATGCTGGCAGATTCGCCGGCACCCAGTAATCCAGAAAGCGAAATTTCATACGTTGCGTCAGCCGCTTCGTTCACGCTGGTGTCACCCGTGATGCTCCAGATCGCTGCGTCATTGTCCGTCAACGTAATCACGGCTGAGTTGGCGCTGCCGATCGTAACGCCAACAGATCCCGATGGAATCCCGGTGAGCGATGCTGTCACATCCTCCGCGCCTTCGATGATTGCATCGTCGATTGTCGAAAGAGTGATCGTGGCGGTCGTGTCGCCAGCCAAGATCGTTACCTGCCCAGATACACTTGCGAAATCACTTCCGTCGGTTGCACCCGACAAGGCGTAGTCGACGACCGTGTCAGTGCTGGACGCGGCAGAAATTGAAACCGTGAACACACCGTCGACAGGTCCGCTTTCGCTTGCATCAGTGGTCGCGGCAATCGTCACAATCGCCGTGTCATTGTCCAAGATAGTTGTCGTCACCGCCGGCGTTCCCAGCGATATAGCGACTCCAGAACTACTGGAAGGGTTGGACAAGCTAACGGTATAGTCTTCGTTCAGCTCCAGGCTCGCATCGTCAATCGCAGCAAGATTCACCACTAAATCACCAGCCGTCTGGCCTGGCGAATTCGCGGTCCAGCCCAGCGTCGTTCCGTCCCAAGAGTAAGTTCCCGGGCCGGTGTAAGCGTTCACAGCATCTGTGACGGCTGTGTCAAAGTTGGCGTAGTCCGCTGGTAGAGTGTCAACGTCCGCAATCGACAATTGGACTTGGGCGGAATCGCCGTTGCCGAATCCGCCGCCCAGTGAAATCGTGTACGAAGCAATGTCCGATTCATCGACACTGGTGTCGCCGGTAATTGACCAGATCGCTGCATCGTTGTCTTGCACCTGTGCAACCGCCATGGTTGTTCCAAGTGTGATATTGGGATTGCTGACCGCAAATCCGGTCAGTTCAATCGCGATGTCTTCGGTGCCTTCGATCAATGTGTCATCGATTGTCGGCAGAGTAACGATGGCGCTGGTTTCGCCGGCCAGAATCGTTACGAATCCAGTTTCGGGCGTAAAGTCACTGCCGCTGGTTGCAGTTCCGGACAAGGTGTATTCGATCACTGTATCGGACGAAACCGGATTGGAGATCGAGACAGTGAACACGGTGCTTTGAGGACCGTCTTCGTGGCCCTCCGATGTTGTTACGACATCAACGACTGCTGTGTCACCATCCACGATCGTTGTCGTCACGGTGTCAACGCCAATCGTGATGCTCGCGCCCGTTGAACTGGCCGGGTTGACTAGCCCAACTGAATATCGCTCATCAATTTCAACAGTCGAATCATCAAGCGCGATGAGACTGATGTTCAGCGGGTCGGGTGTTTCGCCGTCCGAGCCAGCCGTCCATGTCAGAGTCGTGCCTTCCCAGGTAAAGCTTCCTGGACCTGAGTATCCATCCACAGCCGCCGTGATCGCAAGATCGAAATCGGTGTAGTCGTCGGGAAGTGTGTCAATGTCGGCGATGACTACGTCAACACTAGCGACTTCACCTGCCTGATAGATGCCACTGAGTGTGATGGTGTAGTCGGCGTTGAATCCTTCGGCAACGGTCGTGTCACCTGTAATGTTCCATTGTCCAGCATCATTGTCGCTCAGTTCAATCGACGCGGTTACTGCAGAGCCAAGAGAAATGTCTGGGTCGCCTGTCGAAATCGCTACCAGAGTCGCTGATACTGTTTCGGTGCCTTCGATCAAGATGTCATCGGTAGTTACGATGTCAATCACGGCACTGGTCGAACCAGCAACAATGGTCACTTGTCCGGTCACCGAGGCGTAATCGGCCCCTTGTGTTGCTGTGCCTGCTAACAAATAGTCAACGACAGTATCGGTATCCGCCGGCGCCGTTATGGAAACTGTGAACTGACCGTCGATGGGGCCAGATTCATCTCCGTCTGTCGTTGCGGCAATCGACACGACTGCGGAATCGTTGTCATTGATCACGGTGGACTGGGACGCATTGCCAATGCTGGTGGTAACACCCGTCGCACTCTGAGCATTCGAGATGTCAATACGATAGTCTTCGGCTGATTCTAGAACCGAGTCATCAGTTGCTTGCAGGTTGATCGACAAGATGCTCATCAGATCGCCGTCATTCGCAGCGGTGAATGTCAGTGTGCCTGTGCTGTCGTCAAAGGAAATGGCACCGGGCCCAGAATAACTGGCGACAGCAGCGTTGACGGCAGCGTAGAAATCCATCTCGTTGCCGACAACTGTGCCCAAGTCGTCAGCTTCAGTCGTCATGTCAACTTGGTTCAGCGTGATGGCAACCGATTCGCCAGCACCCAGTGCGCCCGTCTGCTGCAAGTCATACGTCGCGATACCGCCTTCGTTCACAGTGGCGTCGCCGCTGATTGACCACACGGTGGAATCATCATCGGTGATGGACGTGGTTACTTGATTCGCCAAAGGATCTGCTGCGATGTTCTCGAAATCGCCACCAGAAATGTTAGCGATGTCAATCACGAACGATTCTGGGCCTTCGCTCAAAACATCAGCCAAGCTATCGATTGTAAAGTCCGTGCTGTTAGTGCCAGCCTCGATTATTACGCCGGCGACTCCATTAAAATCGGTGCCATCGACGGCAGTGCCGCTGTAGCTAAGACTGACGATAACATCGGTGCCAGGAGTCGAATCAACAGCAACTGTATACGGCGTCGTGGTATCGCCTTCGACTACCGTTGTTGGCCCAACGATCGAAACTAACGTGGTGTCGGCGGTCGCTTCATCGTCGATTGTTCCGGTGCCGACTGCCGTCGTATTGCTGGTTGTTCCAGAAATAACCGTTGCCGTCAGCGTGTAAGTCTCGCCCGAGTCGCTGAACGCATCGTCAATGATTGCCGTGCGAACGTTGACAGAGGTTTGCCCGCCAGCGATGGTCGCTGTGCTTGCATCGACCCAAGCCAATCCGTCGAAGACTTGCAAGTTATCCGACCCCGCCGACCCAAAATCGACGCCTTCCCCGAGCGCAGTACCGCTGTTCAGTGCAAGCTCGAATGAAACGTCTTCGATCGAAACCGTATCAAGAGAAACCGTAAAGACCGCGTAGCCGTCGATTTCTTCCGTTGACGACACGTTGCTAACTGTCAAGGTTGGCAGATCATCATCAACAATTTCGGTTGTCACCGTGTTCAGCGTTGGATGTGCAACGATGTTTTCAAACCCGCCACCAGCGAGTCCTGCAATGCTAACGATGATCGATTCGGCGCCTTCATAAATGGCGTCATCAATGGTTGGCAAAGTAAAAGTGGTTTGGTCATCGCCAGTTAAGATCGTTGCGGTCGCAGTTCCTACAAAGTCGCTTCCGTCGGACGCCGTACCGGAGTAGTTCAGCGTGACAACGATGTCCGTGTTCGCTGTGAAATCAACTTCCAACGTGTAAGGCGTCGTCAAATCACCTTCGTTCACGGTCGTTGGCCCAATCAGTGTGACCGTAGCATCATCGGGTGTGACTGGATCGTCCAGAATTGTGCCGATACCAGTTGCCGTGCTATTGCCAGTCGTTCCAGCGGTGACCATTGCGGTTACTTGGAACATGTCACCAGCATCATCTAACACATCATCAATGATCGGTGTGCGAACAAGGATAGAAGTCTCACCGGCGTCGATCGTCGCGTTAGTCGCATCAACCCACGCACCATTGATGAAGACTTGAAGGTTAGTTGCTGTTAGGGAGCCAAAGTCGACCCCGCCGCCCTCAGCAGTATCATCCGTCAGCGCCACGTCAACGGCTATATCTTCCGTTGATGGAGAAGACAAACTGATTGTAAATTCCGCGAACAGATCCGCGTCCTCTGCAACCGTCACGTTGGTCACGCTAACGATGGGAGCAGCGGTTTCGATGATCGACGTGGTGACTTGGTTTTGGGTTGCGTGTTCCACAATCCCTTCGAACCCACCGCCATTGATGCTGTCGATATCAACCACAATGTCTTCCGCACCTTCAAAGACTGCATCGTTCAGCGTGTCGATCGTGAAATCGACGTTCGAGTCACCTGCCAGAATCGTGACGCTTGCTACTCCTGCGAAATCGCTGCCATTGGTAGCCGTTCCGCTGTAAGCCAAGTTAACGGTAACGTCGGTCACAGGAACTTGGTCAACACTGACCGTATAGTTCGTCGTTGTGTCGCCTTCGGCAACGACTGCTGGGCCGACGATCGAAACGACCGCTTCATCTGGGAACACTTCGTCAGTAATTGTTCCGATCCCGACACTCGACGTGTCACCAATCGTGCCAGACACAACCGAAGCCACTGACAGAGCCAGCTCTTCGTTCGGCTCGTCCAGGAAATCATCAAAGGTATTGATGCGAACTTGGATCCTGGTTTCGCCATCGGCAAAGGTCACGTGAGTACCGTTGGGACCGCCGGCTGGCAACCAAACACTGCTTCCGTCTGGCAAGTATTCAAAGTCTACATTTTCGTAGTCGACACCATCGGTCGCAGTAGCGCCGGTCGTGACCAACTCCAGCACGATATCGCCTTGGGCTGGTGAATCCAGTACCAGTTCGAATATCAGGTCATCTGCTTCGCGAACCAAGTCGCTAGAAATTTCCAAGTCAGAGAAAACGCTGACCTGAATCGTTGACGTCGCGGTCGCGCTGTTCGCCGCGCCATCGTTGACCGTCACCGTTATCAAACGGTCAGTCGCGTCTGGATTTTGTAATCCGTTTCCGAACTGCACCAGGCTGATCGCTGTTTCGTAATCGGCCAACGCGGCAGAGCCGGTCAAGGTGACTTGATCGCCGGACGCATTGACTGTAGCCGAGATTCCGGCAGGCCAGTTGGGAGCAAAGTCCAGTGCAAACAACTGATCCAAGACCTGCGGGTTCGTGAGCGTGATGACAGCGGATTCGATATTCGTGTCATCAATATCCGTAATCGTCGTATCGATCGCCGCGATCGGAATAGGAAGGCTTCCTTCGGTGTATTCCGCCGTGTAATCATTGCCTGGCGCGGTGGCATCACTACCATCCAAGTCAATTGTGGGGACGTCATTGGTGCCGTTGATCGTGATATCCAAAGTCTCGGTAACGCTACCGCCGTTGCTATCCGAAACCGTGTAGATAAAGGTGTCACTGAGCGTGTCGCCAACTTGCAACGCTTGGATCGTCGCCAGCGAATTGTCCAGCGTGTAAGTGTATTGCCCATCGCTGTCAATTAGGACGCTGCCAAAGAATCCCATCACAGAATTGCCGACGTTCGCTGCATTCATGTCGACTTGGGTGACCGTGAGTGTGTCACTCGCGTCGACATCTGAATCGTTGGTCAATACGTTTCCGCTAGCGACCAATGTGATGTCTTCGGTCACACTATCGTTGTCGATCATCGCCACGGGCAAATCGTTGGTGCCGGTGATCGTAATCGTTAGGTCGGCCGTATCCGTTCCTCCATTGCCATCGGAAACAGTGTAAGTAAACACATCCGTCAGGGATTCGCCGGGCGAAAGCGCCTGAACGGCTGGATTCCCATTGTCGATTGTGTAAACGTAGCTTCCGTCAGCCTCCCAATCCAGCGTCCCATAAGTTCCGGTCACATCGCTGGCGGGACTGGTCACACCATCGATCTCAGTAACCGCCAAAGGATCATTTTCTGGGTCCGAATCAACTCCGTTGCCGTCATCGTCGCTGATGATGTTTCCACCAACGGTAGCACCGTCTTCGGCGATCGTGTTGCTATTGTCGGTAGCATTCGGTGCGTCGTTAACCGGGACGATTGTGACGTCAATGAAACCAGAATCCGTCAGGTTACCACCAATTCCTTGTGCCAATACGTTTCCATCGTCGAACAAATATTCGATGGTGACCGAACCCGGTGGGTCGTCGCTTGTATTGCTGTAAGTGATCTGCTGGAGTGTTGCATCGACCAATGCCGATGTCGCATTCGCATTGAATTCAAGCTCCAGGGTTCCGCCGCTGTTGGTAGCAACAGAACCAATCAAAGCACCATTCACTGTGATGCTATTGCCTTCATTCAAAGGCAAAAGAGTACCTGAGTGCCCAAAGCTGTCTTCAGCAACGGATCCACCATCGCGAGCAAGTGTGAGCGTTGATCCGTCGTAATTGTTGATCGCATCCAATTCGATATCGGCCAGCGTAGCATTGGAATCCAGAACGACGCCTGCGGCACCTTCAGTGTAGGTTGACGTATTATCAAGGCTGGAAAAGGCCGGTTCGTCGTTGACAGGCACGACATCAATTGTCATCGTCGCCGGTAAACTTTCGTTGGTGCCGTCACTGACAGTGAAAGTGAACGTGGTGTAGCTTGCTCCATTTTCATCACCAAATGGAAGGAAGCTCAAGTTGGAAATCTGTCCAACAGGAATCACTTGGCCTGGCACAACGTCGGAACCGCCTAGTGTCAAAGCGCCAGCACTCGGTAGTGTTGCGATTCGGATCGATTGCAATGTGTCACCCAGGTCAGAATCTGAGAATGCAAAGTCCGCCGCGGTGAACGGTAGCGGCGTGTCTTCGTTGGTCGACACGGTGTTGTTTGCCGTCGATGGAACAGCGTCTTCGTTGACAATCGCCGTTGTGACATTCGTGTTCGTCACGTCGATCGACGCAGCGGCACCCGAAACAACGGAAGCGTTCGAAAGTACGATTTGGTAGTCTTCCGTTATCTCGGCAACCATATCGTCAATCGCGCCCAAGCTAATATTCAGCGCGCCGGGAGTCTGTCCATCGGCTGATGCGGTCCACGTAAGGAAACTTCCGTCCCAAGAATAGGATCCGTTGCCAGAGTACGCCACAACCGCTGCTGCCACTGCCGAATCGAATGATGCGTAATCGGCAGCGTCGGTATCGACGTCAACGAGAGCGACTTGGACCACTGCCTCATCACCGTTCTGAAGTGATCCCACTAGTTCGATCGTGTAGTTTGCGTTTGCGCCCTCATTGACCGTCGAATCGCCAGTGATCGACCAAACAACCGTGTCGTTGTCGAACAAGTTAGTTGACGCACTCGAAGTACCGCCGATCGAAATCTGAGGGTCGCCCGATGCGATACTGGTCAAAGTAACCGTAATGTTCTCGGTCGGTTCGGCCACCACATCATCGATCGTGGGAGCAGTGATGACGGCGCCCGTTGCGCCCGCTGCGATCGTGACTTGTCCACTTAGTGGAGTGAAGTCATCGCCGCTGGTTGCACTTCCGCTGACCGTATAATTGACGACCGTGTTAGTCGATGACGGTGTTGTTAGTCTAACCAGAAAGCGACTTGGTAAAGCCAGTTCTTCATTACCGTCAGCGTCGGGAACGATCGAAATCGTCGCCACGTCGTTGTCCGTGATCGTCGTTGTAACAGCAGTGCTTGCACCCAGATTCACACCTGGCACGCTACCGGTCGGACTCGACAAAGTGATCGTGTAGTCTTCGTCGCCTTCAACAATCGAATCGTCGGCTGCTCCCAAGATCAGCTGCAAGTCGTTTGGTGTTTGTCCGTTGCCGTCGGCCGTCCATGTCAGCGTTGTGCCGTCCCACGCGTAACTACCAGGGCCGGAATAGTTTCCTGTCGCTGATGCAACCACTGCACTGAAATCTGCATAGTCAGCGCTTGTAGTATCAACATTGGCCAAAACTAAATTGATGTTTGCCGATTGCCCGCTGTCGATCACACCATCGAACGAAATGGTGTAGCTTGCATTTGCCGATTCAGCAACCGTAGCATCGCCAACGATATTCCATTCGCCGGTGTCGTTGTCAAACACGTCGATCGACGCAACCGATTGCGAGCCAATTGACACCAATGGGTCACCAGTCGAAATGCCGGTCAAAGAAACACTAACGGTTTCGGTTCCCTCGATGGTCGAGTCATCAAGGACGGGAATTTGGATGGTCGCGTTGGACTGTCCTGCCAGAATTGTGACTTGCCCCGACAGGTTGGCGAAATCGGTTCCTTCGACAGCACTTCCGCCAACCGTATAGTCGATCACAGTGTCGGAACTTGCCGGTGTTGAAATGTTAACCGTAAAGACGCCGTCAACGAGTCCAGCTTCGTTGGCATGTGTCGTTGCTGCGATCGTTACCTGTGCCGTGTCGCTGTCAATGATCGTTGTCGTGACCGAATCCGCAGAACTCAGCGCAATTCCTGATGCCGTGGCACTACCAGGACTGCTAAGATCTATCGAGTAGGTTTCGTCGCCTTCAACGATCGAATCAGCCGTCGCAGTCAGAGCGATTGCCAGATTACCAGGCGATTGTCCGTCAGCATCAGCCGTCCAAGTAAGCGTCGTTCCATCCCATGCGTAGTCACCAGGCCCCGAATAAGCACCTACTGCGGTTGCAATCGCTGTGTCCAAAACGGCATGGTCGGCAGCAGTCGTTTCGTTTTCGATCAACGCAACATCAACACTGACCGAAGCACTGTTTCCGAAAGTACCCGTTAGAGCAATCGTGTAGGCTGCGTCCAAGGATTCCGTGACGGTTGCGTCACCTGAGATGCTCCAAAGTCCAGCGTCATCGTCCGCCAGATTGACCGACGCAGAATTAGTCCCGCCAATCAGAACCGATGGATCGCCAGAAACAATCGAATCCAACGTGATTTGCACCGTCTCAGTGACTTCGATAAGCGAATCATCAATCGTTGGAATTTCGATCGTCGCGGTGGTTTGACCCGCCAGCACAGTGACTTGTCCGGACAGCGAACCAAAATCGGTTCCTTCAACAGCAGACCCAGCAACCGTATAGTCGATCACGGTGTCGGTCGACGAAGTTTGTGAAATTGTGACGGTGAATTCACCATCTGCACCGGCTTCGTCTCCGTTCGCTGTCGCAGCAATCGATACAACCGCGGCGTCATTGTCCACGATCGTTGTTGTGACCAGCGAATTGCCCAGTCCAACCGAAGCACCTGATGAACTGCTAGGAGCACTTAACGAAATTGAAAAATCTTCGTCGCCTTCCAGCAATGCATCATCGAAGGCTGCCACCGAGAAATTCAAGGCCGCAAGTTGATCACCGTCGTTGTTGGCTGTGAAAGTCAGTACGCCCGAACCGGCATTGAAAGTCAACGAACCGGGGCCAGCGTAAGCACCAACCGCCGCATTGATTGCGTTAAAGACATCCGTTTCATTGTTGCCCGCTAACCCAAGATCAGCGGCGATCGTGTCGATGTCGGTTTGCGAAACAGTGATCGTAGCGGTGCCCCCAGCGCCTAATGCCCGGTTCAGTTCAATCGTGTAGCCTGCCGACGCGCCTTCGTTGGCAGTCAGTGCGCCAGAAATGCTCCACAATGCCGTGTCATCATCCACGATCGTCGTCGTGACTTGGTTGTCGACGGGGTGTTCATCAACCGCCTCAAAGCCACCGCCTACCAGCGAATCGATGTCGATCACAATCGACTCAGCGCCTTCGGCCAAGCTATCTGCAATCGTGTTCAAGCTAAACGTGGTGGCAGTGGTTCCGGCAGCGATCGTAACATCGGCGACGCCCGTAAAGTCCGTTCCATCCCCTGCCGTTCCCGAATACGCAAGGTTCACAGTCAGATCGGTGGCTGGCGTTTGATCGACGGAAACGGTGTAGTTAGTCGTCGCAACGCCTTCAGCAACGGAGCCAGGACCGCTGATCGATACGGTCGCGGTGTCCGCTGAACTTTCATCCGAGATCGTTCCCGTTCCAGTCGCAGAGGCCTGGTTGGTAGTCCCGTTTGTGACAGTTGCCGTCAACGTAAACGTTTCGCCATCGTCCGCAAGAAAGTCATCGGCAATCGGTGTGCGTACTTGTACGCTCAGATCACCCGCCAGGATTGTCGCCGACGACGCATCCACCCATGCGGAGCCATCAAAGACTTGCAGGTTGCCGATGCCGGTAGATCCAAAGTCCACGCCGCTTCCGTTTGCGGTTTGATCCGTGAGAGTCAAATCAAACACAATGTCTTCGACCGATGTATTGCTGAGTGTCACGTCGAACACTGCGAATCCATCGATTTCTTCTGTTACAGTCACACTGCTAACGGCAATGTCTGGCGAATCATTGTCGATGATGTTGGTTGTGACCGAATTGTCCGTAGCGTGAATCGTGATCGACTCGAACCCGCCACCAGAAACATTCTGAATCGTGACAACGATGTTCTCGGTTCCCTCAAACAGGCCATCATCGATTGTCGACAGCATGAATGAAGCTTGTTGACTGCCCGCTGAAATCGTCACCGGGGTCACGCCGCTAAAGTCTGCGCCGTTGGCGGCTGTTCCCGAATAAGCCAACGTGACTGTGATATCTGTCACAGGAACAAAATCGACATCCAGGACATAGGGTGTTGTCACATCACCTTCGTTCACCGACGTTGGCCCAGTCAACGAAACCGTTGCATTGTCGGGAGTCGCTTCATCGCTAATTGTCCCAGTGCCTTGTGCGGTTGGATTGCTGGTTGCCCCCGCTGTGACATTCGCTGTCAAGGTAAACGTTTCGCCATCGTCCTCGAATACATCGTCTGTAATCGGTGTGCGTGCCAGTACAGATGTGTCCCCAGCAGCAATCGTCACTGTGGACGCATCGACCCACGTTGTGCCATTGAAAATCTGCAAGTTTCCAACGCCAGTTGTTCCGAAATCCACGCCCAGTCCAGTCGCGGTATTGTCGCCCAAGCTAATGCCCGCTGAAATGTCTTCAAAGCTTGCGTTGGAAAGGCTGATCGTGAAAACAGCGAACATGTCGCCTTCTTCGGTAACCGCAATATTGTTCACTGAGATAGCCGGTTGATCGGCCGCGTCTGTGATAGTCGTTGTGACTTGGTTGTCGACTGAATGCTCGGCTACGTCCTCGAAGCCGCCGCCACTGACAGAGTCGATGTCGATAATGATCGTCTCGGAGCCTTCAAAGAGTCCATCATTGATCGTGTTCAAATCAAATGTCGTGCTGCTGTTTCCCGCAAGCACAACCACGCTGGCGACTCCGTTGAAGTCGGTTCCATCGGCAGCCGTCCCGCTATAAGACAAGTTCACGGTAGCGTCGGTAGCGGCCGGATTGTCCAACGAAACGGTGTAGTTTCCAGTCGTTGCGCCTTCGACGACCGAAGCCGGTCCCAGGATGCTGACGATCGCGGCATCGTTATTGTCATCAATGATCGTGCCTGTACCAGTATCGCTTGTGTCGTCGATGGTTCCCGATACGACACTTTCAACCATCAGCGTCAACGTTTCATCAGATTCTGCGTAGACGTCGTCAAACGTGTTGATGCGAACTTGAATCGCAGCGTTACCGGCTGGCAAAGTAACTTCAGTGCCTGAGCCTCCCGATGCGGGCAACCAAGTACTGCCTCCGTCGGTCGAAAACTCGAAGTCTGAGTTCTCAAAATCGACTCCATCGGTTGCGGTGCCCGACGAAGTGGCAAGATTCAGAACGATATCGTCGATCGCAGGCGAGTCGAGCGTCAAGTCAAACACAAGGTTACCCGACTCGGTCACCGAAGCATCACCGATCATCAAATCTGGCAGCGCAACGACGTGAATGGTGCTGACAGCTGTATTGCTGTTTGTATCCCCATCGTTAACGGTAACATTCAAGATCCGGTCGACTGTCGGTGGATCGTTGCTGATGTTACCGAAACGAATCAGTTCAATTGCCGCCTCGAAATCCGCTTTGCTGGCGGACCCAGTCAGAGCAACTTGATCACTCGTGCCAGTGACAACCGCTGTGATCCCCGCAGGCCAATTGGGATCCGAATCCAAAGCGATCAGAAAATCGCCGGACTGTGGATTCGTAAGTGTGATCAACGCAAATTCAATGTTCGTGTCATCAACATCAATCACCGAAGTATCACTGTCAGCAATTGCAATTGGCGATGAACCCTCGGTGAACGTTGTTTCGTAATCCGCTCCACCAGTTGTTGTATTATTCGCATCCAGATCCAAAACCGGCGGATCGTTACTTGGCGACACGTTGATCGTAATCATTTCAGTGTCTTGCTCATCGGCGGGGCCGCCTGTCGCGGGCTGCCCAACCGTCGATGGGTCGACGCCGACGTTGCCGCCGTCATTGATATTCACGGTCAGAGTGTCAGCACCGTTAAAGTCAAGGTCGCCTTGATATTGAAGCCCCGTTGCAGCAGCCAGCGATGCGTTGATTTGGCTAATCGATCCAGTCAGCGTAACGGTCGACGATCCATTCGCAGCTACTTCTCCTGCCGACAATCCACCTGGCACCGTGGTATCGACCGTCAAGATCCCGTTGTTGGCACTTAGGGTCACCGTCACATCATTGCTGCCAGCATCGATATCCGAAAAGCTGATTCCCGCGATGGTAGCCGGTAGTTCTTCAAGTGCAGAAATCGATCCAGCTGGCACAGTTGCGATTGGTGCATCGTTGACCGCGACGGGAGCAAGGTCCAATCGACCAGTCAACGCAACCGTGCCGTCTTCGTTAGCATCAGCAATCACCACGTCGATATGCGACGCGGTATCGTTATCGGAAACTGGCAGGAATTGCAAGTTCGCGAGCGCAGTGTTCACGGCGCTTGTCGTTCCGGTGATCGACCAAACCCCGGTCAGGATGTCATAAGTTGCGCCATTGTTCGCCGTCAAAGCACCCGTCGCAACGTCGCTTAACGTTAACGTCGCTGTTACAATCTCATTAGCATCGACGTCGGCAACGACAATGTCATTCAGATCGACAGTGCTATCTTCTTCGTTGTAGCTAATCGTTTGGTTCAGGTTCGTCGCAGCGACTTGATCGTTCACGCCGTTGATTGTGATGTCAACGTTTGCAGTTTGCGTGGTCGATCCATCGGTGATCGAATAGGTAAACGAATCTGCCGCCGTTTCCCCATTGTTCAGTGTCTGATAGCTTGGCTGCGTCGTCGGGTCGTAGATGTAACTACCGTCAGAATTCAAAGTCAGCGTTGAACCGCTGGGCAATACGATAGCCGTTCCCGGCGTGTAGGCGCTGCCGTTTAGTTCTGTGATCGTGACCGTGCCGCCACCGGGCCCGCCGTCTAAATCGCCATCGTTCACCAAGACACCAGGTGCAGCAACGTTCGCCGCGTTGTCCTCGTCGGTCGACGCTACATCGTCGAACGCAAGCAAGCCGTCATCAAGTCCCGAAATCGTAATCGTCACCGTCGCGGTGCTTTGCAGTCCCGATGGATCTTCGATTGTGTATGTGAACGTATCGTCAATGGTTGCTCCTGGTGCCAATGACTGCAGCGTGAAAGAGCTGTTCGGGTCGTAACTCAAACTGCCATCCGGATTGACAACCACAGTTGCGCCCAGCGTCGACACTGGGTCAAACGCAACCACCGACAGCGGATCCAAATCCGGGTCGTTGTCATTTGAAAGGACACCGTTTGGCGTAAGCGTGAAAACCGTGTCTTCGTCAGACGAATAGAAATCATCCGATGCAATTGGCGGATCATCTTGCGGAGTAATCGTAACGGTGATCGACCCGTTTCCTTCCAAGGGACCTCCGATGCCTTGCGCGCCGCCAACGGGCGCGTTGCCGTCGTTGATCGTGTAATCGATCGTTACCGTCGCCGGCGGAGCGTCACTTGAGTTTCCGTAAGTGATTTGCTGAAGCGTTTGGTCCACCAAGCTTGGTGTTGCGTTGTTATTGAACGTCAGTTCTAACGTTCCCGCGCTGTTCGTCGTGACGGTACCAATATTCGTGCCGCCAACGCTCAATATCGCTCCTTCGGTCAGCGCTCCAAGGCTTCCACTTTCCCCAAATAAGTCTTGAGCGTCCGCGCCTCCGCTTCGAGCAAGTGTCAGGATCGCACCGTCGTAGTCACCAATGGCATCAAGCTCGATATCCGAAATCGTTGCGTTGCCATCAAGTACGATTCCGGTCGCGTTTTCGACATACGTTGGCGTGTTGTCCAGCCCACCAAATTCTGGCGCATCATTTTCCGCTTGAACTTGGATCGTCGCAGTAGCAACGTTGCTTGTGAAAGTTCCGTCGGTTCCAGATACCGTAAAGTGCCGGTCAGACAAATCTGGATTGTCCGACGAATTGTCAAACTCAACCGATTCTACTGCAGCCAAGTAGTCGGCCAGTGTGGCGGTACCAGCCAAGACAATTTGGGTCGCAGTCTGTGACGAAATGGTGATGCCCGGTGGCAAGGCACCAATCGACAGCGAATCGCCCAGTCGCGGGTCCGTGAAATCGATGGTCAGGCTGGTCAAGTGATTCGAGTCGGGATCAGTGATCTCTGCATCCCCATCGATCGCATCGAAGATGGAAACCGGCCCGCCGTCTTCTGTGAAAGTGCCAACGTAGTCGGCTCCGGAGGCGGTGGAGTCATTTCCATCCAAATCGATTTCGGGGCCTTGGGTGTTGATGATCAGCGGCGCAGTTGCACCGGCAGTACCAATCTGCGAATCAACAATGACTGTGTTTGTAATTTCGGTGTAGACAGGCGTGAATGGATTTAGAGTTGTCTGAAAAGTGACCACTACGGATTCGCCTGGATCAATCGTCGGAAGTGCAAAACCTCCTTCGTCAAGTCGCAGCAGTGTTGAGCCAGAAAGATCGTCAGCTAAAAGAACACCATCTACAAACGTCGAACCAGCCACATAAGTCGTGTTGGCTGGTACTGTATCGAGTACGACAGGCGACCCGAGCGAGAACAATTCGTTGTTGGTAACCGTGATCGTCCAAGTCAATGTGTCGCCTGGATCACCAGCGAGGTTGCTGTTCAGGTCGTCGGTGATTGCAACGGTTTTGTTCACGGTCGGCAGTGGGAACGGCAGCAACACTGTCCCCATGTCCAGAAACGGAGAACCAGGGCCTGCGGTCGACGGGTCTTGGCCCCATGCAGCAGATAAGTCCGTTCCGTCCAACGTGTAGATACGTGTTCCGGTCTGATCATTGTCATTGTTGATCGTGTCGTACAGCGTTGTGATTTCGAGCCGCGAAACGTCGACGTTGATGTCATACCGCCGGCCAAAAGGATCGACCAGTGCACCTGTTGTTGAATCACCATCGAAGTCAACATACAGTGTTGTATCGGCATTGGTGGTAACCCAAATCGGGCTTCCGTTCTCTGACAAATCCGATGAACCTGGGCTCCAGCCAGCCAAAACCATCTCGGTCAAAACGTCCTCTGGCAGCAGGCTATAGCCCCAGTCATTGGTCGTGCTGTTGGCATCCGTATCCATCGCTAGGACAGCATAAAAATCGCGTCCATCCGCACTCCGAACCCGAACGGCTGAAGCAGGGTTTTCAAGACTCAGCGTTTCGATGAACGTTGATCCAGCCGGTACGGTTTCTGTCGTGATTCCTGCAAGCGTTTCAAACTCGATCACCAAATCAGTCGCGTGTGGGTTGAACACAACGATCGATGCTGGCGCGTCAGCCGTAACGGTACTCGCTGGGCTTAGATAACTGCTGAACCAGTCCGTGCTAGGTCGCAGTAGGTACCAGCGACTGTCAACACCAGAGTCCCGATCGCCCGTTATCAAGTTAACACCCACTCTGTCAGACGCGGTGACCGTCGCACCTTCCAAGACCCCACCATCGACATGATAGCTCTCACCCTGGTTCAACGTAATATTGACGTCTTCCGCATCGAGCGTATCGCCATCAGCATTCACATCGATAGCAACGGTGGTATTGTCATGCGCTGCAATGACGAACAACCCTGTGTAGTCAAAGATGTTGTTCAGGTCAGTGTCTTCGCCAAGCGGCGTGGTGTATTCGGTTCCCCATCGTCCGATATCAGCAACTTCTGTGGTGCCAGCCAGCGGCGTTCCAGGAAACGGGTGCCATGCTCCTCGTGTGACAGCAAGTGAACTGTCCGATGCAAAACGGTCCGTGCCGTCGTACAGCGGATTGGCAGCCGTAGGCAGATTGTTCAAGTCGATCTGGTTTGCCAAAAGGACAAAGTCTCCTGCGTTCAGGACGTCGTCTGCATCGGAGGTCACACCCGGCGCCGCACCGTTCGAAATGTCTCCATCGCCCCAGATTTCCGTGGTCGCTTGGACCGGATTACTAAGGTCAGTTTCGTATCCATCTTCATGATGATCGTAGAAGATAACTGTGTTGTCGTTATTGGCAACGATTCCAATCCGAGTCTCTACGAGCTCCGATACATTTCCAAACGTGTCTTCATCCAGAATTTTCTCATTGGCATTAAAGATCCCTTGTTCATCAAGCGGCACAAAGAACTCAATCGCTGGAGTCGCCAGAATCACATTCCAGTTCTCCTGAAGCTCGCCGCTAACGATGATCTCCGACTGCAATTCACCAGTCGTGTATTCCAACTGCCAGTCGCCACCAAGAGACTCGATTCCCGTTTCATTTACACTCGCACCCACATCCGCGCCAGTCAAAACCGACAACAAATCCGCAGCTTCTTGCCCCAACTGGCCTTCACCAAAATTGCAACCATAGATCAGCAAGTCCGCGCCTTCGCCCAATGCTTCAGAGATCGTTTGCAATTCGTCGGCGTACTGTCCCTGCATGGACTCAACATCCAAAACGCTTGACCCCAACTGCAGCCTTCCCTGACTACCATGCGAAATGATGTGCACGGCGTCCACATCTCTGCGCCCCTCAAGTGCCGCTGCAATTTGCTCGACACCATCAGAATTAGGATCCAGCAGATGTACTTCGATGCCATCGCCTTGCCGCTGCATGAGGTCCTCCAGCAGCTGATCCGATCCTTCGACAGACATGTCAACAAACACGACTTCGGTTCGCGTCATCTCCGCTTCACTGGATTGAATTTGTGCCAGTGCCGACGCGTCGTTTTGGGTCTGCTCCAAAACATTAGGATCGATACCACCCGCAGCATCCGGAACAGCGTCAAAAAGAACACGATCCTCCAATTGCTCCATCAAACGATGTGCTTCGTCCAAGTGACGTTCAGCCGCTGAAGGTTTCGCTTGGAGTTCGTTGTCGATTTGAGAGTCGTTGCCGTTGGATAGCATCTTGTTTCCCGCGCACAGAAGTAGGTCGATCGTGGCGAGAAATACATATTCCGCCAGTTAACACTACTGCGCAAAGAAAGTGACGTCGGTAACTTGCGCCGGATCCGCTGGATACCGAACATTTACATGCAACCGACCAACGTACGAATGCGTTATTCAGTACACCCTGTCCCCCCGACCGGAGACTCCTGCACATTTCTGCGATCGCATTGAAAGCAAAGCATGACCCTGACGATTAATAGCGGTGGGTCAAGCAAATCCATAAAACTTTCCTCCCATTCCTGATCTCCCGTGTCTAAATCAATCAATTGCTGGAATATTGCGTCTTGTCTGGGCTTCACCGCATGCCTTGCGATGTTGTTTGGTATCTCGGTCAACCAATGCGCTGCTCAAGACGAACTGCCGACTGATGCCTACAAGATCAACGAAGTGATCTCTAGCACCGGTCAATTTCAACAAGCGACACCGTTGGATTCACTGGGCTGGTGGACACCGCACGTCGGACAAGTGATGCGAGAGGAATGTTCGTCATTGCAAGTTAGCATCGACCAGCTAATCGCGCTTGCGATGCAAAACTCAGCACAACTGCAGGTCTATCAAGAAGTCCCCAGGATCCGACAAACTGCAATTCAAGAAGCGCAAGCCAAGTTTGATTGGACGCGGTACTTGGATGCGATTTGGAACGACACATCGGATCCCGTTGGAAACTCGTTGACCGTCGGCCCCGACCAAGACCGTTTGCAAGAACACAATTTCAACCTAAATGCTGGACTGCGGCGTACTACGAAAAATGGTGGTACCGTCGAAACAGGCCAAAGACTCGGACACGCCAACAGCAATTCAATTTTCTTTACACCCAACAATCAGGGCACCGCTCGGTTCTACTTGAATTTCACTCAACCACTGCTTCGCGGCCGAGGCGAGATTTACAACAACAGCCTTGTCGTACTGGCCAATATCGACACCAGTGTTGCCCGTGACGAGTACGAACGACAGCTAGAATCGCATTTGCTGGAAGTAGCTCGTGCCTACTGGGCATTGTATCTGCAAAGAGGAGCACTGCTGCAAAAAGCCAACCTGTATGTTCACACCAAGAACATTTTGGACCACTTGGAACGACGTGAACACATTGATGCACAGAAAACTCAAATCCTGAGTGCTCGCGCAGCCTTGGCCGAAAGGCACGCAGACATGATCCGCGCAAAAGCCGGTGTCGAAAACGCAGAAACACGATTGCGGGGCATGATCAATGCTCCCGAACTGGGCGAGACTCAAAATATCGAACTCTTGCCATCCGAATGGCCGCGCCAAAGCTTCATGGAATTCGCACTTCAAAACTCGGTTGAAACTGCGGTTCAATATCGAAGCGAGGTTCGTCAAGCGATCAAGCAGATCAAAGCTGGTAGCGTTCGATTGGATATGGCCAAGCACGAAATGATGCCAGTCTTGAACGCCGTCACAGAATTCTACGCTTCGGGCCTGCGTGGGAACTCAAATGTCGGCCGAGCGTTCATCGATCAGTTCAGTGAAGGTGCACCTAGCTACGCGATTGGCATTGAATACGAACTACCGGTCGGAAACCGAGCCGCCACCGCTCGACGGGATCGACGTGTGATCGAGCTTCGGCAACTGCAATCGCAATATCGTAACGCACTGGAAACCGTCCGCAACGAAGTCGAAGTCTCTGTTCGTGAAATCGAAACCGCCTTTCGTGAAATGCATGCCAAAGCAGTCGCGTTGCAATCTGCGATCCGAGAATCAGCGAGTCTCAAGCATCGCTGGGAACAACTCGCTGGAGAAAACGGATCAGGCGCTTTGACACTGCAGGCACTTTTGCAAGCTCAAGAACGAACGACCGAAACTGAGTTTGATTTCCTCTCCGCCCAACTGACCTACAACCTGGCACTTGTGCATATCAAGCGATCCATGGGAATCTTGGTCACGATGGATACTCGCGGCAACGTTGTTGAAACAGCAAGGTGATCTGAGTGGGGGCCTTACTAACCAAGATCTTTTCCCGCTCGCCTAAGCTGCAAGAGTTCATTGACCCAATTCGGCAATCGGGGTTGCCGCTTGAGTCAATCTCTGACGGTGAACTGAGGGTCCAAGCTACCGCTCTGGCATCGCGAGTTGCCGGTGACGCGCTGGTTGACGACCCCGAATTGCTCATTGACTCGCAAGCCTTAGCAAACGAAGCCATCCGGCGCTTACTCGGATTCACTCTCCATGATGTTCAATTGATCGGAAGCCTAGTGGTCGCCTCTGGCAGAATCGCCGAAATGCAAACCGGCGAAGGAAAAACGCTGGTTGCGATCTGCGCCGCGTTCATTCAATCACTGACAAGAAATGGCGTGCATGTTGCAACCACCAACGACTACCTGGCCGCAAGAGACTACGAAATCGCACTGCCAATCTTGAATCTGCTGGGCACATCCTGCGGTTTGCTGGATTCAAAGGCCCCGGCTTCACAAGCACGCGAGGCCTATGCATGTGATGTCACCTACGGCTCAGGATACCAATTCGGCTTCGACTATTTGCACGATCAAATTGCACTTCGTCAACAACATTCAAAATCCCTGGGATCGTCGGTTGCCGATTCAATTCATGGAAATTCCGCCAACGTCTGCAATACACGCCATCGGAACTTCCCAATGACAATTGTCGATGAAGCCGACAGTGTGATGATCGACGAAGCGATGGTGCCGCTGGTGATCAGTGAGTTCAATGGCGATCCGGAATCGGGCGATGCCTATCGATTGGCAGACGAAGCGATCGGCGATTTTGTCGAAGACGAACACTACGAGATTGACATAAGATCAACTGCCATCAGCCTTACAAAAAACGGAAAGCAAAGATCGCATGAGTTCTTGAGGCGAAAACGGACGCCGGAACTTGTTCGGCCCTGGCACCAATACGTCTTGAACGCACTCCAAGCACATTATCGGTTTCAGCGAGATCAGCATTACGTTGTTGTCGATGGCGAAGTCCAGATCGTTGATCAAAACACAGGCCGCATCTTTCCCGATCGAACTTGGCGCGATGGGTTGCATCAGGCGGTCGAAGCAAAAGAACAAGTCGTTGTTAATCCTCCGCAACGCTCCAACGCGCGAATCACTCGCCAACGCTTTTTTGGATTCTATGATCGCGTCGGTGGCTTGACGGGAACGATTGCCGAAAGCGCCGTTGAGATTCAACATTTTTATGGACTTGATATCCAGACCATTCAGCCGAACGTTCCAAACCAGCGCGAGACGATCGCCACACGATTCTTTGCCGATCACTTGGCAAAGGTAGACGCAATCGTTCAAAGCACCGCAAAGTATTTCCAGTCCAGACAGCCCGTTTTGATCGGCACGACGACGATCCACCAGAGCAAGCTTGTTTCCCAGCAGTTGCAATCCGCCGGGGTGCCACATCAAGTTCTCAATGGTGTCCAGGATCAAGAAGAATCCGAGATCATCGCCTCCGCAGGCCACGCCGGCAGTGTCCTGGTTGCAACCAATATGGCGGGCCGCGGAACCGACATCAAACCATGCGATGAAGCGATTCAAAATGGTGGACTGCACGTCATCGCGTTCGAACACGCAAAGTCCAAACGTATCGATCGCCAACTCGTCGGCCGCGCGGCTCGCCAGGGCAACCCGGGATCCTGCCAGTTCTTTGTCTCTGCAGACGATGACCTGCTGATTCGATTCGCACCAAAGCTCTCCGAACAACTGCGGCAACGCAAAACTGATAACGGCGAGGTTGATTTGGATATCACCCAGCAAATCGCCGACCTGCAAGACCGAATCGAAGCGTCTGAATTTGCACTTCGTCAAAAATCCGTCCGTGGTGACAAGTGGCTGGACCGGGTCCGATCCACACTGCACTAAAGAATAAAGCACATGCATATCCGATCAACGTTCTTTGCCGTGGCAATTTTGCTCGCTGGCAACTGCTGCGCGCAAGTAACCCGTTCGTTCACAGAACCGAAAGAACAAATCGAAGTCTCCGCCGCCGAGTTGGGGATCGTGCATTCAGTTAAAGTCAAAGTCGGCCAAACAGTAACAGCAGGACAACTGCTGGGCGAATTGAATCATGGAGTTTTGAAGGAATCCAAGCGATTGGCCCTGCACCGATCCGTGTCGACGTCGCGAGTCAAAGCCGCAGCTGCAGACTTGAATCTTAAGAAAACACGACTTGAAAAACTCAATCCACTTTTGCAAAGCGGCCACGCGAATCAATCCGAAGTCGAACGTGCGAGGACGGAATACGCACAGTCACTGGCCGCCTACGAAGTCGCCAGTGATGAATCAATCGAAGCCAAGATCGAACTTGCCAGAATTGAAGCTCAAATCGCCGAGCGTCAGATTCGCAGCCCGATTGATGGTGTCGTGATCAATGTGTTCCGCCGACCCGGCGAGTACCTTCACACCAACGAGCCACAGTTCGCAACCGTTGTTGACACGTCGCAACTCCGAGCACGTTTTTTCATCAGCACCCAGCGAGCAAGTACCCTGCAAACCGATCAGCCAATCAAGGTCCATGTCGGCGTGTTACATAAACCTGTCAACGCGATGGTCGAATTTGTATCACCGATCACGGATTCACAAAGCGGAACGGTTCGCGTCGATGTACTGATTGACAATTCCACCAACCAACTGCGCAGCGGGGTTAGCTGCGAATTGGTGGAACAAAATCCCAACGAAATTGCTGGGAGCTAAAGTTGGAAAACACAAGTCAATTCACAACCGCAGCAGCGACACCGGTGGTTCTGCCCCCTCGATCGACCAATGACCTGCATGCGCATTTGCTAAGAGCCATCCTCGCCAATCCCAGCGAGGGTGAAGTTCGTCAAAGCCTCCGCCAAAC
This sequence comes from uncultured Pirellulaceae bacterium, assembly GCA_964398215.1. Taxonomy (GTDB): domain Bacteria; phylum Planctomycetota; class Planctomycetia; order Pirellulales; family Pirellulaceae; genus CAYNNP01. Next base: position 3,968 of record CAYNNP010000024.1, on the reverse strand, counting down.
GCTTGTCGATGCGACATCGGCCCACTGCGCCATGCACTTGTCGGAAGGCGAAAACGATTTTGCGTTCAGTGAATCCGAAAGCGACGGGACTGTTCCCGACCCTGTTCGTGACTCGCTGCACGTGCTACCGGGCTTGGCACGGCAAGTCACCGTGCGGCAGTCCACGCAAGTCAAACCGCTTGGTGAAAACCATCAGCTGATCTGTGCGCCGGTCAACGAAAAGAGTGTCTTGGCGATCATCATTTCGCCAGCCGTCGCTAACCTGCAACGATCGATATTTAGCATCGAAATCGCAGCCAGTTACAACCGTCTATGGTCGCGCGGCAGCGTCGCAGCCGCGAATCAATGGAAACTCAATTCATTGGCCGCGATCGTTGAACTGGTAACGTTGATCGAACAGGAAACAGACCTGACCACGGCGGCGACGGTTGCAGTCAATGAGGCCAAAAAGTACTTGAACTGTGCCCGTGTCGCACTGGCGTTCTGTGATGGTCAAGGAATTCGATTGGCAGCCATTTCGGGCATGGCAGATATCGATCGGAATTCGCAAACATGCATGCTGATCCGCGAATCAATGGCAGAAAGTCTGAACGACGGCGGGCTATCATCGTGGCCAAGCGATGATGATTGCGTTCCACTGATGGCGCACGGTCAACTTGCGAAACAACTTCATTTTTCGTGGGTTGTAGCTTCGCCGCTAATCAATTTTGACGGGAAAGTGCTCGGCGTCTGGCTGCTCGGTGATAGTGAACGAGTGAGGAAACAGCGGCTTGAAAATTTCGTCCGCGCTGCGTCACCACGAATCGCTAGCGCGTTACACAGTGTCCGTCGCGGAAGTCGAAGCACCGTCCAGCGGATCAAGGACCGCTTGCGCGAAGTCAGTCGGAGCGGTCGATTGAAAGTCGGCCTGATCGGTATCGCGATGGTCGCTGGCGTGATGCTCATTCCGGTACCGTATCGTGTTCGCTGCAACTGCATCATCGAACCCGTCACAAAACGGTTTGCCGTAGCGCCCTTCAATGGGATGGTCGACCAAGCGATGGTAGACGCCGGCGACGTTGTTGGTGAAGGTACGCTGTTGGCAAAAATGGACGGGCGAGAAATTCGCTGGGATCTTTCGTCTGCCAAAGCACAACGACAGCAGTCTCTTAAGAATCGAGATGTCGAACTTGCACAAAGAAATGTCTCGGAAGTCCTGATCCGACAACTGGAAGCACAGCAACTGGCCGCGCGAATCGATGTGCTGCAGCACCGAGCCGAACACTTAGAGATTCGAGCGTCTCAAGACGGTATCGTGCTCAATGGATCGATTGACAAGGGCCAGTCGGCTCCTGTTAAAACCGGCGACGTGCTGTTCGAGATTGGGTCGCTGGACGAACTGCTTGTCGAAATCGAAGTGCCAGCAGAAGAGGTCGCACAGATTGCCGAGCAACAGCAGGTAAAAATCTGGATCGATGGCTTAGAGACCGATCCAATCGTAGGAACCGTCCTGCGAATCAACCCGCGCAGCGAAATGCGTAGAGAGCGGAATGTTTTCGTCGCAAAAGTCTCGCTGGACAATTCAGAAAAGCTTTTCAGGCCAGGCATGCGAGGCTCCGCTCGTGTCAATGGACACCGCAGAGCGCTGGGCTGGAATTTGTTTCATAAAGTCTGGGAGTTCTCCGTCTCCAGACTGACATGGTGGTAACGTGAATAACTCAGAGATCGATTTCGCAGCCTTTGAACTTGGCGCAGCGCGACTGAAGTTGCGCAGCGACATCGGGTTTTCGTTTCGCCAATCCCGACACGGAAAGTCGTACTTGATCGAGGACGAAGCGAACTCCAAGTTCTATCGCGTCGGAATTCCCGAATACACGTTTCTGTCGATGCTGGACGGCAAAACGACCATTCAGTCAGCAATCGCATCAACCTCTGCGAAACTTGGACACGCGGCGTTCAGTGAATCGGAAGCAGCAAGACTTTGTAAATGGCTGATCGATGCCGAGCTAGCTGAAAAGAATCGGCACGACATGCAACAGTGGCAGGAAACCACCGAGCGGCGAAAAGTCAGCGAGCGAATGCAGTGGCTGAATCCGATCATGTTGAAAATTCCAATTGGCAATCCCGACCGTTTCTTTAGTCGATTGGATGGCTACCTAGGCGCCGCATTGAATCGATGGACGTTGATCGCCTGGTTGGTAATGTGCATGTTGGGCAGCTTACTTGCAGTGATCAGCTTTGATGAACTTGTGAATCCGCCAACGCCAATTCTTGATCGCAACAATTGGCTGTACCTTGGCGTTAGCTGGATTTTGCTAAGATTCATTCACGAAACGTCACACGGTTTGGTATGCAAGAAAAACGGTGGCCGTGTACGCGAATGGGGCGTACTGTTCTTGTTAATGATACCGCTGCCCTATGTGGACGTTACCTCTGCGTGGCGGTTCCCGGATCGTCGATCAAGGATACTGACTTCCGCAGCCGGAATGATGGCAGAGCTATTCTTGGCGGCGATCGCCTGCATCATCTGGTTCAGCAGCGAAGACGGATTGATTCGTCAAACGGCGCTGAACACGATGCTTGCTGCCAGCCTAACCACGGTGATATTCAACATGAATCCCCTGATGCGATTTGACGGCTACCACATTCTTAGTGATTGGTTAGACGCACCGAATCTGTCGACTCATGGGCGGCAATACATGCGAACTAAATTCCGCAAGCTGTTCTATGATCTGGAATCGGGCGAACCAGCGTGGCGATCCTCTCAAGCTCGCTTGATTCGGAACTACGCGATCGCGGCAACGGTTTGGAAGGTGATGATATTCGTATCTCTCCTGCTGGCTGCGCTAAGTCTGTTTGATGGAATTGGACTGCTAATCGCGTTGGTGTCGGCCGTACTCTGGGTCGGAGTACCGGCCTATAAAATCATTCGATTTGCTTTGCTGGGCGCGGAGTCAGAACAGCCCAACCGAAAACGCTTGGCTTTGGCCGTAAGCGGACTCGGGTTTTTGGTGATCGTCGGCGGTCTGGCCATTCCAGCGCCAACAGTCCTGACTTCACCAGCCGTTATCCAGCCTGATCCGGTCACCGTCGTGCGTGGAAAGTCCGCTGGTTTCTTGCGCGAGTGGTTCATCACTCCCGGTCAGCGTGTATCGAAAGGCGATGCCTTGTGTCGCTTGGAAAACGTCGATCTGATTTCAGAAGTCAAACAGCTTGGCGCACAAGTCCAGGCTTCTGACCAACGGTTGCGGGCCTCGCAAGCTACTCTGGATCCGGCAACAGCTAGAATCGAATTCGAGAACCTACAGGACTTGCAAAATCGATTCATCGAAGCCAATGAGCTTTCAGATGGACTTTTGGTACTTGCCCCCAGCGACGGAATCGTGATTGCCAGCGACCTGGAAGCGCGTTTGGGAACGTACGTCCAATCAGGAGACGAGATCGTCACGGTCGCAGGCAACAATGCACAACAAGCGGTATCGTTGGTTGCACAAACGGACGCGAGATCGCTCGAAGACCTTGTAGGTCAACCCGCCGAGGTGCGTGTCTGGGGTTCGGAGTTGGGCCGGATCAGTGGCACGGTCAAAAAGGTTTATCCACGAGTACAAACAACACTTCCGCACTTTTCGTTCGCCGCACCGGTCGGCGGTGACCTAGCGGTACAGCAATCAGCAGAAGACTCTGGCGATTGGATTCTCGTCAAGCCTCATTTGCAAATCGAAGTCGCGTTGCCACAAGACGCTGAATTTCGCAGTGGTCAACCCGCACAAGTCACCATTCGCGCCGCCACGGGTTCGCTAGGCGGATACCTAGTCACCAAAGTCAATCGATTCTTTAGCGACCGCGTCACCCGAACCCACGGCCTGTAGCCAGTAGTCTCTAGATCCCCTCTCACCCAAACTTGTTTGAGGAGAGCGGTTGGGGAGCGTGTAAATTTATCACTCTCTCATTTGTCAATGAAAAAAGCAAACAACCGTACTGGGATTCAC
>CAYNNP010000023.1:31179-44871 GCA_964398215.1 uncultured Pirellulaceae bacterium | reverse complement strand
ATTCGCTGAACTTCATTCAACAATTTCGCGACGCCTTCGTGCCAAGCCTTGGCACTCGCAACACGAAAATAGGTTTTGCCATCGCGTTTTTCGACATTGATTCCATTCGTATTGGCAGCCAACCAAGTCACAATCATTTGCCGATTTCGCATGTGATCTTCTTCGATCGTCGAACCCGTTTTGATTCGCCGCAGTTGGGTCATCACGTTCCGCGTGTAAGCTTCGTATGCCGCCAATTGCATTTCTTTCAGTTCTGTCTCGTCCTTGACCAAACCCAATTCGATCAATTTTGGGTTGCCAATGAAGTACAACGCCACCAAATCCGCGCGTCCCTCTTCGAGTGCACTGTAGTACTCTTTGATCGAAACGGCAGGATCGATACCGTCGTTGACTTGGCCTGACGCATGGCCAATCACTTCGTGCATGTTGACTTCTAATGTGTGGGCGATCGACTTCCACTTGTCAGCTCGTTTGAACTCCGCCTCGTCATAGCAGAACTCGGCTCTTGCACTTGGTGTACTGGCCTTTTCGTATGCTTCCATCACATTGCTAAGCGAAACGGACTTGCTACCGTAACGCTGGCGAATCGTTGCGTCATTGGGCAAATTGATTCCGATCGGAGTCACCGGGCCGCTATCGCCTGTTTCCATCACAACCTGAATTGCTTTTGCCGTGATTCCCTTCACATTTTCTTTGCGAAATTTTTTGTCATACGGCATGTTGTCTTCAAACCACTGAGCCTGCTGAGCAAAGGTTTGAATCATTTCCATCTTGATAGGATCGTCAAAGTAAACTGCTGATTCCCAAGATCCTTTTAGTCCCCGCGCGTCCATGTAGACTTCGATGAAGCCATTGATGGTGTCGACGGTTCCAGCTTTGTCGGCCACCCAAGCGATGTTGTACTGATAAAAATCTGCCGCCTCGCCGGTTTGGTAGTAGTGAATCAGCGCACCCAAAGCCCGCCCCATCTCCGGAGTGGCAAACGGAATGGCTGCTTTTAGATGTCTGACCACATCGGAAATTTGTTCTGCGTACATGCCTGCCGGAACGTGATGATCGAGCCCGCTACGATAAACCTCTTCGACCAACTTGCCATCAACCTTGCTTAGACGCGAATTCAGCGGATATCGTTCTTCAAAACCCTCGATGTCTTTGGTGGTGACATTGCGATAAAGGTTGTTTGCACTTGCAGTCAAAATATCAACGCCTTCAGCCGGCGATTTCTGAGTCACATGGGTTTCAAATTCTGGATCAAACAACACCTTTTGCAGATCACCCAGCAAAGCGTCCCATGCCTCACCACTTGCCGGCATTTTCGCACCGTTACCGATTGCTTGCTTGAGCGCCGTGTTGAAAGCGGCTGGTTTGCACGCCAGCAGATTCTTTTGCGCGGTAAGCGAACTATGAGGCCCATTGTTGACCCAAAACAACTTCATGTAATTCCGGATCGCACCAAGTGTTTTTGCATCCACACCGTCAGCATGCGTCAGAATTCCTTCCATCGTTTGACGCAGCGGCAAAGAAAACCGATACCGCTGATCGATATAGATGTCTCTGCCTGCGATTGCCGCATTGGACAGATGGTAGATCAACGCCTTTTCGCGAAGCGACAACCGATCAAAACCATCCACATACAGTTGGACGATTGCCACATCTTCGACTCGTTCTAACAAATACTTGCGGGACGAATCGGCAGTATCTTGGGCAAAGCCTTGCAGCGCGACAGCAAAAATGGCGAAGGACAAAAACAGGTTTCGCATCTCAGTTCATTTCAAAAGGAGTTGTGGTGTTTTGAAGTGAACAAATTCTAGCCGGATTCGCGTCGCAGCGGTAACGTCACTGCGAAACGGTTTTGGCCAATCAGGTGTAGCTAACGTTTTCCGAGGTTGCCTGGGCAAGCGGTTTTTCGACGAAGTCGTAACGGGACTGGTTAACTGGACAGCGCCACTTTGTGATCAGAATACGGGGATTCGCCGACTCATCAGCCGCAGAGCGTTAGCTCCCGGTTCGTGCAGTAATAACCGGGTGCTAACGCACGGCGGCTGATAAAACTGGCGCTGTCCAGCTAAGCTCTCTGCAACTTTGTTTCGGTGGCACTTTTCAATGAAGCGCAAATTTCCGTTGTGGATTTTGAACAAACTGCATAACTAGCGTAAGGTCCAATACGGCTCAATCGACCCGCGCAACGGGGGCGCCGTCTCGGCAGCGGGCGAGGTGACACTTGGGATAAAAATTCCGCCTGAAGGCGGTACCTACGAACACAAGCCACTAGTGATTGCCATCGCTGATCATACGCGTGCGTGTCTTGTGGTTGATCCTATCTACGAACCGATTCCGGCTAGCCAAACTAGCAATCCGATGACGGCGAAGCAGAAACATACGGACACCAAAAAACCTAGCACGTCAGATTTTCGTGGCTTCAGCACTTCGATGTCGGTTCCTGGAAACATTCGCTGCGATTCGAATCGTTTCGGATCTGCATACGAGGCTTCTAAGTTCGCGCGGTCGGTTTCTGGATCGGGATGAACCTCGGTTTTCATTTTGGCATAGTAGCGATCAAGAGATTGTTCGCTGTTTCGTTTCGTTAGAAAACTGGCAACAATCAACACCAAGAACGGCAACAGTGCTCGGGTAGGCAACCGCAACGTTTCCAGCGTCGCTTTTGACGCGTTGGAGAGATCGAAACCCGCGTAGTGATAGAGCAGAAAATCCAGTTTAAAGAACCCTTTGCCTTCAACGGGACCGACTTGTCGCTGGGTCAGGATCCGCATATTGCCGTCTTTGGTTTCATCAATCGTTTCAAGCGTCGTATCGCCCGTAGGTGTCACGCCGCCGGTAAAGAAGATTCCTTTTCCGCCGGACTTTAAAACGACCTCGATCTCGTCACCCAAGATGCATGCAGGCGGCTGGATGCCGCGCAGTCCGTCGAGTGCTTTTTTACGCTGATCCGGGTCTTCGATTTCCTTGGCTTCACCAACCGCTTGGTCCCAACCTTCTCGTCTGGCAACATCGGCCGCCGTTGCAGGGCGAGTTACAGTTTTGGTTACTTTGTTGGTGGTGGCAGTCCATTGCGGATCCGTCTTTAACGATGGCATGACCATGGGCAGAATCATCGGCAAAACGAAAAAGAAGATCGCTGAAAAGACAACCGTGATCCAAACGGCCCTCCGATTAGCGCGTCGCCAAAACATGCCCAGCCAAAATGGCGCGGCAAACAGAATTGGAATCTCCAGCGCCAATGTGAATTGCTTGAAGACGTCTGCGATCGTTACGGAAACAATCGACGCACCAATGATGATCGAAAGCCCAGTCAACCTCGCTACTTTAACACTGTCGGCTTCGGATGCGTCTGGTTTTAGATAGGCGCAATAAATGTTTCGCGTGATCAATGCAGAACTGACAATCATATAAGTATCAGCACTGCTCATCAGAGCTGCCATCAAGCAGGCCAACATCAGACCGACCAGCCCAAGATTGATTGGCCCCAATATCTCTCGGGCAGCGACTCCCCACACCAACTCGGGGTCCGCCGCAATTTGAGCGTTCCCTGCCAGCAACGCCAACGCGATCAACGCGGTCAGCGCCCAACCAACCGTACAAAGACGTTTAAGAAAATTGCCAACGACCAGCCCGATTCGAGCTTCGTTTTCGCTTTTCGCCGAACCTCCGCCGGTGGCGATGAAATGCGGCTGGACGACGATGGTGACCAATGCCAATAGCGTCAGCGAAACAATGTATTGCAAAGGAAATTCACCCGCACTGGGGCCTGCAAACAGGCTGAAGTAGTCACCAGAGACGCGTTCATGCAAGATGCTGAATCCATCCAACATTCCCTGTGTGTTCGGGTCACCAAAGGTTTCGACCAACGCCGAAAGTCCAAATGGGATCAACAACACGCTTAGCAAAATGATAAAGATGCCTTGGATCAAATCGGTCCAGTACGCAGCGGTCAAACCACCGAGCACTCCGTAGATCGTGACGATGACCGCAAGCCCCGGCACCAACACGTACTGGAGTGGGATGCCGAACACTTCGTCGATGCCCATCAATGGTGCCGCGAAAGCAGCAATCGCCGAAAACATGCTGGAAAGATAAAACATGTAGAACACGATCGAAAACAAACTGTAGGCCGCGCCCAATCCTTTCGATTCGTAGCGTTCAACGAACCAATCACCCAGCGTTATGTGACGCATGCGGCGATACCAAATCGCTGTAATCCAATAGACGGGAGTAACGAACAACCACATCAATGCCGACCAAACGCCGCTCAGCCCGCTGGTCCAGCAAGTGCGTCCCACGATGACGGGTTCGTTCGCGCCAGTCCCAGCTCCGAAGGCTGCAAACGTCTGCAAGAGCTTTCCAAACCCGCGTCCACCCATGAAGTAATCTTCTTGGTTCTTGACGCGGCGCATGGCCCAGATGCCAATGCCAATCATGGTAAAAAAGTAAACCAGCAAAACGATGTAGTCGATTGCAGTCATTGTCGATTGGCCTAGTCATTAGGAGTTTTTGCGGCGAGCGATTAGTTTAACCGTTGCTTGCGGGGCGCGCGTGTCCACTGGTAGCCGTTTTGGGTCTGCGGCGTTTGAAAGTTCGATGGGGCAAGTGTTTCCCAGCGAATCACAGCGTCATTCTGCGATTCGATAGAGAGCCTTGTCGGTGCGGAGAATGATCGAATTGCCAAGCAACGCGGCCGATGCCAAGGTTCTTTCACCCAGATCGTTGCTTGCCAGTTCTTTGTATTCGCGACCAGCTTTGACAACGGTCGTTTTGCCAGCTTCATCAGTGAAATAGATTCGATCACGAGCGATGAACGGCGACGCGGAAAAACCGCCACCAACCCTCTGTTTGTAAACCACGTCGCCAGTTTTCGCTTCGGCACATTGAGCGATTCCGTTATCGGAAACACTGTAGATCAATCCTGCGTGAGCAATCAGTGACGGAGTTTTGCTGATATTACGATCAATAATCCAATCCACATGGGTGTCCGTCACAATTCCCGTTCCGTTGGGCCGGATCGCCAGGAGCTTCGCGTTGTCAAAACTGGTTGAAACATAGACGCGGTTGTCTGCAAAAATCGGCTTCGGCACAACCGAGTATCCGGTGTAGCGAACATCCCAAATTGTTTTGCCGTCCGCGGGGTTCAATGCCAAGACACAGTCGCTGCCCGGCGCGATCACTTGTTTTTGACCGTCGACAGTGATCACAGCAGGAGTGCAGAACGAAAACGTCTTCTTTGTTTCCAAAGGTCGCGGAGTTTCCCATGCAAGTTTTCCTGTAGCCGCATCCAATGCAACGACCTTCGGTTCTTCCCCGCCATCGCATGTGAACACAAGCCGGCCGTCTACCAAGACTGGCGAGCCACCGTTGCCATGGGTTGGTTTAAAAAACAGATCGCGATTCTCCCAGAGCTTGTTGCCGTCCAGGTCAGTACACGCGGTACCTTGATAACCAAAGTGCACGTAGACCCGATCGTTATTGATGATCGGAGTCGGGCTCGCGTGCGTGTTCTTTTTGTGAATCCGCGGTGTCTTGCTGGCACGTTGCTGCATGAGCGTGACGTTGCGAATCAGTTTGCCGTCGTCCGCGTTGTAGATCAGCAAGCACAGGTTGAAGTCAGATTTTTCGTCCTCGCTGGTTGGGATCGCGGCTGAGAGAAAAATCTTGTTCCCAGCGATGACCGGTGACGACCAGCCTTGTCCCGGAGTGTCCACCCGCCAGCGAATATTCTTAGAAGTCGACCATGTTGTGGGAGGGTTCGATTCGGGCGCTGCATGTCCATTTCCCTGGGGGCCGCGAAATTTGGGCCAAGTCTCTTGAGCGGATACCATGCTGGTTGACAACAGGCAGGCTGCAAAAAGATATCGAAGAATCATCGGTTGCATTGGGTTGGTGGTTATCGGTTTTGCTGCCAGCAATTATATTGCGGATGACCGGTGACTTATAGCTTGTAGAGACAACCTTGGACGAAAAGAATCCGGCGACGGAAATTGCCTCCCCCTGTGTGAATGTTTGTGTTCTGGATCTGCAAGGGGTTTGCGTTGGCTGTTGCCGAACATCGGATCAGATTGCCGCTTGGGGTGCGGCCAGTCGGGCTGCCAAGCAAGCGATCTTGGAAGATTGCGAGCAACGCCGCCGCAAACGTGAGTCGGACCTCGACAAATAACCTGATTGATTCGTCATCGATCGCGATACGAATCCTGCACCCGACACGAATATCGATCGCGCCTCGCACGGGTGATTCACCATGCAGTACACGGAACTGCACTGCAAAAGCAACTTTTCATTCTTGGAAGGCGCCTCGCATCCAGCCGAACTGGTGGAGCGGGCTGCTGAACTTGGCTACGCGGGTCTTGCGCTGACCGACCGCGAAAGTGTTGCGGGTGTTGTTCGTGGATATGGCTCGGCCCGCGATCTGGATTTTAAATACATCGTTGGCACTGAAGTCCATCCGGTCGACGCTCCGGCGATGGTTCTGTGGCCCACTGACCGGCTCGCGTATGGCCGAATGTGTCGGTTGATCACGCGCGGCCGACGGCGATGCGAAAAAGGCGATTCAAGAATTCAGTGGAGTGATATTGTTGAATTGTGCGATGGCATTTTGGCTGGCGTCCTGCCTGGTGAAAACACAAAGCTGGATGTGCCTGATCGCAAAGACATCGGAACGCTCGGCCGATTTTTGCAGACAGACTTTCGCGATACGTTCGGCGATCGTGGTTACTTGATGTGTCAGTTGCATCGGGGCGTGGATGATCACTTGCGAGCACAGCGGCTGCGTGAATTGTCATCCAAGACTGATGTACCTTTGGTTGCGTCTGGTGGTGTCTACTATCACACGCCCCAGCGGATGTTGATGCATGATTGCGTTACGGCGATTCGTTGTGGCATGACGATTGATCAAGTTCACCAGCAGCGGTTTCCAAACAGTCAACGGCATCTCCGTTCGCTTGACGAGATCAATAGAATCTTCGCCGACATGCCTGACGCGATTGACCGGACAAACGAAATCCGGCATCAATGTCACTTTTCATTACAGCAACTGCGTTACGAATATCCGGAGGAAATCGCACCGCCCGGGATGACGTTGCTGGAACACTTGAAACGTCTGACCTGGGAAGGAGCCAAGCAGCGGTGGCCCGCGGGCGTTCCAGAAAAGATGATCGAGATGATCCGTCATGAGATGGAACTGATTCAAGAACTGCGATACGAAGCCTACTTTTTGACCGTCTGGGATTTGGTACGGTTTGCACGCGAGCAAAATATTTTGTGTCAGGGTCGCGGTTCAGCAGCCAATTCGATTGTCTGTTACTGCCTTGGAATTACCAACGTTGATCCTTGTACGACAGAGTTGCTGTTCGAGCGTTTCGTTAGCCGCGAGCGTGACGAGGCTCCTGATATCGACGTCGACTTCGAACACCAGCGCCGCGAAGAAGTCTTGCAGTACTTGTATGAAAAGTATGGTCGTGACCGGGCCGGTTTGACAGCGACTGTCACATCGTACCGCTCCAAGAGTTCGATCCGCGAGATCGGCAAGGTCCTGGGCGTGTCAGCCGATTGCATCGATTCACTTTCCAAGATGACTCGCAGTGGACAACCATTCGCAGAGCAATGCAGGGCCAGTGGTTTGGATGTCGAATCCGGAATTGGCCAACGTTTCGTGTACTTGGTCGAAACCATCAAGGGTTTTCCTCGTCACTTGTCACAGCACGTGGGCGGGATGGTCATCACAGCTGGCAGCTTGTGTGAACTTTGCCCAATCGAAAACGCAGCGATGGACGATCGCACGGTCATTCAGTGGGACAAGGATGACTTGGACGAACTGGGGATATTGAAAGTAGACGTGTTGGCGCTCGGAATGTTGTCAGCGATTCACCGTTGCTTCGATTTGATTCAGCAGCATCACGGCAAAAAGCTAACGTTGTCGAACATTCCGCAAGACGATGTGCCAACGTATGACATGATTTGCGCAGCCGATACGCTGGGTGTTTTTCAAATCGAAAGCCGTGCTCAGATGAGCATGCTGCCGCGTTTAAAGCCTCGTTGTTACTACGATCTTGTTATCGAAGTTGCAATCGTCAGGCCGGGGCCGATTCAAGGCAACATGGTCCACCCATTTTTGAAAGCACGCGAGAATCCGAATTCGGTTGTGTATCCCAACGATGCAATTCGTGGTGTATTGGAAAAGACGCTGGGCGTGCCGATTTTTCAAGAGCAAGCGATGCGTTTGGCCGTTGTCGCAGCAGGCTTTACACCCGGCGAAGCTGACCAACTGAGGCGAGCAATGGCGGCTTGGCGCCGACCTGGGATGATCGATCAGTTTCGCCAAAAATTGCTAGTCGGCATGCGCGACACCGGGCTGTCCGATGAGTTTGCTGAGCACGTGTTCAATCAAATTCGTGGCTTCGGCGAGTACGGTTTTCCTGAATCGCATGCCGCAAGCTTTGCATTGTTGGTATACGTTTCTTGTTTTCTAAAGAAACACTATCCCGCTGCGTTTTGCGCGGCTTTATTGAATAGTCAGCCAATGGGTTTCTACGCCCCTGCTCAATTGGTCGCTGATGCAAAACAGCACGGCGTACGAGTTCGGGGTGTGGATGTGAATCGCAGCGAATACGAGGCGACACTCGAACCAGATCCAAACCGCAACCAACCAGCCCTGCGATTGGGTTTGGCCAACATCAGCGGTTTGAGAGTCGAAGCGGCCCAGTGCGTGGTTGCTCAACGCGAAGCCGGCGGCGAATACAAAAGCATTCACGATTTATCCAAGCGAACAGGGATCGGCAAGGCAGCGATTGCGACCTTAGCCGATGCAGATGCTTTTTGTTCTCTTGCAAGCGATCGACGCGCGGCAGTCTGGGAATCGCTGGCCGAAGAAAAATCGGCTACCGCGATGCCGCTGCTGGAAGTCGCCGTGGACACCGAAGAGGTTCCCGATCAATTGGTTCCCATGTCGCCGCTGGAAGAAGTCTATGCGGATTACAATACAACAGGACTGAGTTTGAAAGCGCATCCGATTTCTTTCGCTCGTGATGAACTACAGCAAATGAGATGCGTGACGGCTGCGGAACTTCCCAAGCTGCGCGATGGTCGCCATGTGCGAGTTGCTGGCCTCGTGTTGCTCCGGCAAAGACCGGCGACCGCCAAGGGAATCACATTCGTGACGCTGGAAGACGAAACAGGAACCATGAATTTGGTACTGTTTCCCAATGTTTGGAAACGCTTTTTTCAAGTCGCCGGCAGCAGCAACATTTGGCTGGTAGATGGTAAGCTGGAAAACAAAAAGAACGTCATTCATGTGATCGTTGGCAGAATCACGGATCTGGCCGGCGAAGTGAATGGATTGAGTATCAACTCACGCGATTTTCACTGAAGCCGTGACGCAGCGAACTTATTGGAGCGCTGCGTGTCATCTTGATAAATACCGCAATGCAATTAACAAGGATTCATTTGTGAAAGTTCTCTTACTGATCGATATCCAAAACGACTTTCTTCCCGGAGGCGCATTGGCGGTACCCGATGGTGACCAAGTGATTGCGGTCGCAAACGATCAAATCGTCAGTGCCGATCACGTCGTGGCGACACAAGATTGGCACCCACCGGGGCACGGGAGTTTTGCCAGCCAGCATGCCGGGGTTGGCGTGGGCGATGTTTTTGATTTGAACGGTTTGCCGCAAATCGGATGGCCAGACCACTGTGTTCAAGGTACATCGGGCGCCGAGTTTGCGGATGCGATTGACGTTTCGCGGATCAACCACGTCTCGCAAAAAGGCACGGATTCACAGATCGATAGCTACAGTGGGTTCTTTGACAACGGCAAACGCCAAAGTACCGATTTGGATGCGTATCTAAAAAGCATTGGTACAACCGAGCTGAACATCTTGGGCTTGGCAACCGATTACTGCGTCAAATTTTCTGTGCTGGACGCAATCGAACTTGGCTACAAAACAAATGTGTTGGTTGCAGGCTGCCGCGGGGTCAACTTGAATGCGGGTGATGTTGATAACGCGATCGAAGAAATGCGATTGGCGGGAGCAACCATTGTCTTGTAGTTTTTGACAGACTACTTGCCTTTCGTGTAGATAGTCCAATGGTGCAAGATACCAAATCGATCATTGCGGGTACCACGAATGATCAATTGCCACGTTCCCTTGGCACTTTTTCCAACGAAGTGGTTCAGGCCCGGTAGATCTTTGTCCAATCCTTCGGGGCGAAACGTGTCGGAGAACGGCGGTTTTCCCTTGGCGATCGTTTCCTCGGCGTCATCTGCAAAAACCGTGTTCTTAAAGTGATCGTCTTTGCCACCGACGGCAGTAAACAACTCGATGCGTTGCCCATCTGGGCCGGTCAAGTACCCGTCAAGTTTTGAAATGTAGGTGTGTGTGACCAGGATTTGAATCTTTAGTTCGGTAATCGGAAAGTCGTCGGTGATCTCGATCTCAGAGACAATCGATTTCCGAGGCGGCAACAATGCGCCTTCTTGGCTGCTGTAACCCGTGCCCAAAATTTGCTTAGCACCGGTCACCTCTGATGCGGTTAGTAAACCATCGCCGTTGGTATCCTGAGCTTCAAATTCTCGCATTCGCTGTTGAGAAAGCTCTTCGGCAAACTCGGGAATCGTAAGTTGCCCATCGCCATCGACGTCTAGCTCGTTGAACCAGTCGGGAGGTCCTTCTGCTGATCCACCAGCCTTGTCCTGGACTCCCTTGAGGTAGATGAACAATTCATCGCGCGTGACGACATTGTCTTTGTCGGCATCCAAGAACACGGTTGGCACGCCAACGTCTTTGATTTCGTTCTCTTCCAGGGTGCCGTTTTTGTTGTAGTCAAACCGGCCCATCAAGCTGGCGGCCAACCAGTAATCGCTGCCACCAGATCGCCACCACATGCTGCGATCTTCTTCGCTTCGCTTGCCTTGTTTCTTTTCGTTTTTCTCTCGAAACTCTCCCTTGCGCCAAGCCTGTTTGTACAGATTGCCAGAAGATTTTTCTAGCAAGCGTCTGCGTGCGTAACGTTGCGCCATTTCCAAACGACTAAGACGATTATCGTTGTTCAGATCATCATAGAAAGGCTCGCGGTGCGTCCATTCATGTCTGGCGGCTTCTTTCAAATCAATGAAGCCATCTTTGTTCTCGTCATGGGTGCGCATGGTACGATCAGCAAAGTCCAAATCGGCTTGCGCGTACTGATAACGCAGTTCCCCAAAACCGAAACCCGGAATCATTGGCTCTTCTTCTCTTGTGCCAAAAGGCTGGACACCAAACTTGCGTTCGTTTTCAACTTGCACACGAACGGAGTTAGCGCCATTTCGCACCGCCTGGTAAGCTTGAATCGCTCGCATCAAGTAGGTGATGGGAATCGGCTTGTCCAAATCCAGGCGTGTCCGAGATGAACCACTATTGGAAACCTGTTCCAAATAGGCCCGAGAGAACGTCGTGATTTCTTCTGGATCCAGATACTGATTTTGATTGCGATCCATTCGATCCAACGTTTCACGCAGATCGTGTTGGCCGTTCGCTGAATTGTTAATAACATTCAGCAAGCAGAAAAATAGGATGGCAAAACGTACGTTCATGGCAAGTTTTTTAAGGCGGGAGCATGGTCGGTTGAAAATCGGTAAAAAATTCCAGTCCGCTGCGAAGCTTTCCATTCTAATCGATGTTATCAGTTTGTCGCCAAAGATATTCTGGCGCGAATCACTCGCAAGAACGCATTTTATGGAGAAATCATTGACGCAACTGAGTTTGTCAAACGGAATCGGTCGTTTGTATCGAGCTGGATACGTGATTTCGATGTACAGCGGATTCCGTGCAGTATTCAATCGCTTGCGCAGCCGATGGCTACCTCCGCTGAGGGCTGCCGCGATGTCACGACGAACACTGGTTCTGGACGACGGGACTGAGGTGACGATGCAGGTTCATTCTCGACATGCGTCCGGCGCTTTTCCAAACGGACAACGCGCGGGCATGATCTCGGTTCGCTTGGTAGCACCAAAAATTGCTCGGCCGATTTATGCTTGGCTATGCATGACTAGCCACTTTGGGTGTGGGCATATCGAGATTGCGTTCTATGAAGAGCGTGAAAGACTTGTGGTTTTTGGCGTTCGCAACATGCTCAAAGCCAACGCTTGGCGAATCGGATTGAAAGCAAGAGCTAGCAAGCTTCAGCTTTGTGAGGACAGCGACGAGGTCAGAGTTCTGACAACAGTTTGCCGGTTTCTCACTGAGAATGAATTTCATGTCGCATTTGCCGAACCGAGTGTCTGTGTGCAACTCGCAGTGGATCCTTCGCTTCTGAAGCCCAACAAGCGAGATTGTACGATGGACGTGATTCGCAAAAAGTATGTTCGCATTTGGAAACAGGTTCGCTTAGAATCGTTGGTTTGATGAACAGGCATTAACGAATGCTGCCCAGAGCTGCTTGTAGTGACGTTTCCCCATAAGGCACAAACAATATGTTCCGACTCCTTTGTTTTTCGTCCATCATTCTTGCGATGGGCCTTTCACGATGCCAAGTGAATGCGCAAGAGTTGACTGATCAGAAATATCAAGAACTGCTGCACTCGGTTCGTTACACAGGCGACGAACCGTGGCGAACGATTCCCTGGAGAACAAGTTTGCTGGATGCGCAGCGCGTCGCCGCCAGTGAGGGCAAACCGATTTTCATTTGGGCGATGGATGGGCATCCGCTGGGCTGTACGTGAAACAATGGTGTGCTCGACCGTGAGTCGACATTCGCTGAACCAGAAACGATCAAGCTTTTACAATCAGAGTTCATTCCGGTTGCCATTGACCAAGCGTATCAACGCCGACAAAAAGACACCGAAGGCGATTTCTACCGAAAGATCGCTGGGCAAGGACCACGCAATGACTTTCAAAATGGAACCACGCAAGGCAATTATGTTGCTACGCCGAGTGGTCAACTTCTGCTTTACAATAACAATCGTGATCCAAAGAAACTGTTGCGCCTGATCAAAAAATCATTGACGGACTTCAAGGACTCATCCGAAACGGCTACGCCAATTCAGACGACCAAGGTTGACCAGCGATATAATGTTTCGCCACCCGAGGGCGGATTGGTGCTGCGTGTGCACACAAAAATTCTGAGCGGCTACGAGCCGACGGACAACCGCTGGAAAAAGATCTATCAGGCGGGAATCGGTCGTGACAATTTGTGGATCAGCAAAGCCGAACATGCGCAATTGGTCAGCGGTAAAGTACCACCCGCGGTCGTCAATAGGGTCGCTCGTTTTCACCTGGTAGATAACACGCGTGGCGAACCGCCAATGTGGAAGTCAGATCAGATCCAAACCGCAGAAATCAATCTAGCCAGTGGTGCGCTTAGCGGTGAAGCGAAGTTGCGAACCAGCAACAACGATCGTGGCTATGACGCCAAAATGAAAGGCGAACTGCGAATCGAAAACGGCAAGGTAACGAAAATGGATCTTGTCGTGCTGGGCCAGTTTTGGGGCGAAGGCCGCTACACGCCAAACGGCCCCAAAGGGAAATTCCCGCTCGCAATTACTTTCTCGTTAGCAGACGGCAAAGACATCGCCGACAAGGTCCCACCGCAGGGCTCACGCGGATGGATTGACGGTTACATGCAATCGAATCAGTAGCCTTTGACCAACGCTTCATTGCGAATTGGTTGCCAAAGAAAGCTGCCAGAATTCATAGCCAAACCGGAACGTGCATG
>CAYNNP010000023.1:0-31079 GCA_964398215.1 uncultured Pirellulaceae bacterium | reverse complement strand
GATCGTTCGGATCGCGCAAGCGTTGAAGTTTGTCGACCAAGATTTTTAGCAACGGCAATGCTTGATCCAGTTCTCCCAATTCGATCTGCGCTTGCACGAGCGCGTAGTTGCTTTCCAGCGTGTTGGTATGATCTTCGCCACGATTAAGGCCAAAGATTCGTGCGCTTTCACGGTTTAGTTGGACAGCTTTTTGAAAGTGTTCTTTTCGCCCCGTGCTGCGCCCCAGCATCAAGTAACAAGTTCCAAGATTACCAAACGCTGAAGCCAATTGTGTGTCGTTCGAATCGAGCGTTTCCCGGCGAGCATAATTGCGTTGGTAGTTCGGACCACACCTTTTCTTTGGATTCTGTCAGTCGCATGCTGGGCCGAGGTGGATCTTCCTCGCGAATGATCTTTAACACTTCGTCCAAGCCAACCGATCGCAGACGCTCGCGATCGAACGGAGGCGAGTCGGTCAGAAGTTCGTATAGCAGAACGCCCAATGAATAGACGTCGCTTCGTGTATCGACGTCTTGCCGGTTCATCTGCGATTGTTCCGGGCTCATGTAATCGAACGTTCCGACGATTTGCCCGAGTCCGGTCGCGACCGTGAAAGTGGACATGGTTTGATTGATCGCTTTGGCGATACCAAAGTCAATGACTTTCGGCGTGGGGCAATCATCGTACTCTGCGACCAACACATTGGAGGGCTTGATGTCCCGATGGATGATTCCTTTTTGATGTGCATGTTGGATTGCTCGACAAACCGAAACAAACAAATCCAAACGTTGCTTGATGGTCAGTCGATTCTTTTCACAATAGGTTGTGATCGGTTCGCCGTTGACAAGCTCCATCACAAAAAACGGCCGCCCCGACTGGGTGCTCCCCGCGTCTAGCACCTTCGCGATATTGGGGTGATCCATCAATGAAAGGGCTTGGCGTTCTGCGTCGCAACTACTCCCCACCAAACGAGTTGTACCAAAAGATGCTTGCGAAAGACGTTCTGATCTTGCTCAGTGATGATGACGGATTGTTTACACAGCAACGTCCCCGCTTTTAGCGGTCGTCAACCTGAGCAAAAGAGCCTCGCGCGGCCGAACGACTAAGTTCTACAAATTCCAAAAGCGACATACCCTATTGCCCTGGGCCGGCAGGTGAGAGGCCATTCTCACTGGCGTCATAATCTTTGGTTAAGATAGTCCAAGTTCAGCCTCTGCCGCTTCTTTGGATTGTTCATTCATGACTTGCCATCACCGTTTGTTGATACTGCTGAGTTGCCTAGCTATGGCGGCAAATTTCTGCTCACTTGCTGACGCACAGGGGGTGATTCAGTCGGTTCCTGCCCAGCAAGAAACCAGTTGGAATTCACCAGCATTTTGGGAAACGATCGATGGACGTGACGTCACAAAGCACTGGGAGTTCTCGGACTCCGAAATCCGCTTGGTCAAACCAGCACACGGCGGCAACAGTCTTCTTAGCGGCCCGCTGCCGGCAAATTTTGAACTGTCGTGGAGCTACAAGATCGAAAAGAACACCAACTCGGGTGTAAAGTACCGAGTGCGTCGATTCGGTGGTCAGTGGCTTGGGCTTGAGTACCAGATCATTGATGCTCTCAAAGCTAAATCCGGCAAGACATCGAACGCATCAATCTACGACTTGGTTGCAGCTGCAAATAACAAGACGGTTCATCCGGTAGGAGAATGGAACCAAGCTCGAGTCAAAGTTCAAGGTCACAAGATCGAGCACTATTTGAATGGTGATTTAGTTGCCAAGTTAAATTGCGTCGGCGTCCGCTGGGACACAATGCATGCAAAAAGCAAATTTGGAGGTCGCGACGGATTTGCCCAACCTGCTGATGGTGACCGAATCATGTTGACTGACCATGGCGGCAAAGTCGCGTACAAAGATTTTCGGTTCACTGAACTGAAAGCTCCTGAGAATGAAATCACCAAGGTCACGACCAATCCACCGTTCCTGGGCAACGGAATGAGAAATAGCTGGGCGGATCAGAATTCGATCGTTATGTGGACTCGGACAACGAAAATCGCAGACATGATCAGCGACGGTCCGAAATTCAAACAACTGGATCGAAAGCAAGCCAGCCAACTTTCCAAATCAACCGACGAGACAAAAATCCACGCTGCCCAACTTCCTGAAGGCACAGAACTAAACGAGATGCTTGGCGCCTGCCCCGGTGCCGTTGGCCAAGTCCGTTTAACGTACTTTCCACGTCTGCAAAGCCGCAACGCCAAGTCTACTGAGTGGGTTACGACCCGCGCGAAAGATGATTTTACAGCACAGTGGAAAATCCAAGGACTCTCGCCCGGCAAAGAGTACGCGGCGGTGATTGAAGCCAGGCCGGTAGATGGTGGCGAGAACACTGCAGTGCTGCGAGGTGCTTTCAGAACTGCGCCCGCTAAAAACAAAACTCAAGATATCAAGTTCTGTGTGACGACTTGCCACGATTTCATTCGCCGTGACGATGGCATGAACGGTCACAAAATCTATCCAGCGATGACCAAAATGAAGCCGAATTTCATTGTGCATGCTGGTGACATTGAATACTACGACAAGCCCAATCCGTGGGCGATGACGATTCCGCTGATGCGGTACAAGTGGGGCAGGATTTTTTCGCTACCAAACAATCGCGAGTTCTACAGCAATACCACGACGTACTTTATGAAGGATGATCATGACACATTGAAGAACGATTGTTGGGAGGGCCAGACCTACGGTTCGGTGTCATTCGAGCAAGGCGTCCGGCTATTCAATGACGAACAGTTTCCATCAAAAGACAAGCGTTACCAAACAGTTATGTGGGGCAAGGACTTGCAGATTTGGCTGTTGGAAGGACGCGACTACCGTAGTTCCAACCGCATGCCAGATGGCCCTGAAAAAACAATTTTAGGACAAGAACAAAAAGCATGGCTTTTGAAAACGCTGGATGATTCAAAAGCAAAGTTCAAGTTAGTGTTTTCGCCGACGCCCATCGTTGGCCCCGACCGCAATAACAAAAACGATAACCACGCAAATGATGTCTTCACTCATGAAGGCAATCAGTTGCGGGAAGCGTTTGCCAAAGTTGACGGTTTGATCGTCTTTTGCGGTGACCGCCATTGGCAGTACGCATCGGTCGACCCTGATACAAAGTTGTGGGAATTCGGTTGCGGCCCCGGTAGCGAAAAGCACCAATTCGGCTGGAACCCGGGCGACCAGCGGCCGCAACACAAATTCTTGCGAGTCGCCGGAGGATACATATCCGGTCACTTGAAAAAGAAATCGCTGACTATTCGCCACCACAAAGTCAACGGCGAGCAGGTCAGCGAGTTTAAGTTTCCAAACTAGCTTTGGTGATTCAAAACAAACCGGCTGACCATTGCTTCAGCCGATTCTTGTGGCGCCAAGTGGAATCTTGTTGGCTATTCGCACTTGGCGGTTACTGGACGGTTCTTTCTGGCCGCAAGTCACACTAAGCTGTCCATTCACAATTTTTTCATTTTGAGTACTGTATCGATACATGGGTGGAACGACGCGTCAAGAAAAGCTGCGATGGTCTCGCGAAGAGTTGCGTGTCCACCAATTGCAGCGATTGAACGAACTGCTGCAGAAATCGGCATCGCATCCGCTGTACGCTCAGCGTCTCAAGGACATCGCCCAACCGCTCGCATCGATATCTGACTTAGGTGCGATTGCGTGTCTGACAAAATCTGAAATGTTGGCCAGCGGTCGATCGCTGCCAGCAAAAATCTTTCACCTAGACCGATCGAATTACACGCGGATGCACCAAACCAGCGGCACCAGTGGTTGGCCAATGCCAGTCCTGGATTCGCCTGCCGATTG
The DNA here is from genome assembly GCA_964398215.1 of uncultured Pirellulaceae bacterium. Lineage (GTDB taxonomy): Bacteria > Planctomycetota > Planctomycetia > Pirellulales > Pirellulaceae > CAYNNP01. The sequence goes on along the minus strand of CAYNNP010000023.1, from coordinate 27,260 downwards.
GGACTGGTGGTTGGAGTGTTGGCAATACGTTTTGGATGCCGCAGCTGTCACGGAAAAGGATGTCGCGATGATGGCGTTCTCCTTTGGGCCGTTCATCGGGTTCTGGACCGCCAGTGACGCATTGATTGCGCGTGGCTCTCTTGTTATTCCTGGCGGTGGTTTGTCAAGCGAAGCTCGTCTCCGGATGATCGTTGACCATGGCTGCACGGTCGTCTGTTGCACGCCAACATACGCCCTGCACTTGGCAAACGCAGCCACCAAACACAACATTGACCTTCCAAATAGTCGTGTTGAAAAAATCATTGTCGCGGGTGAACCTGGCGGGTCGATCGAGTCAATCAGAGACCGAATCCAAACAGCCTGGGGCGCGGTGCTGACCGACCATAGCGGTGCGAGCGAATTGGGCGCATGGGGATTTGGCAGCGCAGATGGCAAAGGGCTGCATGTTATCGAATCCGAATTCATCGCCGAGCTATTGATTTTCGAGGGCTCCGATCCATACGGCAAACCCGCACAAGACGGAGAACTTGCAGAGTTAGTGTTGACGAATCTTGGACGGCACGGTGGCCCAGCAATTCGATATCGCACAGGTGATTTGGTTCGCGGCTATCGTGAACACTCCTATGACGACAACTTTCTGTGGCTTGATGGCGGTGTTCTTGGGCGAGTCGACGATATGCTGGTGATTCGTGGTGTGAACATTTTTCCCAGTAGCATCGAATCAATTGTTCGCGAGATCGACGCAGATGCCGAATATCGAATCATCGCTTCTACGGTCGAAAGTATGGATCAGCTTGCCATCGAAACCGAACTCGAACCTGCCAATGCGGAATTGCTGAAAAAATTGTTGCGCGATCGGCTTGCTTTGCGTGTGGACGTTACTACCGTGCAACAAGGTTCACTTCCGCGATTCGAAGCGAAAGCCAAGCGATTGCTCGACCAACGGCGAAAGGTTCAATAGGAGAATTTTGCATGTCCAACAGCAACCAACCTGCGCCAACGGAATTGGTCCGACAAGGCGATGCGATCTTGATCAAATGGAGCGACGGCACCGAAACTCCTTGGAAAATCGCAGACCTGCGAAAGCAATGCCCTTGCGCGAACTGTCGCGATAAACATCGCACTGGCGGCGAAGAATCCCAGCCCGCAAAACCATTGACCTTGCCAATTCTTTCGGCAGCCGAAGCCCAACCGCTTCAAATCGAAGCCATGCGACCGGTTGGATCGTACGCCTACAATATCACTTTTAGCGACGGCCATTCGGCTGGAATTTTTACTTTCGATTTCTTGCGGAAAAACTAAATCCGTATTTCAATTTTATTCTCAATGAGCCAAATCATGAAAACGCTGTTCACGACACTCTGTCTCGCATGCCTGATCACCCACTCCATCGCTGCTGATGAGATCCTGCTGGAGGACTATGAGGGCAAAGGAAAGTTCTCAATGGCCGATTGGGCGAACTCGTTCGAAGACGCCAAGGGCCGAACAAACTCGGCGGACAAAAAGGGTGGCGTTGCAGTTGTCAAATGGGGAAGCAAGTGGTCTGGTTTGCCTTCCACCGGCGAGCGGCTGGATTTGTCAAAGCACATGAGTTTTCAGGTGGACGTCATGGTCAGTCGTGGCCAGCCTGTTCAAGCTGAATCGAACTACTACTTTCAATTGTTGGACGATGTTGATTCGGGTTACGCTTACTGGGAAGCGTTTATTCCGCAGACCAAGGTTCCGGCTGATGGCAAATGGTACCGCATCACGTTTCCAATCAAGATAATGGAACCAGGGTTTGGCGATGGTGCCAAAAAACCAGATGGACGCACGAAGATCAATGGCTGCTGCTGCGGAATGACATTTGATGAAAACGGTGACAAATTCGATTACAAACAGGTTCAATTCGACAACGTGACTGTGACGACAAAAGAAGTCGACGGTATCAAAGTCACCCTCCGTCCGAACCCAAAAAAGAAACAGTAGCACTGAACGTGCTGTTTGGCAGATCCGCATGGCGCTAGCCCGATCTACAAGTTTTGACGTTGCGCTTGTCGACTTCAGCTGGAAGGTGATCCAACAGCGCAACGTCAAACGGATTCGGCGTCAATTACGATTGAAGAAGCTCAAACTGTCCTTTTTCAATCACTGCTCGGACACGGGATCTCGCGCCGTTGCGATGATCAACGGCTCGGTCATCAATGTAATTGTAGGTCCGAATTTTCTGGCCGCGTCCAACGTTGCCCAGCTGCGACTGACGCAATTGGCGATAGCTATCGTTGGCCTGTTGCTGCTCCTGGTCTCGAACGCGCGCCGTCAGGATCTTCAGTGCCTGGGTACGGTTTGATCGCTGATCGCGTCCGTTGATAAAGACTTTGATTCCCGTTGGCAAATGTGTCATCCGAACCGCCGAGTCCGTTTTGTTCTGATGCTGGCCACCAGGACCATGCCCGCGCTGTGTCTTGATCTCGATTTCGCTCTCTGGCAGTGACTTCATCGCAAAGTTGATGATCGGCAAAACGGCGACCGCCAAATACGATGTGTGTCGACGACCGCGCTGTTCAGTCGGCGGAACGCGCTGGACACAGTGCTTACCCATTTCGGGTTTCAATAACTGCCAGACTCTCTTGCCTCGAACGGTCGCACAGATGTGACCAGGAACGTTGGAAACAACTTCGACCAGCAGCCCATGCCGAGTTGCGTATTTTGCTAGCGCAGCAAAGAGATTGTGAGCAAACAATTTGGAGTCGTCACCTCCTTCGCCACCTTTTACTTCCAAGATGACTTCGTTTGCCGTCCGAAGTGATTGGTCAAAGGCAACGCGTTTCGCCCGTTTTGACAACGCTGTTAACAGATTCGCTTGTGCGATTGGACTGCTTCTTTTGCTTCTTTCTGCTAGCCATTGGAGATTCCTTGTGGTCAAAGAGGGTCGGCCGGGTCGGCGTTTGATCAGCCGAATACCGAACATCAGACACGAGCGTATCTACGAAGGTTCGCCGCAATTCAATTTCAGCTGTGGTTGGCCCCTTGTTTGTTCGTTACTGCCGTACCATCCTATTGCGCCTTAAAAAATTTCATGTTCGATTCGTGTTGGAGAAATATCCATGAGTGCTGATAGCCGTGTAAGTGAGTTGGGATTGGAACTGCCGCCTCCTCCGCCACCTGCTGGTGTTTACAAACCGATCGTGATCGCAGGAAACATGGCCTACCTTTCTGGGCACGGGCCGCTGAAAGTCGATGGCTCTATGATCAAAGGCCGCCTAGGCTTGGACATGGATGTCGAAGCTGGCTACGACGCCGCAAGAACAACTGGCCTAGCCCTGCTTTCAACACTCAAGAATCATTTTGGATCCTTGGACAAAGTCAAGCGAGTCGTCAAAGTGCTGGGCCTGGTGCGCAGCACAGATGGATTTGATCAGCAACCTGCCGTGATCAATGGATGCAGCGAATTGTTTCGCGACGTATTCGGAGAAGACAATGGCGTAGGCGCAAGAAGTGCCTTAGGCACCAATGCCTTGCCAGGAGGAATCGCCGTCGAAATCGAAGTCATCTTTGAAGTCGACGCGTGATGTGAGTAGATCGGCAGCTGCTGCCGACAATGAGAAAGCCAGCTGCGGGCAGCTGGCTTTATGTGATTGTCTTGGTTGGTCTTTAGTGGACGCGTTGTCCTGGCAACGCCCCGTCATCGGGACTTAGCAAGAACACTTCTTCGCCACCAGGGCCGGAGGCACAGACCATGCCTTCGCTTAGACCGAATCGCATCTTTCGTGGTTTCAGATTTGCAACCATCACGACTTTGCGACCGACCAATGTTTCGGGATCATACGCAGCTTTGATTCCAGCGAATACTTGACGTGTCTCGTTTCCGCCCAGACCCAATTTAAGCTTCAATAGTTTGTTGGCTTCGGGAACGTGCTCCGCTGTAATGATGCGTGCAACTCGCAAGTCGACTTTGACAAAATCATCGATTGTGATTTCATCGGCCAAAGGTTCGTCTTTCAGCGGTTGATCACTATCGTCAAAGGGCGATGGCGCATCTGCGGCAGCTTCTTCGGCGGCTTGGTCTTTGCTTTCTTCGATCATCTTTTTTAAATCCTGTTCCTGAACTCGGTCCATCATACGTTTGAATTTTGCGACGGGAATGCCAACTAAAGGTGTTTGGCTTTGATCCCACGATACGATTGGATCGCCCAGCAATTCGCCGCATTGTTCGGCAAGGTTGGGCAATACGGGCGACAGATAGATTGCCAATTGCCGAAAGAGATTCAGGGCAACGGTGCAAACATCTCTCAATTCGTCTTGGCGATCCGCGTCTTTCTTCATCTCCCACGGTTTTGCATGTTCGACAAATGGGTTGGCGGCATCAGCAAGTTCCATGATCTTTCGCATCGCGCGAGCATAATCACAAGCCTCGTACGCGGCCGCGATCTCCTCACCAGCTTTGGCCGCCGCTGTGAACAACCCACCGTCATCTGGGTACTGAGCCGAAAGCCCTGTTGTTTTCGCGAACTTTCCGACACGGCTGGCCAGGTTCACGACCTTGCCAACCAAGTCACTGTTGACCTTCTCCACGAACTCCCAGCTCCCGGCTTCTTGGGAAAGATCGAGGCCTAGGTCCAAGTCTTCTACTCGTGGCGTTAGTTTTGTTGCAAAGAAATATCGCAAGTACGACGGATCTGCGTACTTGAGATAGGTCTCTGCGGAGATCAGCGTGCCGGTCGACTTGCTCATCTTTTCACCGCCCACATTCAAGAAACCGTGAATGTGAACTTTGGTCGGCAAATTAAATCCGGCCGTTTTAAGCATCCCTGGCCAGAACAATGTGTGAAAATACGTGATGTCTTTGCCAAGGAAGTGATGGATTTCGCAATCATCTGACTTCCACCAATCGTCTAGCTGTTCGCCGTTCGCATCGCACCACTCTTTGGTACTTGCAACGTAGCCGATCGGCGCGTCAAACCAGACGTACCAATAATTGCCAGGCGAGTCGGGAATCTCGAATCCAAAGTAGGGTCCAGGACGACTGATGTCCCAATCACGAAGTTCTTCTGCCAGAAAATGGCCTTTCAAATAGTTGGCGGTCTCGCTTTGCAGTGCGCCACTTGTCTCGATCCACTCGGCAAGAAACGAGTGCAGCTTTTCAAGTTCAACAAACAGGTGAGTCGCTTCGCGGAGTTCCGGCGTCGCTCCACTAAGAGTGCTCTTGGGGTCGACCAATTCCGTTGGACTATAGGTATGACCACAAACACAGTTATCGCCCGGCTGATCAGGTTTGCCACATTTCGGGCATGTACCCCGAACGAAACGATCGGCCAGAAAAGTTTCTGCATCAGGGTCGTATAGCTGCTGGATTGGACGTTCGGCAATCAGCCCTGCTTCGCGAAGTGAACTCCAGAACTGGCCACAAAGTTCACGATTGGCTTCGCTGTTCGTGCTGCCGTAGTGATCAAATTGGATGTCGAATCCGTCAAAGTCACGTTGATGAGCAACCGTTGTGTCGCCAATCAATTCTTCTTCGCTGCGTCCTTCTTTTCGCGCGCGAATCATGATCGCGGTGCCGTGGGTATCATCAGCACAAATGTAAATGCAGCGATTGCCAATCAGCTTTTGAAAACGAACCCAAATATCCGTTTGGATGTATTCGACCAAGTGACCGATGTGGATCGGTCCGTTGGCGTAGGGCAAGGCGCTGGTGACCAGGATTTGGCGTGTCATAGGAAAGGTTTGGTGATTCCGTTGAATGAAAATGTCATGGTCCGGCGATGGATTGTAGCCACGATTGGTTTCGCCGACGACGTCACTGTTTGACGCACTTGGCGGCTGTGAAACTAGAATGAAACTGGAAACTGCGAATTCTCGCTGCGTTTGATCTTGCCGCGAGCCAGATGATTCCAGACCATCAACAACTCATCGGTTGAGTCTTGCATGGAGGCAGATTCAACGTGTTTTTAGGGATCGGTCCATGGAGGGACGATGTTTAGGCACATAAAGTTCGCCGAGTTTTTGAAACAGAAAGCCGGTTACCAGTGGATTGGCAGGACGCGAAACTGGGCACTTAGCTTGGTAGCACGAGTTCTTGGATTGGTGTCAGCGACAGCAGTGGCAATATTGGCTTTGCCGCACGCAAATGCGTTTTCCGCTGATGCCGTTTTGCTTGAGTTTTCGTCGGAGTACTGCGGGCACTGCCGCGCCATGCAGCCGGTTATTCAGTCGCTTGCGCAGAAAGGGGTGCCGGTTCGCCAAGTCGATGTTCGGCGCGAACCCGATTTGGCATCACGCTACGGTATCCGCCAAACACCAACCTATGTCGTGATTGCGGAAGGCCGAGAAGTATCACGTCTTGTCGGCGCCCATACCGAAAACGAGATCGTTACAGCGTTGAATACCGATTCTGGGTCGCTGATACCGACGGGTGCCAACATGCGTTTGAACGCTGCACCGCGAGCAAAACCTGCTGCCGCGAATCAACCTGGAATGCAAAATGCCGTTCAACAAGCGAGCTTGGAACAAGAATTTCGCCAACATGGCGAACCCATGCCCAGCACGATACAAGCCAACGCGGTCGAGCGCGCTCGCGCAGCTACGGTTCGGCTAAAAGTCCATGATGGGCGCGGCTACGATACGGGCACAGGAACGATCATTGACACTCATGGCGACGAGGCTCTTGTACTGACGTGCGGGCACTTATTTCGAGAAGCAAAACAAGCCGCCAAGATTCATGTCGATCTATTTGTGGGCGGACAAACTCGAACCGTTCCAGGCCAAGTAATCGATTATGATGCAGACAACCACGACATTGCCCTGGTAGCCATTCGACCTGGTTTCCGAATCACGCCTGTCCCGGTTGTGGCCTCCAATGACTTTCTTCGCAACGGGCAACCAGTGTTTAGTTTCGGTTGCGACCAGGGTGCTGATCCGTCGCGCCGTGATACCCGAGTCACGGGAATCAACAAGTACAACCAGCACATGGGTGCATCCAATATCGAAATTGCTGTCGCGCCTGTCCAAGGACGCAGCGGAGGAGGCTTGTTTGATACCAGCGGCCGATTGGTTGGAGTCTGCAATGCGGCTAATTATCAATCAGATGTTGGGATTTACACTGGCCCTGGCAGCATTCGATGGCAACTTGATCGCGTACAGCTTTCGCGTTTGTATCAAAATCAGGAAAACAATCAGCCTCCAACAGTCTCGCAACCGCGTGTCGCCAGTCTGCCGACAACCAACGCCAGCACTGGCCTGCAACCTGCAAGCAATCAAGAGGTGATTGTGATCGTCCGTGATCGCAACGCCCCCGATACATCGGCCAAGATCATGTCGATGGAACCGACCGCCGACGTGATGCAGTTCATCCAAAATAACGCACGTTATCGCTAGCTGATCGCAGCTATCTGATGTTTGTGTGACGCCCCAAGTGTAGGTCGTATGAGTTGACTATCTCATTCGTCCTTTGCTTTGGTGCGGTGCATCACTACATGCAAGCCTGCGTCCATGATTGTTTTACCGATGATCAACAACAGTACCATGAACATCGGCGCCCCAAACGCCATCATGACGAATCCGCCAGCGATAATACAAACGTGCAATAGCACGATCCGACCGTAGGGCCGGACCAGTTCCGAAAAACACGACGTCTTTTTGTACTCGCCGCCAACGATGTAGTTTCGCCAGAACGAAATACCGTGACTGGCAAAAATCGCCACTAGTGAGATAGTTCCCCACTCCGGAACTGCACTCCAAAAGCTTGCTAGGAAATTGCCAGGCGTAGGCCTCGAACCAAAGGAGTCGCCCGAGGTAAGAATCAGGACGAAGATGCCATGCACGAAGCAGAAAAAGAAGTAGTGAAAACAAAAGAACGGCACCAGAAACACTTTCTCGCCATGTGCTTTTGCTCCCTTATTTCCATCCCCATCACCACTTGCACCAATGATTCGTAGGATTGCGAAGAATCCTGTGATCAGATTTTCCCACCAATACAAAATGACAATGCTGGCCAATTCCCAGCCGAACATTACAGTTAAAATCAGAGGCAAGAGATTGGCGGCCACCAATCCAACCAGCGCAGGTGTATCGGTTTTCTGAATCCAGAAGTAGAGTTGTTCAAGTTTGGTTTTTGGGATCTCTTCTGACACAGATACACTTGCTTTTGGATCATTTGGCGGCGTCGCATTCGGTTGAATCTAAAAACTGATCTCCATTGGAATCCAGCTTTTCGAAAGCTGAGTCCGTTCCAATAAATTCAACATGCGAAACTTCCCCGTCGCGATTGCTGTCCATGTGGACTGCCCAAATCGGCATTTCATTGGTCGCGACAACGGGTTTTGGGAGTGCTCGGAAATTCTGTTGATCAACCGCAGGGTCACCGCGCAACAAATGGACAACAAACGTGTCCGGTATTTGGCCAGAAGTTAGCGGTTGACCATCAACCGTGCAATCCAGCAGCCTAGCCGGAGCTTGTTGAATCTCGCGAGACGATAAACTGTGATCTTGGTTTTGATCTAACCATGAAAACACTGCGTCGGGAATCTCTGCGCCGCGACCACGAATCTGCGATGCCCATACTGGTAGTTCTTTGTCTTTATTGTTTCGCTGATTGATTTCTTCTAGGCTCAATTTTTCGTCATTGTTCTTGTCCAGTTCCTTGATCGAAAACTCCTCCGGCGCCTGTTCGGGAATTTCGCTTTCGTCCAGCAACCCATCGTTGTTAGCATCCAGCATTGCAAAGGCCTCTGCTGGTACCTGCCGGCTATTCTGCGAAGTTTGGTTGGTGATGTAGAACACCAAGTTCAACCGATTGCTGCGAAAAACAACCTGGTCGTCTCGAGCCGATTGCGTTACTCCTTGAATGGCCGGTGATACAGACTGGACAGCGATGCTGGTGGTTTGCCCAAAGCTTGCCTTCAAGCGAATATCGACTTCGCACTCGGTGACGGTTTTGGCTTCGTCCTTTTCGATCGTTCCGTTGGAGTTTCGATCCAATTGATCTGCGAAGCTCCGGTCGCTCCAGGGTCCAGGATTTCCAAACCAATCGTCCATCGCATAAGACGTCATCGTCCAATCGATATAGCCATCGAAATCCATGGCAACTTCACCGCGACGATTGATTTTGCGCCGATTCCATGCCGAATCCATATTCATCATTGCAACACGATTCGGTGCAGAATCAGCAAGCTCGCTCAGATCGATTCGCTGGTCCGAGTTTGGATCGATTCGATGAAGCTGGACGTCAGCCATTTGAATCTCTTCCAGGCTGAGCACTTTGTCTTCGTTCTGGTCCAAGGCACGAAAAACCGGTGACTCCGCGCGATTGCTGTCACGGTAATGGTTGGTTCCCATCAGTCGAAGTGGTGAATGAATCCCGTTGTTACGGAACAAAAACTTGGCGACTTCTTTGACGTCTGGTGCATTGTTTCGATTTTCGTCGTAGCGTTCCCGCATGCTCCGATACTGCTTTCGATTGGTCGCGGAATTGCGACCAAACATATCGGGATTCGTAGAGACGAACTGAAAAAACTGCTGCCACGACAATTCATCATCTTCGCCGCGAGCATCCTTGATGGCTTTTGCAATTCGTTGCTCAAAAGCCGTGAACAGATTCTGGCCATCGATGTCGACTTCTACATCCACCAATAACGGTCCAGCGGTCGTTGGCAGCAGCAAGCGACTCGCGGGCGGTGGTTCGACTGGTGGTTCGACAGGCACTTCGGGTGCAGTGGGTTCTTGCTGGGTGACAGCTTCGGCAACTTCCTGCACTGATGCTGCGTTGGTATTTGCATTCATCGCAGACGCTATGTCGGCCACCGCATTCGAATTATCGGTCACGCTGGGATTCTCTACCGAGTCTTCCGCTGCCTTAGTTTCAGGCAAAGTTGCCAGTTCAGGTTCAGATTCACTGGGGTTCGATTCCAGGTCTGGAACCGCTGCAGGCGTTTCGGTTTTTGTCGAGACAATGGGTTTGGATTTCGTAGCCGGTTTTACGTTCGATTGGCTGTCGCGGTTGCAGCCGATCAAAACGCAAGCACAAACCAACAGCAACGTCTTATACCGTTTGATCACGATAGCACCTCATCGATAACACTCCCCTCGGCAATCGCAATCGGTCGGCCTCCTTCGGCAATGTTTTCATCCAACGGATTGACGCCCAACGCAGTACAAAGGGTGGCAAGCAGATCTTGCTGATTCATTTTTCCATCGGTGACTTCCATGCCGCTTTTGTTAGTCTCTCCGTAGACCGCGCCGCCTTTGACGCCCGCACCCGCAAGCACACAGCTGAACGCTTGTGGAAAGTGATCGCGTCCACCATTGGCATTGATTTTTGGAGTGCGTCCAAACTCGCCAGCCCACAGGATCGTTGTCTTTTCCAGTAGTCCACGGTCGGCTAAATCCAACATCAACGTCGACCAACCAGCATCAAGCTCAGTGGACAGTTCTTTCACTCGGTCAAAGTTGTTGTTGTGAGTATCCCAAGCCAAGTTCTGTCCCAATGTAACTTCTACCAGAGGTACGCCGCGTTCAATCAAGCGGCGTGCCATCAAGCATCCTTGTCCAAAAGCACCGCGACCATAACTTTCGCGAACTTTGGCAGACTCCAGCGAAAGATCAAACGCATCGCGCGCATCGCTGGCCAGCATACGATGAGCGGATTCGTAAATCGTATTGTGTGCCTGAACATTTCGCGTGGTTCTTTCGCGGCCAAAGTCGGCTTGCATCGCGCGCCACAAATCCAATCGAGCAGACTGACGCGAGTCACTGACATCAGGCGCGCGGTCCATGTAGTCCACGCGGAGCTGCGCGAAACTATCGTCATTGGGCGCCTGACCGGCAACGGTTGTCGCCATGTGCTTGGGACCAAGGAACCCAGGACTAATCGAGTTGCGGCCAAAAGCTCCCGGCGACACGCTGACATAGTTTGGTAATCCACTTGTTTCGTCACCAAGCGACTTGGACAATGACGACCCGATCGATGGATAGGCAACCGGGCCGCCTGGAATGTGTCCGGTGCGCATCAGAACTGTGCCACGTTCGTGGTCACCTTCTTTCGTACTCATCCCGCGCAAGATCGCCAGTTTATCCGCCTGTTTTGCGAGGCCCGGCAAATGTTCGCTAAATGAAATGCCCGGGACATTTGTTGACGCGGGTTTGATCGATCCGCCGTTTGGATGATCTGGCTTCATGTCAAACGTATCAATTTGACTTGGGCCACCACCCATCCACAGCAAAACGCAGTGCCGTCCCTCGCTGGCAGCCTTGTCCGCCGCAATGGCCAGTTCCGGCAACCAAGTGCATGAATACGCCCCGACGGCACCGTATGTGGCATACTGCAACCAGTTTCTTCGATGCATTCTCAGACCCTCGCGACGCAAAATTTGGCTTGACGAACTAGTTCAGTTTACCGTCCGCAGAAATGAAATTTCAATTTCGATCCGATTCATGCTCAACTTCTGGTGCAAAAAACACAGAATTCATGTTTAGGCGTGACGATTTGCAGGTCATCGGCAACCAACGAATGTGATAAAACCCAGTCTCGTCACATGTTCGAATTCAAGGGTGGGGTATATGCTTGGCTCAGCCAGCCCTCAAAAACCAATCGCATCAAAAGCAGCCACCGATGCTGCGAACGGTTCACCGCCTTTCGCAAAGCCGTCGATTGCTAAGCCGCCTGTCGTGCGCGCTGTGGTCCCACCTCCTGTGGTGGCACCGTCGCGTTCAAGAAAAATCCTGCCCCCTTCGACAACCGAAACACAAGTTCGCTGGCGACTGGACCTGAATCTGAATCCGAGTCCCGACACGGTTCCAGCGGAAACGAAACCGGCAGATGACGTCGAAGTTCAAAGCGGTGTGCATGCGATTCGGCCATGGGTTGAGCGGCAAGTTGCTGCCTTGGGCGAAAGGTTGGAGACTCGAAATCCACCTTGGTTGGTCAGTCTTGTGATTCACCTTTTGCTACTGCTAATCCTTGGATTTGTTTCGTTTCGAGCCCAAGCTCCAACTGCCTTGCTGATCACGTTGGAAACTCGCGAAGACTCTACCGATACAGAGTTCACTGAGATCGAAATCAATCCCTTGGAAATGGAGACGCCTGAATTCGAGGAACAAACAGAAGTCATCGAGATTGCGGAACTGGAGACGCCACAAGACGTCGAAATCATCACTCCGGAATTTCCCGAGATCAGTCCATTGATGTCGGTAGAAGACCTGCAGCCAGCGGAACTAGTTGTATTGGAAGAACTGCCTGTTTCACAGGAACTGGTCAGTGATTCAAGCAACGCTGCGCCCAATGATTCCACAGCACCCGCCGGAGCGCCCTCGATGTTCGCTGGGCGTACTGGCAAAGAAAAACAACGTCTCTTGAAACAAAGCGGTGGTACCGAGGAAACCGAAAATGCGGTTGAGCTTGGACTTCAGTGGCTTAAACGTCAACAACTGTCCGATGGCAGTTGGAGCATGGTGGAACCCTACGCAAATCCGGCGCGCGAGGAAAATTCGACGGCGGCTACTTCAATGGCATTGCTGGCGTTCATGGGAGCAGGCCATACGCACTTGAGCGGCGCCTACCAAGAAGAAGTGCGTGCTGGAATGCGTTGGCTGCTGGGACGACAAGATGCCACTGGCTGGATGGCGCAGGATGCCAGCATGCATCAAGCGATGTACGCGCAAGGACAGGCCACCATTGTGTTGTGTGAACTGCTTGGAATGACTCGGGATACCCGGCTAATCGAACCAGCGCAGCGTGCCTGTAATTTCGCCGCGAACGCACAGTCACCCCAAGGTGGTTGGCGATATCGACCTCGGTTCGATACTGACACTTCCGTTACAGGTTGGTTTCTGGTGGCATTGAAAAGCGGAAAAGCCGCTGGCTTGGAAGTCGATGATGAATTGTTTGAAAACACCAACAAGTATTTAGATACCGTTGGCGGCGATGTTTACGGTGGCGGGTACGCGTATCAGCCCACACGCGCACCGGAGCCTGCGATGACTGGAGAAGCGATTTTGTGTCGTCAGTATTTGGGCTGGCATCGAAATATGCCTGGAATGCGAACGGACCTCGCGGATTTGGTGGAAAACCACATGATCAATGATCGCCAGCCCAACGTTTATTATTGGTACTACGCCACGCAAGCCATCCATCATTTTGGTGGCGAATTGTGGACCAAGTGGAATGACCGCATGAAGGTTCAGTTGCCTGGGTCACAAGTCCAAGCTGGCCGCGAAAAAGGAAGCTGGGACCCTAGTTTTGATGCCTGGGGCAGTCGTGCTGGGCGACTTTATCAAACCTGCATGACGCTCTATTGCCTAGAGGTTTACTATCGCCACATGCCGATCTACGACTTGGAAAAAGTCGATGGACGCGGTTAGGTCGAGTCGCGGCTGATGGGGCCTAATCCCACTTTGCAGTCGTAAAAATCTTGACGCCTACCGCCAAACGCTCTGGCGCTCCAAAATGGTAGGCAAAGGCGGCTTGTTCAATTCGAACAGGTCGAATGCCTTGGAAATACTTGGACCACCTACCAAAGCCTCTTATGCCATCCACCTACAAAGACGCTGGCGTTGACCTGGATGTTTACGCGGAATCGATGAGCCGTTTGCCGCAATTGATGAAGCGAACGTTCAACCCGCGCGTGATCAACAACGACGGCGGCTTCGCGGGACTATTCAGTCTTGATTTTCCCGGCAAAATGTTTTCGCGGCAGTACAAAGATCCTGTGCTGGTTTCGGGCACCGATGGCGTCGGCACCAAACTCGTGATTGCTCAAGAAACCGGCCGCCACGAAACCGTCGGAATTGATCTTGTCGGCATGTGCGTGAATGACTTGCTGTGTACCGGCGCTGAGCCACTGTTTTTTTTAGACTACATCGCGATGGGTAAAGACGACCCGAATCGATTGGAGCAAGTCGTCCGAGGGATCAGTGATGGGTGCGTTGCTGGCGACATGGCTCTGCTGGGCGGTGAAACTGCGATCATGCCCGACTGTTATGGCGAAGACGCCTATGATCTTGCTGGCTTTGCCGTTGGAGTGGTTGACCGAAAACGGTTGATCGATGGTCACTTGGTTGGCGAAGGCGATGTCGTTTTGGGCTTGGCATCCGATGGCCTGCACAGCAACGGATTTAGCTTGGTGCGGAAAATCATTCGGGACGCAGGTTTGACCTGGGACAGCCAGCCAGATGAACTGGGCGGAGCCACGTTGGGCGACGTCTGTTTGACACCAACAAAAATTTATACTTCAGCAATTCGCGGAATTCAGTCCCACTATCAAGTCAAACAAGTCATTCACGCGCTGGCGCATATCACTGGCGGCGGAATTGAGGAAAATCTTGACCGCGTTTTGCCAAAACGATTTGACGCAGAAATTGATGTTGCCGCATGGCAGCCACAGCCGATCTTTGAATGGTTGAGCAAGACTGGAGACGTAGAAATGTCCGAAATGCGGCGAGTCTTCAATATGGGAATTGGAATGGCGATGGTCGTAAGTGATTTTTATTCCGCCAAAATCTGCTCCCGTTTGAACGAATTGGGCGTTCAGTGCGACCCAATTGGCCGGATTGTCCCTGGGACAGGAAAAGTTCGCTATCAGAACGGGTCCTGACGCAGTTTTCGGTGTTGAAAATCAACAGTCAACCGCAATATCTAGTCCACAGTTGGTAAAATAGGTGGACTTGCTCGGTTGCCGCGAATATTACGTCTTCCTACCATTCAATACTTCAAGAGTGGCGGATCGGACCGGTGCTGCATCATCAATAAAAATAACACGTTGGGAATTGCTATGGATAAGATCGCGATCAAAAGAAAAAAACGTGGGGCCAATTGGCTTCCTAAACTAGGAATTCCTTGCCTTATGGTGGCGGTAGCAGCATGCAGTACTGTCTCCGCGCAAGAAAAGCCAATCGAGTTCGACGCTCAACCAACACGACGTGACGGCGTTGTTGCACGATTGATCGCGAATCTGATGCCTCGGCATCATATTTCAACCGAACGGCTGAACGATACCGTCAGCGAACGGGCGCTGGACATTTATGTCAACGCCTTGGATCCGCTGAAGCTGTACTTTTTGCAGCGAGACGTGGATGCTTTTCAAGCTTCATCTGACAAAATCGACGACATGGTCAAAGGTGGCGACCTGTCGCTTGCTTATGACATCTTCAAGCTGTTCACGCGTCGCGTTGACGAGCGAGTTGCTGACGCCCAAGAACTGCTGAGCGGTGAATTTGACTTTGACAAAGAAGAAAACATCATCATTGATCGGGATGCAGCAAAATATGCAACCTCTGCTGCCGAAGCCAAGGACCGTTGGCGACGGCAAATCAAGTTCGCATTGCTGGACTTGAAAGACGAAGAAAAGGAAGGTGACGAAGCAGTTGCAACGCTTCGCCGACGATACTCTCGTTACTCTCGTCGCTGGAAAGAATCTGATAGCGATGACATTCTGGAAATGTATCTTAGCGCCGTAACAATGGCCTACGATCCGCATTCGACTTACATGGCACCAAGCACCCTGGACGATTTCCGGATCCAAATGGGGCTTGCACTCGAAGGAATCGGCGCGGCTCTGCGTGAGAAAGATGGCACAACTGTGATCACAAATGTGATCCCAGGTGGAGCCGCTGCTCAGCACGGAAAACTGAAGGCTGACGACGTGATCATTTCCGTTGGTCAGGGCGATGATGGCGAAATGGTTGACATCCTAGAAATGTCACTCCAAGACGTCGTGTCGCTGATCCGCGGCAAAGCGGGTACGGTCGTTCGATTAGGTGTTAAAGTCGGCGGACGTGGTAGTGCTCAAGAGTACAAGATCACGCGTGCCAAGGTTCAGTTGGAAGATTCAGCTGCTCGTGGCAAGATCCTTGAAGAGGAAGGACCAAGCGGCGCTAAGATGAAGATTGGCTACATCACGCTGCCAAGTTTCTATATGGACATGGAAGCCGCGCGTCGCCAAGAAAAAGACTTTCGCAGTAGCACACGTGACGTCCGTCGGATTCTGTTTGAGTTTTCACAACAAAACGTCGAAGGCGTTGTTCTGGATCTTAGCAAGAACGGTGGCGGTAGCTTGACTGAAGCCATCAATCTGACTGGCCTGTTCATTGACCGAGGTCCAGTTGTTCAAGTCAAGAATTCTGATGGAACCGTTCAGCAGTACAACGACGAAGTTGGCGGTACATCGTGGGATGGGCCGTTGGTTGTCATGACCAGCAAGTTCAGTGCTAGTGCCAGCGAAATTTTTGCCGGTGCAATCAAAGACTATGGTCGTGGCATCATCGTTGGTGACCCAGCGACGCACGGCAAAGGGACTGTGCAAACGTTGATGGATCTAGGTCAACAGCTGTTTCGCAATGGCCGGGAAAACTATGGTGCTTTGAAGGTAACTCTTCAACAGTTCTACCTACCCGATGGCGACAGTACTCAACTGCACGGTGTTGCTGCCGATGTGATTTTGCCAAGCATTACCCAGAAGATGGATATCAGTGAATCGGATCTGGACTACGCGTTGCCACACGGACGCGTTTCAGCTGCCAAGCATGATATCTTCGGCATGGTGCCAGCGGATCTTGTCGGAACGCTGCGAAAGAACTCTCAGTCACGAGTCAACAAAGACGAAGAATTCGTTGACCTAATGCGACGCATCGAGCTGTATGTTCAGCAAAAAGAGCAGGATGTTGTTTCATTGGACGAAGACAAGTTCATGGCACGTCGCAAAGAACTGGACGCTCAGAAACTAGATGAAGAGAAAGCGGTCGAAACAGAGACCAACGCCAAAGAGATTTGGCGTGACACTTTCTATAATCGCGAAGTCATCAACATCGCTCACGAATACATCGTTGGGCTAAAGAAGCAAAATCTAGCCAGGGTCAACTAGAAAACGCTTCACGCTAAATTCCGAAAGCCAAGCTCAGTCAATGAGCTTGGCTTTTTTCGTTGAAGCAGCAACAGCATTTTGGCTCCTCCTTCGTGGGATAGGCTTCCAGCCTGTCAAATCAAAACCCCGTCAAGTCGGATCGAACTCTGGCGAACTGCGCTATGGCTGACAGTTCAGCCAAGTCGAAAGAAACGACTGCAGCACGCCATTCTGCGCGGCTAAGTGTTTTTCGATCCCATCGCGGATTGATTTTTCGTTTTGGATGAAATCGCCCTGTTGAGATGGCAAGTCAGAAACGGCCATGAACAAACGTACTAACCGTTCGTCGGCTTCCAAGTGAAACTGGAATCCAAACGCACGATTGCTCAGCGCGAACGCTTGATTCTCACAAGCCTCCGACCGAAATAGGTGAGTTGCGCCTTGGGGGATTTCAAAGGTGTCTTGATGCCACTGCAACACGGTGAACTCGGTGGGCATCGAATCGACAACCAAATTCACATCGGGTGGTGCAGTGTCAGCACTTTCATGAACGCGGCTGACGACGTGCCAGCCGACTTCCGGAACACGATTTTTGACAACGGCTGCCCCCATCGACTTGGCCAATAGTTGACCGCCAAGACAGATGCCCAAAACATGTTTGTCATTTTCGACATAACGCCTCAGTAGATTCATTTCCTGAGCAACCCAAGGCTTTGGTGTTCCGCTTGCCAAGGAAAACGGACTGCCAAACGCGATGACACCATCGGCATGAACGGATTCTGGAATCGGTTCATCCTGGTCCGCCCGGATGATCTCCAGCCTATGCCCCATCGCCCGCAAAGCTCGCTCGGCTTCGGCTGGTGAGTCGCCAGCGGAGTGTTGAAGAATCAATATATCCATCACCAACCTGCTACTTGTTCGTTACCAAATTCCGGCTTCGGTCAGTTGAGCCGTTGCTTTGCCTGCCCAGTCTTTATTTGCCGCTGGTGAAGCAGGGCTTGGGTGCAAGATCCTGGACAGTGCCGCATCGCATTTCGATTCGTCCAACACTCGCTTGAGGCATTTTTCCGCATACGCCCCGACTCCGACCGCATGTTTCGGCTGCAAGATATTCAGCACGGCAACCAAATGCTTGTCGCAAGCCTTATCCAGTGGCTCGCGTTCGTCAGCGGGCAATTTATCGGGCGTGCGATTGCGAGCCGATTCTTCCATGAAAACGAGCGGACAGTAATTCAACACGAAATGGTTGGCAAAGAACTTATCCGGCTTGCCAAAACGTTCTTGAAATAGCCCCCAAAGCCGACGGCCACTGACTTCGCTTTTGGGGCAATCAAAACCTTCGACGATACGTTTGGGATGTTCGTTTTTTGGTTTCTTGACAGGAACATTGATGCCCATCCAATCACGTGCAGCAGCGATTTCGCCAAACGGCACGCCCGTTTGTGCCATGCCCCACGGTCCTGGATTCATTCCCAGAAACACAACATTCGTTCCGCGATCGGAGACCATGTTGAGGTACGCCTCGTGTGCTTGCCATGCATATTTCAAAGGGTTGTAAACGTGAGTAACCGGAGCTTCGAACGAAAGTTTGTTGACCGCCGTGCATAATTTTTTGGCAGCAGCAACAAGCTGTTCTGAGATAGGATTTGTTGTCGACATGAAAGTTACTCCTCTGTTTCCGGATTCGAATTATCATTCTACCGGAATGATTGATTTACACAGCCACCTGCTTTCGAGAGAACGCTGAGCCACAATGCAGAAACGGAAGCAGATTTTGCCGAATGT
This sequence comes from uncultured Pirellulaceae bacterium, assembly GCA_964398215.1. Classification (GTDB taxonomy): domain Bacteria; phylum Planctomycetota; class Planctomycetia; order Pirellulales; family Pirellulaceae; genus CAYNNP01. Next base: position 8,664 of record CAYNNP010000023.1, on the reverse strand, counting down.
AGGACAGGTTGGCTTGGGAGCCATTTTAGGAGATTTGGTCGCTTACTTTTTCGTTGACTCGATCGCAGCGGGCATCAAAGGCAGACTCTGGCTTGGCTCTATTGCTAAGCCTGCCAGCGCCATTTCTGGATGAAATTGGCATGCAAAAATGAAAACTGACCTTGTCGCCACTCGGTGTGTATCGCGATAGTCGAAGGTCAACCAAGCTGATTGTTCTTCGCCCTTGTCCCACCACCAGCCGTGACGAAACTGGACCGCTATATCCTTGTACTGTTCCTTAGGACGGTGCTGATCTGCTTTCTCTCGATCGCAGGTATTTTTGTCGTGTTTCACGCATTCACCACCATGGATGACTTCGTGAAGCAGGGTGCTGAGCAGGACGGCATGGTCAAAGTAATGGCTCGTTACTATGGTCCGTATGTATTGCTGCTGTTTGATTGGACGGGAGCCATCATCACGTTGATGTCTTTGCTGTTTGTCGTTGGATGGCTACGGCGGACTGGTGAATTGACAGCAACCTTGGCCGCAGGTGTTTCGCACGGACGTATCATGCGATCGATGATTTTTGCAGCTGCCGCGATCATTTTGGTGCAGCTTGGGAGTCGAGAATTCATCTTGCCGGACATGCGAGATGCGCTTTCGATGAAACCAAAAGACATCACTGGCGATGCCGAACAAGCGATCTTGCCAAGCTACGACAAGACCAGCGGAATACTATTCGAGGGAAAAGCTCTTCGCCCTAAGAGCCAAGTGATCGTGAAGCCAAATTTTCGGCTCTATGGCGACTACCAAAGTTATGGCGACCTGATGCTGGCGGAAACCGCGAAGTGGTTGCCAGCCACAGCGGATCACCCTGCGGGCTTTCTGCTGACAAACGTAAAAAAACCAGAAAGGGTCGAAACGCTGCCATCATTTGGTACTTCGGACCGTCCGATCTTGATGACGGCCCGTGATCAAGCATGGTTGAATGCTGGCGAGTGCTTTGTAGCGACGACCGTGGATACGGACATGCTGCAAACGAATCGCACGTCTACTAAGCTATCGTCGATCGCAGAACTCGCCAATCGGGTGCGAAATCCCGCCGTTGACACAAGTTTGGCGGTCCACGTCATTCTGCATGAACGAATCATCCGGCCGCCGCTCGATTTCGCTCTGGTAATGTTGGGACTGCCGCTTGTTGTGAATCGCCGAGGCCGCAATCTTTTTGTTATGATCGGAATCGCAATCATGACCGTTCTGTTCTTCTTTTTGCTGAAGACAGTTTGCGGGACGATGGGAGGCGGCGGCTATCTGCTAACGCCGCCCATTGCTGCTTGGTTGCCACTATTGATCCTTGGTCCCATTGCCTACGTGCGACTGCGCGAAGTCCAAATAGTATGACTCCGGCCGACGTTTCCGTCATCATTCCAACGCTGAACGAAGAAGCTCAGATTGCAGAATCAATCAATTCGGCATTCAACGCTGGCGCGAAAGAAGTCATCGTCGTTGACGGTGGAAGTTCCGACAAAACGCTGGTCACAGCATCCGATACGAGGGCAAAGTTTCTGTCTTCAAAACCAGGACGCGGCGCGCAACTGAACTGCGGATTCCAAGCAGCGACTGGAAAGTACGTCTTGTTCTTGCACGCAGACAATCGACTCTCCGAAGACTGTTTGCAGCAAGTCTGCGATGCCGACGATCCGGTTTGGGGCGCTTTTCAACAAGCCATTCAAGCCAACGGCGTGCTCTACCGCTTGCTTGAACGCGGCAACGCCACACGCGTAAAGTTGCGCCGAATGCCATTTGGCGACCAAGCCGTATTCGTGCGCACAGACACGCTCCGAGAAATTGGTGGAGTCGCAGAACTGCCGTTGATGGAAGACGTCGATTTGGCCCAGAGACTGCGACGGATCGCTCCACCGTTGTTACTACCTGGTCCGGTTTCTGTCGACGCCAGACGCTGGCAAAAACGTGGTGTGATTCGCCAAACTGCCAGAAACTGGTTCATTCAGATCGCCCACACCTGCGGTGTTTCTCCGCAACGACTGCGAACTTGGTACCGGTAGCAGCTGCCTTGCGAGTAGTTAGCCGCTAGTGGAAAAAGGAATGAAATGCCAAGATAGGCCTGGAGTTGAAGACTGATCATCCCTGTGAAGACTGTAGCTTGGAACAGACTATCTGAAGCGGAGTGGTTCTGACGGAGCATCTATCGGGTCAGTGGCTTGCGGTTCTTAGGGGCACTGCGACCAGATGATTTCAGTTTCTTCAGCAGCGCCTGAAGCTCTTTGCGTTTAGCTTCTTGCTTGAAAAATAGGTTGGTAGTTTCACCTGGATCGTCCTTCAGGTTGAAGAGCTGGCCTGTAGCGTCAGGTGCTGTTTCGGGAAGCGCATACTTTTTCATGTTGCCTTTGTCGTAGCCGTTTCCACCTGATCCCATGTGGTCCAGATACTTCCACGCTCCCTGGCGAATTTGAAACTCGCCGCGAAAACTTTGTGTCAGCATGTGAGGCCGTATCGAATCGGTATCCGCTTGCTGTCCAAGCATCGCTGGCAACATATCGAAGCTATCGGTTGCCACATCGTCGGGCAAAGCGACTCCAGTGACAGAGGCCAGCGTTGCGAAGATATCCGTGGTGTTGGTCAGCTGAGAAGAAACCTGACCGGGAGGAATTTTCCCAGGCCATCTGGCGATGAAAGGAACACGATGCCCGCCTTCCCAGCCGTCACGTTTCATGCCTCGCCATCCTCCGCTGGCATCGTGCTGATGATCGCTGCGCATCCAATGCACATGAAGCGTTTCCGCTCCATTATCGGAATTGAATAGCACCAAAGTCTCTTCATCGATACCAAGTTCGGAAACCAGATCAAGCACGCGCCCGGTCAACACGTCCAGTTCCCAAACAAAGTCGCCTCGGGCACCCGCCTCAGTTGCACCATTGAATTCCGTGGCCGGCAACACCGGGGCATGAGCGATTTGAGTTGAAAGCACCGCAAAAAACGGCTTGCTGGGATGGTTCTTTCTGTGATCGGAGATGAACTCCTTTGTCTTTTCGTAAAACAAAAGGTCAGCGTTCATGAAATCGTAGCCTGGCGACTTCCATCCAGCGTCATTGTCCCAGCGCCATTTCCCGCCTGGATTCGGAAGCGTATTGGGCTGATGCCGTTCGCTGGCCGGAGTGACCACCATCCCATTTTCGATGTAGACATAAAGCGGATCGGTGTTTGGGCAATTCGGGGTCACGAACGATTCATCGAATCCTCGAGCGTTCGGACCATCGATCAGCGGTGTACTTTTTTCGTAATCGATCAACAGAGAATTCTTGAATCCTCCGCCAAGCCGCTTGCCATCTTTGTCGAACCAACTCAAACCGACATGCCACTTCCCAAATACACCTGTTCGATAACCTTGCTGCTGCAACATTTGACCAACCGACAGCGTGCCTGGCTTCAAGTAACTTGGCCCGCCAGGACCCTCAAACGCGCCGCCGCCACGACCTGTTGAGCGATAGATCTGTTGACCAGAAAACAATCCGTACCGAGATGGCGAACATATCGTCGACGGACTATGAGCGTCCGTGAATCGAATCCCCTCGGCCGCCATTTTGTCCAGTCGCGGCGTCTTGTACGCCGCTTCGCTGTTGTAGCACGACAAATCGCCGTAGCCGAGATCGTCTGCGTAAATGATGATGATATTGGGATGGTCGGCCGCCGAACTGTTGACGGAACTGATCAACAACACAGTTGCTGCAAAAAACCATTGCTTGAAATTCACTTTACCGTTTGACATCTGTCTTCCTGTTCACACTTGATTTGCTTTTTTAACCGATCGACTTCAGGCCGTCTCGCCGCGGATGGCTCGAACAGAACCAACGCGAGCAGCGTGGCGAGTTACTTGTAGAATTCCGCCTTGTGCGGTTGGACGCCAAGTTTTTGATAGTTGAATCCGGGTTTCAAAGGTTGGTAGTCGCCAACAATGTCGACTTTGCTTTTCGCATCAATCGAATCTTCCATGCCCATCCCCCAATACACGGCGTTGGCTGTCAATCGCCTAACACCTGCGTTGGCAAAGTCCTCGGCCGACCCCATCGTGAAATGGAAAATCTTGGATGAAAGGTTCTTGTTGCCGCGCCAGGTTTTAACCCAGGCGACTGGCAAGGGTTCTTTCTTGGCATTGGGCGGTGATTCTGGATTAAGATCTACCAAAGGTTGGCCCATTACAAGTGCGGTGCAATCGTCGGGAAACGGAAACCCTTCGTTGTGGCAGCGGTACACATCCGAAGTCCCCCAAATATCTTCAACGCCCGTCAGGATCGGATGCGTTTTATTTGCTTCGACGATGATTCCCCGCGTCGATTCACGATGCCAACCACCGTGATGCCCCATGAATGCTCCGCCAAGAAATTCTTTCAAGCCAATCTCGCGGCCGTTGACGGAATATTTTTTCCCTCGCATGAAACCATGATTTGCCGTCCGCAGCGCGATCAAAGGTTTGCCAGAATCAAAGTACTGATGAAAATGGTCCATCTGGTCGTCTGGAAGATACATGAATCGCGATACCCAGATCACGCAGTCGGCACTCGATAGATATTCAAGGCCAGGGATATTGTGGCGACGGCTTTTGTCTTTGAAAGGTGCTGGGAGTGTCGGGTCAACTTCGCCTTTTTCGTTCACGGAAAACAAGACCGTACAATCGAATCCATGATGCTGGGAAAGCACCCGTGCCATCATCGGCATTGCCTGTTCGCTGCGATACTCTTGTTCAGCGGCGATCAGAACCACATGTTTTCGTTTGCCAGGCCCAGCTTTTCCTGTGTAAGTCAGCCACTGCGAATTGGCTGGAACCGGATGGGGCTTTGCTGCCGCAACTCGCTTTGATTCCTGAGCGGCCTCAGGGGGCGAGGTTTGTGCAGGCAATGGCCGCGAGGGCAACAGCAGTACGATTACTACTGCTGCTAGAAAGAACGAACTCTCTGTTGACGAACGAATGCCACCAATTGCCAGCGTTAGGGTGTGCAGCATGTTTTGGGTCTGTTGGGATATTGTGTTGGATGAAAGAACCATTTGCCGCTTTGTATTTTACTTGTTCGCGGATCAAAAGTATCCGTGCCAAACGCAAATGAAACAACAAGCTGCGCACAGAATTGATCGCGAGAGAAGGATGGCACGTGAAATAGGTGCTAGGTTTGCCGCGTGGTTGCCGCAGCGGAAGCCATCGAGACTATCGCCCATCGGCTCACGCCGTTTGGAGTTGCGCTTTTAGGTCAGGCATTGGTTTTTGGTAACCCGAAGCGTGAGCGAGGGACCGAGTCAAGATTGATTGTCCCTCGCTCACGCGTCGGGTTACCAAAAAAACGCAACTGCAAAACTCACGACACAACCCTAGCTGGTGGCGTCAGCCACCAGAGGAAACTACCTTGCTCAACAACGAAAAAACGCCGATGCAGATGCATCGGCGCTATCCGTAATTGATTGATCTTTCGATCGCTCACTCATTCAAAGGGGGCGTCTCTCAAGCACTTTTGGAGGTTGGCATTTGGAATAGACCACGTGTGCCCGTAACGATGTTCTCATCAATTGTGTACGTCGCACCTTCCTCTTGGTCAGGTAGTTCGTACATGATGTCCAACATCACTTCTTCCATAATGCCACGCAGTCCACGAGCACCGACACCTTTTTCAAGGGCTTTGTTTGCAATTGCATACAAAGCGTCGTCGGTGAACTTCAAGTCACTGTGTTCCATTTTGAACAAAGCTTCGTATTGCTTTGTCAGTGCATTCTTGGGTTCTTTCAGAACTCGCACGAGAGATTCTTCGTCCAACGGTTGCAAGTAACTCACAATCGGCAAACGACCTACCAACTCGGGGATCAGTCCATACTGAAGAATATCTTCGGTTTGAACTTGTGTCATCAACTCCGAAGCAGACTGTTCATTCATGTCGGCAACGCCACCACCAAAGCCAAGCGTCTTGTGCCCAAGTCGCTGACGGATGATGTCGTCGATGCCTACAAAAGTGCCACCAACAATGAACAGAATGTTCGAGGTATCCAGTTGAATGTACTGTTGCTCGGGATGCTTGCGTCCACCCTGTGGTGGAACATTCGCAACCGTACCCTCAAGCATTTTCAGCAGACTCTGTTGAACACCTTCGCCTGACACGTCACGCGTAATGGAAACGTTTCCGCCCGTTTTGCCGATTTTGTCCACTTCATCGATATACAAGATGCCTCGTTGTGCCGCTTCGACATCAAAGTCAGCCGCGTGCAACAATTTCAGCAACAAGTTTTCGACGTCTTCGCCAACATAACCAGCTTCGGTCAACGTGGTAGCGTCGCCGATTGCAAACGGAACGTTCAGCATTCGAGCAAGAGAACGCGCCAAGAGTGTCTTTCCACTGCCGGTCGGACCAGCTAGCAGAATGTTACTCTTTTCGATTTCAACCTCGCCATCGCCTTCCCACTCACTTGTCAATCGCTTGTAATGATTGTGAACTGCCACAGCCAAGACACGCTTGGCTGCTGATTGGCCGATCACATATTCATCAAGATGCTCGACAATTTTGCGAGGTGCAGGGATGTCGTTGAACAACGCTTTGCTTGGACCGCGTCGGCGTTGTTCCTGGTCTAATATCGATTGGCAAAGCTCAATGCATTCGCCGCAGATATAAACGTCACCGGGACCTTCCACGAGTGGACCTACGTCCCGGTAGCTCTTTCTACAAAAGGAGCAAAAAGCGTTCTTCTTGTTAGAAGGTCCGCCGCGACGTGGGTTATTAGTTTCCTTCGAGGGCATACTCGACTCCTGATGTACGACGTGCCGACGCTAGCTCAATCCAGCAAAAGTACAAATCATTCTTGAGTCCTATGACTCATGCACTTTCACCAAACCTAATCTAGCGGGTTCGCCGCGTCATGGGTTCGGGCCACGGCTCGAATGCTTTCTCGGTAAAGAAATTCTGCTGTTAACTTGTGAACAAGTTTTCAACATAGCTTCTTTATCGAGGGGTCATCCGTATCCTCGAAGCTCGAGCGTATCGTGGGTATCAATCAATTACGGTAAACGGTTTCCGCTATGTCGCCCCATAGATTGGGAGGGCAAACGGAATGATCGAAGCCACTGTGAAGGACAGGAAACCTGATAGAAAAATGAATCGGTTCAGCTAAGGCTGTGATGCCAGTCAGTCTTGCGACTGGGAAGGAGTTGAACCAATCATCTTTCACGCGGGTGTCACATGCAATGAAACTCTTCAGCGGAAGAGAGTCTTTGCAGAGGACGATCACAGTACATGACGATCTTATGCTTTCATTGTTCGGTACGATTAGCGATGCGTTTAAAAATTGCCTGCTAATTCTTACAACTTTGGACGGTGCGTAGGGTGTCTTCTCCGGTCGTCAACGGTGTAGCCGTGCAACTTTGACAAGAGAAAAAATCGGTGTGGATACACAACCCATATCAGTCATCATCGCAAGCCAATCGGCATGATCCACTTGAATGTGACATCACGCGATTTTACAAAACGAGTCATCCACCGCCAATTGCATAATAGGAGTGTCCATCATGCTGGGTCCAGGATTTTTCGCGCCAGAATCCATGTTTTTCCAGTTTCACGCGGTCTCGGATTGTTTCACGAGACTTGAAATTCCCGCACCCGGCTCTATGGCTTACTTCCGCGAATCGCCTGTTGAGTGTGCTTGCTCGACTCCAGTTTCGCTAGGGCTTCCACAGCCAGCTCAAAGCCTCGTTCATGATGCCCATCAACACGAATGACCATCGGGCCTTGGTAACCACTCTTTTTTAGCGATAAGACGATCCGTGAAAAGTCGACTTCGCCATGTCCAATTCGGCAGTCACGAGACTGACCTGAATCTGGCTCACAAAGGTAGACACAGGCCAAGTCATCCAGGTTCCGAGCTAATCGATCTCCCACCGGAAACTCTCCTCCACGCAGCATCTCTCCGACATCCGCCGCCACCCAGATTCGACTTTCGTCTCCAAGCCACTGCTTTAAGCGCTCAAAGTGCGACACAGTTGGTATCGCATCGCCGACCATTGGGTGTAGCGCAATCTTGACGCCATCGGGAACGGTAGCGGTCAACTGATCTATTCGCGCGGCCAACCGCTCCAAGTCGCTTTCATCTGCCGGATGCCCAAGCAATCCAGATGTGAAGGTTACCACTGAACATCCGATTTCATCTGCAAGATCTAACCAGTGGCGAATCAGCTCAATGCGTTTGTTGGCTTCGCCGCTATCCCGACTTGCAAGTGATGGCCATCGTGATCGTCGTGGGTCAGCGATGTATCGGCCTTCCGTGTCGACGATCACGGTCAATCCACATTGTTTAGCAACAGCTCCCAAACGCATGCACTGCTCCGTGATGCGTTTGTTGGAGGGATCTAACGCACCTAGTCGCGGTCGAATCGCAACTGCTGTGAACCCAAGGCTGGAAAGCTCTTGGCAAACACTGGATTCGTCGTGCAGCAATAAGCTGCCAGCATGAAAGCCCAGAATCATCGCTCACCTGACATTCAATGAAAATAGTCGCCAACCAATCTGACTATTTATCGTAGTCAAACTGGTCACCTATGTCATTGAAACAACCACAGAGATCGAAAACTGGCGTAGCGGAAGTCGTCAAGGGTTTCGGCCAGTAACTCAAAGGTGAAATCAGACGATGACCTCGAAAAAG
>CAYNNP010000022.1:0-45849 GCA_964398215.1 uncultured Pirellulaceae bacterium | reverse complement strand
ACGACAAGATTCGTTTTTAGCGTTGCGATACAGCGTGTGAATAAATCACTCTCCCGCTGCGCAGGAGGGTAAACAAAACATCCCAATGTCAAAAACTGCTTGCCCTGCGCTAGAGCCCGATATTGGACAACAACTCTGGGACACGTCATGATATAGATTGACTATCCCGTGGGCCGGAGTCCGGCAGATGGCGTTTGAAACCTGCTGTATCAGGTGATGGCGAACGCTACTTGTCCAGGTTCTCTATCGAAATGACTGGAAACTGATGATGTTGTATTTAGTGTTTGCCTTCGTGGCATTTTTGCTTGTTGCGACAGGGCCGCCACAAGCATCATGGCGAGCAACCGTTGTTCGACTCGCAGGCATGTTTGCTTTCCCCCTTGCATTCGTGTGGCTACTTCTTCCTTGGGGCTTTCGCATTACTGCGCATGGACGCGCTGGTATTTCGCAAAGTGAGGTGCATTGGGACGGGATGGCAAACGCGGTTTTTGCGTTTGGTACTTTTGCGATGTTTGTCGTTACACTTGGCTTAGGATTTCTCTGCTTAAGCTTTTCACAGACGATGAACCAGGATGCGGTAACGGAAGCTGACGCATAGCTAACCTAGCACACGCATCGGTTGCTGACGCTGGCGCACATCGCGCCAGGCGAACGCGCCGAGGTCGGTGATCATTTGTAGCGGAATCAGTAGGTCGGCAAATTTGAGTTTACCTTGGGGCCACGAAGGCGTTTTTTGCTAGTGATGATCAGGCACTTTGGGTTGAGTGCCTGTCGTTGAATATCGGGCACGGCTTCTACTTCACCTGCGAAATAGTCCAGCAAGAACACAGGGGTTAGCTTTTCAAGTCGCTTGGACGCTTCGTCGATCGAAAGTCGTTCGCCTGACAAATCGTAGTACTGGAACTCTTTAGCGGCGATTGTTTGGGGGACCAAGCCTGCTGTTTTGGGCACTTGGCGATTGTCCGTAAACTTGACGGGAGCGACCGCTTTGTGGGTTTCTTCTTTTCGCGTTCCGTCAACAACGATCGTGCGATTTTGCCCCGCATGCGTAACGGCTTTGAGCATCAGAATCAGCTGTGGCCTTTCATCCACCAGCTTCATCTTTGCACCCACTAAATTCGAAAGCACCACCTTGCCAGATGTGCCATACCACTCAACGGGATGCGGGTAAACCATCGGGGGTGGGGACGGAGGAACAGGGGGAACAGCTGGTTTTTGTGCAGCAACACCACTCACGACAGTGCACAACAATGTCAAGCAACAAATGCGAAACAGCATAAAGGCTCACTCTTGAATCGATTGGGATTTGGTTTGGCTGCCCTGTGCAACCTTCATTGTTCTTATGGTTACGTAACCTACGACATACCACAATCACAATTGTTTGCGCATTCTCTCTATCTTCGGTTCGCCCAAAGGGCAAGTAACAGACTTCCGCGGGGATCTCTCACCCCGATTCGTCTCGTGGGTTGAATTTGTGGCGATGGTTAAGCCTGAGGATTCGAATTTGACTAACAGATTGCGTGCCATCTAGCTGCTGATGGATTAGAATCCGTGGTACTCATTCTCCAGCGCTCCAAGCTAGGAAACGCGAATATGAAACTCTTGCAACTACTTGCACCGGCAAGTCTTTTTTTAACGACGTTGACTTTTGCTGGCGAACCACCTGCAAACAGCGCATTGATTTTGGAGGATGCTTTCCAACGCGATGAATTGGGCAAGGGCTGGAAAGCGACGACAGGCAAATGGTCGATTGAAAATGGTGTACTTGTCGGACGCGAGCTTGTAGAAGAAAAGCATTCGGCTGCGATCAGACGCGTGTTGCTGACAGATAATGCTGTTTACGAGTTAAAGTTTCGCTTCGTTAAAAGTGGAAAAAGCTTTCACTTTGGATTCGATCCTGCACATGGCGAACTGAAAAAGAAAGGGCATCTATTTTCGGTGATCGTGACTCGAGCTGGGTGGAAAATCATGAAGCACTTGGACAAAAATAATCGGAAGGAAGATCCGAACGAAACGCTTGCCGAGCAAAAGATGAGTCTTGAAATCGGAAAATGGCATGAACTGCGCGTAACAACTTGGGGCACATCTGTGACCGCGAGTATTGATGATTCTGAAAAACTGAAAGCGTTTCATCCGACGTTCGGAGTCAAGAAGCCAGCACTTGTGTTTCGTTGTCTAGGTGATGGGGTTGAATTGGATTCAGTGCGAGTGTGGCGTCCAATTGATAAGCAGGCAGAGGCCGTGGAGGAAAAGCGGGAATGAAGTTTGGGATACAGTCGCTGATGTTGCTAACCGCAGCAACTGCACTGGCCTATGTTTCTGTTATCCATGTTGTTGTTGGCGCCATAATGGTTGGTCTTCTGCTCCCTGCGATGGTCTTGTTGATTGGTTTGACCGCAGAGCAAAAGGGAACATCGCTGAACGTGAGTTCCCATCAGGGGTTCAAAGGGGCCGTGAAGGTCTGGCTAATGCTGCTTGTTTTGCAGTTGATATTTGCAAGTATCATTTTCTCTGTTCCGCCACTTCGCAGAGCCGTTAGGAGGGTGCAATTCGAGAAGGCGTTTGATTTCGATTCTTTGCTTCCCGATGAAGTTCGCGAACGTCGGCAGAAGGCCCGGTACAGAACAAATGGCTGGCGAGGCAATTAAGGGCACCATCCAAAATTCTGCTAGACGTTGTGGCTTGTCAGTTGGCGGACCAGGCTCTTGAAAGGCGTCACATCTGTTTCATTTCGGGCAACAAAATCGCTAAGCGGTGCGAATTGCCTCCAATGACGAATCGGATTCGCTGCGATAGAATGGCGAGCGTGCAAGGGGATTTGCCCCGCTATTCAACACGTCCCACAGCTGAACGACTTCGATGCCGCGATTTCCCAGACCTTGGAGCAAAAAACGGGGCCAGCGTTTTGCTGGTTCAGCCGAAGGCGGGATTGCGGTCGAAGCAGCTTTCTTTGCGGGCTTGTTCCTGCTGGGTGTGTTCACGCTATCACTGACGTTGATCAATCGGTTCGCGCCAGAAAAGGCTCCAGAGGTATCCTCCGAAGCCTTTACGGGAGGACTTTCGTTCTGGATTTTTGGAGTCCTGTCTGTTGCAGCGATCGCGTCGGGAGTGATCGGGTTGGTTTTGCAGTTGATGTCATTTGGGGCCAGCAACGAACGGCGATCAGCGCTAAAGAGCCGGGCAGAGGCGCTGGAGCTGTCGCCCAGATTTGATGAGCACGACGACGAAAAGCTGCCCAATGTTCCGCAGGGGCGTGCGTTAACGGAAAGTCCTGGCGAACATGAACGTTTTCGGTTGGCGCAGGAAAGCCCGCAAACGGCGCCGCTGGCGGGCCCAGCTGTCTTGGCTTTGCTGTGGAATGCCGTCTGGTTCGTGTTGCTTGCCGTTGTGATATCGGGGTTTTGGTACGCTCGGCCGCGGTATGTTCTTGCGTTTTTGTTGGTGCCATTCGCAGGAATTGGTTGGTGGTCGTTCCGACTCTTCCTTTCTCAGCTACGTAAATTTGCGGGGATTGGGGCAACTATCGTCGAGATTAGCGATCACCCGCTTTTTCCGGATCAGAAATACAACCTGTATGTTTCCCAGGCTGGCCGGATGCAATTGAAGAAGGTTTTAGTCCAACTGACCTGCGAAGAAGAGACTTTTTATCGCCAGGGAACGGACGTCAGAGTCGAGCGATTCGAGGCGTTTACAGTAGAATTACACAAAGAACGCGTTGTACGCGTTGACCCGCAATCACCTTGGGAGCAACAATTGACGTTGGAGCTGCCTGCAAATGCGATGCATTCATTCGTTGGCACCCACAATGCCATCCGTTGGAAGATTGTTGTAACTGGAGAGTCACGTCCGTGGCCATCGTTCTGCCGAAGTTTTCCCGTCGTCGTTCATCCACCCGAGTTGCCGTTGAAGCGCAGCCCGCGGTGAACGTTTCGTTGTGCCGTGAAGACGCGACTTACGAGTGCGGTGAAAGCCTAGCGGTTTCCTGGCATGTGAGTCGTATCACGTTGGACAAGTTGCAGTCGATTGAATTGTCAGTGCTGTGGCATTCGATGGGAAAAGGCGACGAGGATCTGCGCGTTCACCACTTCGTACGACTCGATGAAGACCACATTCGTCGACTTGGCTTGGCAGATGACCAGGCTTTGACGTGCGATTTGCCAATGACACCGCTCAGTTACTATGGCCGATTGATCAATTTGCGATGGTGCATTCGGCTGCGGTTGTTCATGACTGATGGTCGTGAAATCGTTACCGAGCAACCATTCCACTTGGTCTCGCATGGTGCACGCGAACGTGGCGACGCGGTCCGATCGCTGCAGCGCCCTGATACGTCTCAGCAGCAACCGACCGAGTGAGTACCGCGCATCGAGTCTCAAGCGAAGCTGCATTCTTCGTCAATCCGTTTTCGACGAAATTCGTTCGACCTGGTTCAATTCCGTATCGGTTTCCAACCGGGACATCGCAGCAGGGCCTTGTACAATCGATTCGGGCAGCGAAAAGAAGCTTGATTGTCGGTGCGCATGGCACTGGGAAATCGACACTGATTGAAACTTTGATCGATCCGCTTCGCGAGAGCTTTCCTGCCGTTGAGCGTGTACAATTGCACGCAGCAGAAACGCGAAAGCCAATTGATTTGATTCGCCATCGCTCAGCGAACTTGCAAGCGGTAATTGAGCAGCAAGAACGATTGCAGCAGCAGGCAGAGAGCGGCCTTTTGATCGTTGATGGAATCGAACAGCTTGGGCGCGTCGGCCGCACGAGAGTGCTTGCTCGAGCGATCCGAATGCAGCAGTTTTTGATGGCAACGTCTCATGTGGAAATGATTGGCATGCGTTGCGTTTATCGGACGCACGTCAGCGCCAAGTTGATTCGCGATCTGTTAGATTATCTGCTTGCTGATTCCAGCGCAGACGTGGTTCAGCGTTTAGAAGCAGCGATCACTGATAAAAAAGTTAGCAATGTTCAAGACGTTAGGTCATTCTTATTTCGGATGTATGACTTAGCCGCGAATGTTCACGCTACAAACAATTGATCTAACGCAATCCGCTTACGCAACTTGAGTTCACAACATGGCCGTCCGACTTTGCGTCATCATGGTTCAAACGCCTCCGGTTTCAACGACAGGGCAACAGCTAGCAGAGGACACCATTGGTTCGGTGATTGGAGTCCCGGGGATTGATTTGCATTTGATTGGCCCGATAGCAAGCATTGCCCCTTCATCGACCGAATATTTATCGCTGGAATCACTTAGCGGGGACGCAGTCATTCTCGCGTGGGACGATCCGGACATCACGATTGGCGAACTGCATGACATCGGTTTTGCAGGAGTTCGCGCTCGGCATACGTCTGATCCAGATGGGCAAGCATCACCAGTTGGTCGCAAAATTTTTGCGTTCAATTTGTCGGAATTTCAGTCAGGCGCTCAGGTTTGCGAAGCTCTCCAATCGCTACTCAAGACGCGCCAAACCAAGACGTTTTCAATTGGAATGGGCTCAACTCCCAAGCCGCCAAATTCCAATTCGCCAGCAAAACCCAGGCCAAAGACGGTCTCGCCGGTCATTCCGCCTCCCAAGCCGGTGATAACGGAATTCATTGCCGCACAAACGCAAACCGACGAGAGCTTGGACCGATTGCTGGACGAGCTAGACGAATTGGATCCTTGAATGCGTGGTGTTGCTGTACCTATTGTTTCAAGCTGAGATGCCTGAAGAAATGGTAGCCCGACGCGTCAGCGAGGGCTCCCGTTGTCCCTCGTTCACGCGTCGGGTTACCAAAATGGCCCAGAATCAAAAACTGATTTGCCCTAAATTGCCGCAACCGCGAATTGCCTAACTGAGACGTCGGTGATAGGCTATTAGCGTTGTTAGTAGATTTTCGACCAGGAATAACCGGTCGATTGCACACGAAAGAGATCTGATCCCATGCCGGCCATCACAACTACTCCGAATGGCGATGTACTCGTTGTCGGTTTTTCAGACAGTAAAATCCTGGACAGCCAGCGGATCGAACAAGTCGGCCGTGAATTGCAAGAAATCGTTCCACAAGCAGTGCAAGGCAAATTGCTTCTGAATTTTCGTGGCGTTTCTTTCATGTCGTCTGCCATGATTACGAAATTGGTGATGCTGAACAAAACCTGCAAGGCGCAGGAGGTTAACTTGAAGTTTTGCGAGGTTTCCCCAAACGTTCTCGAAGTATTCAAGATCACAAAGTTGAACAAACTGTTCGACATTCAGTCTGATGAAGCAAAAGCAATCGCAAGCTTTGAGAAGAAAGGCTGGTTTGGCAAGTCGTGAATCTGACGACGATGTGTCGCGCACGGAACTTCAAGATGCGTTAGAGTCGGAACGCATTTCTGTTGCTAACGACATCCACGATCTTCTTTTGCCGTTAATCTTTACGGCACACGCGGCGGTTGATAAAGAAATCCGTGACGGCAGCGAATCCGTTGCTCTTCAACACGCACGAGATTTGCTTCAGCAGGCGCAAACCCTGGGTCGCGACCTTATCGCGATGGCAATGCCTGGGATCGACGTTTGCCATCAGTGGCTGCCAGCATGCAAACTTTCAATTGCTCATTTGAATCAATCGGCGCGAGAGATTGTATCGTGGCAAATCGATCCGGAATTCGTGTTCGCGAAACAAGACGTCGCCATCGCGTTTTTGCGTATCGCAGGTGAAGCGATACGCAACGCTGTAAAGCATAGTGGCGCGACAAAAATCAGTGTTTGCCTTCGCGCCACGGAAAACTCTCAGGCATTGTTAGAGGTTTCAGATAACGGATGCGGGTTTCGCCAAGAATCGATTGAACGGGAAAGTCATGGCTTGAAATCGATTCGCTTTCGGGCCAATGCGATCGCAGCAAACTTATATATCGAAACAGCACCCGACACCGGTACGACGTTGAAGTTGTCAGCGTCCAATGCCGCCGATTGAACTCGTTTTTAGTAGTTTGCAATCAGTTTCGCGGCAAATTTTGCATGAACCACGACAGCGATGCCCAGCGGATAGTCACTCCGCTTTTCCACGAAACGTGATTCTTTCACCGTATCGGTGATATTCTGCATGCCGCGTGTGATCCCCAAGATCATTGGCCAGTCGTTTCTGTAACGCAGCGTCGAGTGCATGACAGCGCTGCCACTGTCGCCTTTCCATGTGTTTGCATCCACCAAGAATGTTGGATGGATATCCGTGGGGCGAATGGGATGGCTTGCAATCGCACCCATTCGCATCAACGGAAATCCGGCGCCATTCGCTTCCGTGCGTTCTGGAAACGTCGCCGATTTAACTATGTCACCGGTGAAGACTTTCGCTAAAGCCTCTTCGGTTGCAAGGCACTCGCTGGGAATGCTTATCACTCCCAAACCAGCTGGCAATCGCAGCACAGCAACATCATGTTGTTGATCTTTTCGCCAAAGGTCCTTTCCGTCTGCACGAATGGGCAACGGAATTTCGCGACGTAGATACTCGCCATTCTCTTTCTTGGATCTCGCAACCAGAATGCACGTGTTGCCAGTCATTTTGTCAAAGACATGATTTGACGTGACCGCAAAGTACTCGATCACCCCATTCTGAGTGCGGCTGACGACAAAACCAGTTGCTGTCGATGACTCATTGGAAAATTTGTATGTCGCCAAGACCAGTCTCTCATCTGCTTCACTTGCTTGAGTTGGTGAAACAAGCAGTGTCAGCAGCGTAAGAGCTAGTGTCGCGATGGAAAGCCTTTGCATTCGTTTGCCTAAGATTATTTGAATAGAACCATTGCCCAACACGGAGCCTACCTAGTCTAACTGGCGTTGCGATTCCATGTGCAACGGGAACGTTTGGCTGATCATTGGGGCACTAGCATGTCGTTAATTGTTTGCAATTAGATTTTGGTAGCCCAAAGCCAAATTTCAGGTCCTCTCCCCCTCCTGGGTACGACGTCTTAGCTCTGTGATTCCGCAGAATCGTACCGATCGTTTACGACTCAAATTGATTCGCTTGGCATGTGTTTTTTACCCTTTGCAACAGCTCATTGATTTGGTGGCGACGTACTCTTTGCTTAGGAAAACCCGTGGTTTTTAACACCTACGGAGCAAATGAGGGCGAGACATACTCAATCGCGTGGCCATCTAGTATGGCTATTCGTAACGATTGTTGTTTGCACTGCAAGCACGCGATCATTTTTTCGCTGCGCGGACGATGCTGTTTTCGATGCATGCCAGACGAACTGCTCGCGGATACTGCAACACTCGACCTTGCTGGTTTACTGTGAGCCAAACGTGTTTCTGGATACCGCACGGCTCGTCAGTCTTCTGAAACTGATTGAGCAGCATCAACCAGAACAGATCGCTATCGCACATCAGATGACCGCAGAGCAATTCACTGCGATCGAACAACTTTCGTTTGCTGAGAAGATTGTGGTGGGGTGTGACATCAACGGCTGCCAACCGCAAGGCCTGCGATACGGTCATCTGGGTTTGAACGGCGACAAACAAACTCGATTACGTTGGCACATACCGCTAGACTCGCAACACGGAATCCCGTCGTTCGCATCCAAGCTCGGCATGGAAGACGCGTCCGGGCTAGTTCCTGATGACCGTATCTATGTGCGGTTCAAAGGCGGGCGAGACTCCTTGCCACATGTCGACCTCACAGCATTTGAGCAACAAAAAGTGGTTGATGCTTTGGTGAAGGATCGTGTGGTCGTGATTGGCCCAAGGTCAAACAGCGACAACCTAGTCGGGACTGCGGCCAATGGCTTCTCGCGAATGAGTCGACTGGAGGCTCACGGCAACATCGTAGAAACGATGATTGGCAAAGAATCAATCCGTGAACTGGGGCCGCTGTATCGGCTACTGGTTTTGTTGCTGTTGGCTGCAGCAAGTTTGTTGATCTTCAGGCGGTGCAACATCGATCGCTTGCTACGGTTTGGAATTTGTCTGTTTTTGTTTGTGTTGCTCGCGAGCGTCGCTGTTGATCACTACGCATCTACTCGAACGCCTCTAATCGCATGCCTTTTGACGGTTGGCGGTGTCTGGCTATTGGTTTGGCAGCAGCGATGTGTTTACATGAGCCAAGCGTTCGAGCAATGGACACTGACTAGCAAAACTGGATTACAAACCTCTAGGAACCACAGCTATCAAGACCTGTGGAAAACAGTTGGCGAGTCGGCCAGCAATATTTTTCAGATGCATCGAGTTGTGATGCTGGAATTACCGAATGGCGAAAGTCATTTTCAAATTGCGGCCACCATCGGATGTCAGGAACAGGATATCGCTGAACAACGCCGCGATCATTTGCGTCAGCCCTATCGTGATGCTATCGAACAACACTGCGCGGTGATGACTTGTGACCGAGGATTCTTTGCAAGCAGTGACAAAGATCAGAATAATGAACTCATGGTGCCAATGATGATTGGGAATGAGGTGATTGGAATGATCGTTTGTCAACTTCCCAACCAGCACTCATCGAACGATCCGCAGTTCGATCATAAGCTGATCGCCTTTGCTGACGAAATGGCCGAGTACATCTCACTGCAACGTCAGGAAGAGATGCGGCGACTGAATGAACAAAACTCGTTGTATCGGTTGAAGCATACGCCAGAGCAATTGCTTGCCAACGCAACGTCCAGGCTGGAGTCAGAGCTGAATCAATACGCAAACATTTTGGAAGGTGCAGTCGACACACTCGAACCCGCCTTGGCGATCTACAACGGTTTCGGACAGTATGTCAAAGCCAATCAGAGCATGATCGAGCGTCTGCAGCGAAACGACATTCCGGTTCTTGATTCGAATATCGCTACGGTCATTCAGCGACTATCTGGTCTTCCGCCTAGCGAGTGCCAAGAGATTTTTCGGCAATGCATTGTCGAACGAAGGTCGACTTTGCACGAAGTGATCGCTTGCGCGGACAGTGATCTACCTGGCCTGATGTTCGTCAAGTCGTTGAATACGGATGAGTCCGACAACGGCGAACTTGCATCTCGCTTTCTGACATTGCAAATTCAGGACGGCGAGGTTTTCCGAGACGTGATTTCTTGGCAGCATCAGATGTCAAACTCTCGAATCGACCGTCTAGAGGCTCAGTTGCAACAGACGGTTAACGAATACGAATCGATTGACGGATTTCGCGAAGCAAATCTGTTATCTGAGATCAAAGAGTTGGTGTCACTAGCCAATGCGAGTTCAGAAGCTGGTTCACATCTTGATGAAAAGCAAGTTGTCGAATTGTCGATCGATCGCCCGTTTAAGACCGCTGCGCAGGAAGTTGCTGGATTACTTGCAGCGAAATCCATCGAGTTGAAGACAGCGTTTTCGGAGCAAACCGTTGTTGCGAACCCGTTTTTGCTAAAACGAACTTTTAGCATGATTCTTGATCGGCTGGTCAATGAAACGCCTCGCAAGAGCACGATCAATGTTAGCTGTGTGCGACAAAAGGAACTCGTCGCGATCCACTTTTGCACTCAAGACGAAAGCAGCGAAAGGGCGGCAGGCGGTGCGGCTGAGTACTTGATCCAAGAATCCGAAGATTCGTTGCATGAGATTCGGCAGTGGGCCGAGTCTTGGAACGGTGATTTCGAAGTACGTTGTGGATCAAACTATTCGATCGAAATGATATTGCGTTTACCCGCTGCAGCGTTCATCAGCAAATCGGAGGACGTGTGATATGGACGTACTACCGATTTTCCCATTCGAATCGAGTGCAATCACCGTAACGACAACGGTGTGGATCGGCGTGCTGGTTTGTGTCGTATTCAACTTGCGATTCGGCTGGACGCTTTCTGGTTTGGTGGTTCCCGGCTACTTGGTCCCGCTGATGATGACACGTCCGCTTTCGGTGGCAGTCATTGTCGTCGAGGCGATTGTGACCTACTTTTTGGCGTATGCCATCTCAGAATTGCCTCGCAAGACGCCCTATTGGTGCAGCTTCTTTGGACGCGACCGATTCTTTGTGATCATGATTTTGAGTGTGGTCGTGCGCGCCTTCTTTGACAGCTTTCTTTTAGAGTGCGTTGGAGATTTCTTAGTCCATCAGTTGTCCGTTGACGCGGCGCTCGCCGACGGACTGCATAGCTTTGGGTTGATCGTTGTAGCATTGATCGCCAACTACCTTTGGAAGCCGGGAGTTGTGCGAGGAATTCCACCGATGGCAACTTGCCTATTCTTGACGTACGCAATCGTCTGTTGGGTTCTTGTGCCATACACCAATTTTGGGATTGGCAACATTCACTCGCTGTACGAGGACATCACGACTTCGCTGCTATCGAGTCCCAAGTCCTACATTATTTTGATTGTTACCGCGTACATCGCGTCCTTGGTGAATCTGCGGTATGCATGGGATTTCAACGGGATTCTTATGCCCGCACTCCTTGGCCTACTGTGGTACGACCCTATCAAAATCTTGGCCTCGGGACTCGAGTGTGTTTTGGTATGGAAGCTTAGCGCTGCGTTGTTGAAGCTCCGGTTGTTTCAAAAGATGACGATTCAGGGAGCAAGGAAGACGCTGTTTTTCTTCACCGTATGTTTTTTGTATCGCCTACTTGCGTCGCACTTGGTTCCAATCGCATTTCCGGAACTGCAAGTAACGGACGTCTTCGGATTTGGCTATCTGCTGTCCACATTGATGGCGATCAAAATCAATGACAAAAAGCACTCCTTGCGCATGTTGCGGGGCACAGCGGAGGTTTCGTTGATCGGTGCCGTTGCAGGTAGCGTTATTGGATTCGCGTTGTTCTGGCATTCAGGTGACCAGGTAACCGACAATGGTATCGTTGCCAATCAAGTGAAGGTGCAATCAAGTGAACCGCAATTGTTGGGCAACGACATCAACCGAATTCTATTGCGTGACAAAGTACTGCTGTACGAAGTGCAACAGCGCCGTAAATACAAACCGCCTACCGACGAACAGACACGTACGTTTGCTGTTTGCATGAAACGGCTGTCTGAAACCGACCCCAAGAATCAGCGTGCCATCTTGGAGTTGGGAAATCAATTGCAGCAGATCAACTTTCAGCTTTCGGTAGTCGGCCAACGCTACTTTTATGTCAGAGAGCAATCACCTGCAAACGGCTGGGGCCTGTACCTGCTGGATTCTTCTTCGGCCGATTCTGGTCTTACGATCACATGCCCGGCACCGCTGAATGAGCCTGGTTCGATGGAATCAGCAATGTTCTTGTTTCATCGTTTCAAAGCCCGTGCTCTTGCGATCGCCGGTGCTCCCAGATGGCTGGGCGGGAGTGACAAACCGGATGTAACTCGACCGTCCAACACAACATTCGGAGCGTTTTGCAATGTGTTATCAGAACAGGGTTCAGTGCACGTTCGTGGATATAGTTCCGCGACGGTTAATCGTATCAATGCCACGCAATCACCTGACGATCAGGCCACCACTGATGACGCTCGATTGTATGTCAATGGATCGATACCTTCGAGTTTGAACTTGGCTGATCTTCAGTCCTTGACAGGGAAATTGGATGTCAATTGGCAAGAATCGCCAACCGATAACGCGCTGGTCAACCAAGCGACATCGAACACAGTCGAATTGCTTTTGCCAAAAAAGATTCGGCATGAATTGAGAGTAAAACTCGCGGCGATGAACCGGCCCGAACCAGTGTTGCCAATGCAAGAAATTGCATTCCAAAATTGGATGGTGGGTATCAAGCAATCGATCTTGAAGCGATCGACGAATTTTTTCCAACCGGCGACGATACAAGAAATCTTGTACATGGATCGCGAAGTTGTTGGCCCGTTGATCCAGGCTTTGAATGGTCCGCAGGGTGAACAAATCTCTGAATTACGCTCTCGGTTGATGCCGGTCGATGCCGCAGCTCGCTCAATCGGCTACCAGATAGCACTGATCGATGATTTTGAACTAGGCGAAGTATTCGTAGCGTTGTGCGAAGTCCAATCTGAAACGCCCAGGGGATGGGGGACTTTCGTGTTTCGGCCAGGGCTGCGCAGTGCGTTCGCGATAGAAGTTCCGCGGCCATTGCTCGAGCTTAGATCGTTTGCATTTGGATTGAGCCTTTTCCAGCGTCCAAAGTCAACTGTTCTGATGATTGCCGGAGCCCACCCACACGCGAATGATGATGGGGCGGCTGACATCTCGAGTGCAGCGAACCGCAAGAACCTATTCAATCTTGTGCGTCATGTCCTGTTGCGGAATTTTCCAGATCGGCCGCTGCTGGTGGTGCAGTCCCGTGCAATTGCCGCACCTGTGACTGCCGATGTTATGGTCGCTACCGACGATGGCACCACGGAATTCTCAGACTTGTCACCATTGAAGTCGCTGTTTGTAAATCAACTGCGCAAAGACCTAAATGTAGAGTTTGTCAAAGGGCAGGTTGATGCAGCGGGATATGAGCTTGGCATTCTGATGCAAGCCATGGCAGTTCAGATCTCGCAGAATAAGGAAGTCATCAGCTTGTGGCTATCGCCTTCGCTTCGCAAGCGATTTCGTGAGCAATCTGAAAACGTTTCGTTGTTGGCGAAATTTCAGGCGATTAGATTGCCCATTCATCAGGAGGGATTGGTCTCGCATGTGCAGCGCGAATATTTGGGTGAACAAGGCTGGAAAACAGATCCAGTGTTACAGGATTTGCGACAAAGCATTGGCCTGTTTCTTGTCACGCAAGACATCATCCAGCTTCGCGCCATCGAGAACCGATTTCCTGATTTTGGTTTTGAATTGGTTGTCGATGGGATTGGCGGTCAAGCCTATTTGATTGTGAGGCCTGTCGCTGGCGGGCTGCCGATCATTGTCAACCTGACTGGCACAATCCAGGATGAAGTGATCATGTATTCAGACATGGATTTGCCTGCCGTTCGGCGATTCATTACTTCACGGTCACGTTGGTTGATACCAGTGCCAGCGGTCGTGGAAGGGGGAGCGCAATGAGATTCAGGACCAAGTTTTCGATCGTCACATTTCTGTTAATTTGCGCGGGCCTGCTGTGTGTTGACAGAGACGCTGTGACAGCAAAGTTAGTCAAGCCGAATCAGGTCATTCATGAAGACGCGCGCGAGTCGAATGCGAATCGAATGACAATGGATGAATGGTCAGAGTTTGTGATACCACGCAAGGCGACGACTTTACGTTTGCTGACGAACGCCGCAATGGAGCAAGACAACGAAGATGCGATCACGATGGAAGATCCGCGGTTCGGTTTTCGATATGCAATTGAGTACCAATTGTTGGATCGCCGGGGACAAGTGCTTACACAGTCGGTATACCATTTTCGAAGTGGCGTCCGCCGGTTGCTAGACAGCAAATCTGGCTACACATTCAACCCAATTTTGATCCAGGATTCCGATCTGATCTGTGCTCAGACACGCGCCCTGCAGTTGGGAATCACAAACTTTGAACGACCAGCGTCTATTCTGCGAGCGAGACTTTTTTCTACCGATAGTTCTGTGCGGGTAGTTGCTGCCAGGGTGCTTGCTCGCGTCGAACGAAACGACTACGAAGATCGTGGAACCTGGAACCGATTGTCGTCGCCTACTCGAGAAAGTATTTGTAAGTACTGCGTCTATGACCAGGAACTTTTGACGACTTTTGAACGGACAAACCTGATTCGGTGGCGTTGGATCGGGACGTCGACGCTAGGGGCAAAACCCGAGTTCAAGATTAGTTTCATCGGAGACATTGACGACCGAGAATCGAAGGACATTCGCCAACAGATTGGGGTGATCGCAGAAAGCGGGCGGGATGCTTCCATTCCACTACCGTCAGGGGCTGGCGAGCTGGAACTCAGCTTTGATTTTACGGATCCAAGCGAGCCTGCGTCTGAGATCATCATTAAGCAGTTTGACGAGAAGGTAGCAAATCGGACTGAACGTGAAGTGATTGTTCAGCCAGGCAAAACCAAGATTCGGCTTCATGTAGATGGGGGAATCATTCAGGTCAGGTCGCTCAGACGAGTAGGGATTACGGCATCATGGAATTCGCTTGACACCGAACGCTCGGGACGACAAGAAGACTCTGTCGATGTGACGCCGCAATCATTCTTGACCAAGTCTTATGTTGTGGACCAACGGGCGGTCGACTTTCGTGTGAACCACATTGACAATGAACCGACGCCATGGAAACTGAGCGTCCGATTTCCTTACGATCACTATTTCGGGAACGGCGAGTTTGACGAATCACTTCAGACTCTGGAGGGCTTGGTGGTCGAACAGATCGATAGTCAGGGTCACGTTGTCGGTTCTTATCCGGTCAGTGTTCCCAATACCATTTCACGCTTTGACCATCTGCCGTTGCCGGGCGGACACCTAGCGAAACTATCCGAACCAGTCGTGGTGTATTTCCGACTGCCAGAAAACGTGACTCAATTGAGACTGCGTTCATCGGGTGGGCGATATTTGGTGAACTCGTACACTCGACTGAACCAATTGCCCAGAACCATTCGTGTTCCGGAGGACTACCGAGCAATTGAGAAGCATGCTGCGTTGAATCGGTCCTGGTTCTTAGTGAATTCGCCGCAAGAAAATGAATTGATCAAGGCCAATCGCGTCTTTGTCGTTGGCGGCCAGTCCAAGCCACCCATTGTTAACGCGGATTTCGCGACGGGAAAGTTTCGTTGGCAAAGCTATACTCCAGAGGGTGACTGGATCGCACGCGAATTGCTTGTCCCGCAGGATGATTCCGTGAAGATGCGATATCAAGCGTTCGACGCTTCGCACTATCTCTTGAACGCGAATCAAACGTACCAATTTGAAATGCCAAAAGAAGCGGTCGTTGAAGATCGTGCGCCGGTCAAATTGATCGTGATCGGCGATCAGCCTGCGGGTCGAATCGATTTACGCATCAATGGCGAATCGGCCTATGTAACCAACGTCGATTCAAACCGCGCCGAGATTCGAATCGATCAGCCACTTGAACGATCGGGGCGACTCTCTGTATCCACCGAGTTGCCGGCCAAGATTTTTGTCAGTGGGCGAAATGTGGCCAAGGCAGTTCGATACCTGAAGCGAACCGCCCAGTGCATCCAGGATGGCTCGATCGAATTCAAATATCAAAAGCAGACGCCTGAAGAAGAGTTGGTGACCATTCAGCTGTATCGCAACGCACAGGGCAGCGAACGATCGAGGGTTAAAGCCACGATTTTGCCAATCAAAAAGCCAGCTGCGCCTAAAACGAAAATGGGGCCATTCGATAGTTGGACGATCCAACACCGGGTATTCGATCTTGCTGTAAAACCAAGCCCTTACTCTTACGTATTGGGCAGCGACATCACGCTCGACACAGGGCAAAAATGCTTTCTGCGTTTAGGAGCGGAGCTGGCGCCAGGTAGGTACACGATCAAGTTGACACCGATAAACTCAGATGAAAAAGTCTATACTTTGATGTATCAAGCCAAGCCAGGAAACGACATTCTCGGGCGAAAGCTGAGAGTGATTCAAAATCGGCAGCCCCAATAGCCGAGCATAATCGCGTTGGTTGATTCTTAGAAAGTTCCTATGGTGGAGTTCATGAACCAACAGATACAAAAATCAATCGATGATGCAGCACGCGTCCTTGAGTCAGCCGAGGCGATGATGATTGGTGCCGGTGCAGGGATGGGTGTCGATTCGGGACTGCCAGATTTTCGCGGCAACGAAGGTTTCTGGCGAGCCTACCCAGCATTTCGCGGCAAACGCTTTAGCGAGGTTTCTAATCCCGCATGGTTTGGCAAGGATCCACAAGTTGCCTGGGGGTTTTTCGGGCACCGCTACAACTTGTATTCGTCCACGGAGCCGCATGCAGGTTTCCGCATTCTGAGTGAACTGGCAGGCCGCATGTCATCACCGCCTGCCATATTTACGAGCAACGTTGATGGGCAATTTCAAAAAGCTGGTTTTAACAGCTGCCCCATCGTCGAATGTCACGGCTCGATTCATCACTTGCAGTGCTCCCTACGCTGTCACGATAAAATTTGGCCTGCAAAAGAGCTGGATTTGAAAGTTAACGCCGATATACGCTTGGAATCAGAGCTGCCGACATGCGGGGTTTGTTCAGCCGTTGCTCGGCCAAACATATTGATGTTCGGTGATTATTCCTGGTTGCCATGTAGGACGGAAGCACAAGAGCGGAACTATCAAGATTGGATTCAGGAAAACGCTTCACGACGAGTTGCCGTGATAGAAATTGGCGCGGGCATGGCGATTCCCACCGTTCGAATGGAATGCGAAAGTGCAAATGGATCCTTGATACGAATCAACCCACGAGACTCAGACGTTGGTGAAGACGGTATCGCGATTCCATTGGGCGCTCTGGAAGCTTTGTCGAAAATCAAATCAAAGTTGGATGGTGATCTGAACGCATAATGGCCCAACGAACTGCGCGAGCGATTGTGTTCAATTGGTTTACCTGGGCACGAGCTCCACTTTGGTTTTCGGTTACCGTGCAGATCCAGTTGAGAGTGGCGTGGACAACAAATGCTAACAAGCGAGACGACGCTGGCTAGATCCCACGATCGCGCAGTTGATGATTTCGACGTCGGTGATGAGAACTTCGCTGCCAAGGACCGCATTGAGAAAGTGCAGCGTTATCGCTGGATGCTCAGGACTTCCAAGCAACAGCTTGAATGCGTAGTCAACGGTAGGATCGATGCCAATGGCCATGAACGGTTCGCAGTGGTAAACCTGGTGACGTAAAAAGCGTGACCATCGCTTAGGAAAGCTTGGTTAGACGTTCGAGTGGAACATAGTAGCGAACGTAGCGGTGGCCATCTGTAAATCGCTCGCCCTTTGCATTGGGCACCAGCACCGTAGCGCGTCGCGTAATCCGATTCACCTTTCCAACCATCCAATGCCCATCGTTTGCAAATCGAACTCGATCACCGACACGGATATCGAACTTCGTCGCTGCTCGTTCACGCTGCGTGATCAAATCGTGCTGGTAGTCAGTATGGCCAAAGTAACGTTTAGCGATGGACTGAAAACGTGCCTCGGAACAATTTCCATCATTCCATATCAACATCTCGATCAAATGCACAAACTCATGTTCGGCAACACGCTGCATTGCTTGAAGTCGATTTTCGCAGCGGCGTCCCGTGACTTCGACCGGACGATGAACGTCCTCGAAAGTCTGAAACAAAAGCGTCGAAGAAAGCATCAGTTCAAATTCGCGACGCCCCTTTGCGGTACCATCAGGGTAGCTTGTCACCAACTTGCCAGCTGCACTTGTCATCCGACTGGACAAAGAAAACTTAAGTCCTTCTGCAGAGGCAGCGGGCAAGATCTGTCCGTCAAAAAAACGTTCGTCGTACATCGCGATCATACGCTGAACGTCTGCCGCACTGACTCGCGTAAAATTGGGCGAGTCGATCGACTGACTTAGCATCAACGTGTTGTTGAAAATTTCCGCTTGCCGAGACTCGATTTGATCTCGAGAAAACTGCTGAGTCGCAACTTGCTTGGCAAGCCGATTAAGCAGCGCATGATTTCGAGATCCATTTTTGGAAGATTTGGTTCGAGCCATTTTCGCAACCAGGACCAACGGGCTAACATTCACAAACAGATGATCATAGCACTTTCACCACTTTTTCAGCGCTAGCAATCAGTGTGTATGCCGCTTGGTTGATCCGGAAAACCGGTCTTTTTTGGCTTGAAATCCCTGTTCTGAGCGTCAAATGGGCTTGGTGAACACATTTCCGTCCTGATTTTCCTAATAATTCACCAAAACGAGAGTCTAAAGCGATAGATGCCACGATTATTGTTTGACGAAATTCCGACGATCCAAGGATAATGGCGTCTGTGGTCTTCTCGCACATTTAACGACACGACGTCGTCCACCTTATCTAACTTTTCTGAGTTGAGTATGAAAGTTCAAGCACGCGTACAACCAATTTCAAATCCAGTGAACCGACCAACACAAAAGCTTTCTCTGTTAAAGCGGATTATTCCCGGCTTGATCATCGCCAGTTGTCTTGTGTCAAGTGCCGTTGCTCAGGGACTGACAAAGATTAAGTATGACCCGCGTCTTGACGAGGAGCAGAACCTTAAACGAATGAAAGTGTCTGCGAAGAGACTCTCATCGTCACGCGCGGCCACACTGCCTTCGGAGGACGTGAGATTTGCTTCAACGTTTTACGAAAAGTACGTGCCTGGCAAGATTACCAATGACACGACATCAATTACTGAATTGATGAATGAGGTGAATGCAAACTTTAGCTTGGCAAGCCGAAGCGGTTCTACATCGTACCGGTCAATGATGGGATGGATTTACAATGGTTTCAAGCCAGTAATGGTTGGTAATTGTGAACCGTCCGCTCGCATCAACTCGATCATGTTGATCTCTAAACTGGACGTCAGACCAGCCAATCGAACTGAAGGCACTGGGCCAGTTCCTGCTACGGTGATTCTGACCGACTTGTTGCCGATCTACGAAAACGAAAAAGAGAACGATGGGGTACGTGCTGCGGCATTGTTGGGCTTGCGACGTTACTGTTACTACGCTCCTAAAACGGTTACCGGCCAAAACCTTGCGAGGATTCAAGCTGCGATGAACGCACTGTTGGAACAGGAGCCGCCTGCTGGTCGTGATCCAGCAGCACATGCAGTCTTGCAGCAATACGCGATCGATATCCTGTCCAGTGTGGATTCGGGGCCTCAGTTCGGAACGCAACTCGTTAGCATCAGTACCGAGGTGAAACGCGACAATCTCATTGCGTTGCATTCGGTCAAACAAATTGGATCGATGGGGGACAAGTTAGGCGATGTCCTGGACCCAGAAACAGTCCTCGCGCAATGGGCGATCCGTGCAATGAGAGTTCTGGAGTATGAGGTGCATCGACTGAATTCCTTCACCCGACTACAAGCTGATGCCAAGCAACCAATTGCTCCTGAGAAACGCGTCAACGCAAAAAAAACAACCAACACTGGTGGCCGTGATGGTGGAATTGGCATGGAAGATTTTGGGGGAGGCGACCGCGGGGGAGGAGGCGAGGACCCAGGCATGACAAACATGGAAGAATTTGGTGGTTTCGGAGATAGCCCCGGACGGTCAATGGATGGGTTCGATACTGGACCCACTGCACGTGTTAAACAACCACCTGAAGTCGAGATCTCACGGCGCAAGGTAAATTACATGCTTCAGCAACTGCACTTTGGTGCGACGGGAAGCCCGACAATGGGAGTGCCCAGTACACCTGGCGGGCTGATGGCAGCGGTCGATGACGACGAGAAGATTAAGGAATGGGTGACTTCTATGGAAGGAGTCCTGACAGCGGTTAACGAACCGTCCCTTGGCGAACGTCGCACATTTATCGCAGCTCTGGAAGAGCAAATCGAAGCACTGAAAAACCTAGCCGGCGAAGAAGCAGTGAATGCTGCAAAAGAGGTGCCAATCCGTGGCGTTTCCGTTCCCCGCGTTAAAGCAGCGGCAGGAGCTGCCGCGCCTGGAGCCAGTCCGGTTTTGGATGGAAACGGAGTACCTGAGTTTCCGAAAGGGACAGAAGAAATGGCATTCGAGTAAGCCTACGAAACTTCTTGCAGCACGGTTTCATTGACCGTTGTTGCAATAAGAATTCATCACTTCCAGCGGCCCAAATTGTTTGGGCCGTTTTTTTGTACCGATGGATCTGTCCATCACAACCTAAAAACTACCTGGGTAGCTCGGTCGATTGGTGTTTGGTGGAGGGTAGTTGTACTGAGGCTGTTGTTGCTGTTGCTGATTTTGGTACGGCGGAGGCTGGTACGCTTGATTTGGTACTTGATACGGTTGCTGAGGTTGCTGGTAGTTATTGGGAGGAATCGAGTATCCGCCGTTGGGATATTGAGGTTGTTGAGCGATTTGCTCGACCTGATTGGATGGAGCCTGTTCCTTGCCGCGGTTTAGATAATCGCGTCCTTTGCTGATAGCGGATTTCGCATCGTTTCGAATCTCGTCTCGATTGAATTTAATCGTTGGGTTTCCGTCTTCACCCTTTTGAATCGTAAACCAGCCTGCCATTGACATCACTACTGCCAAGACCGCCAAAACAAAAATCGTTCGCATGATAGTTACTCGTTAAGTGTTCTGATCTTGCCACTGAGCAAGCGGCAATCGGCGAATGGTACAAATGTTTATTCAGTCGTCGAAAGCCCAAGATGTCGTGACACACAACGTGAAACTGCAAAAGATTTGGATCACACGGTCACGAACTCCGGTACGCCCAATTTGATATCGTTTGAGCTTGAAAAATCGCGTTGGGCGTCAACTTCAGTTGGCGAAGTGATCTGCATACAGACGGACCGTCAGTGTCAGCAAACGCATCGACATGGATCGGTGGCTGAGCAGTTTGCTCAAATCACTTGCGTTTGTGTTTCCATTCATAGTGACCGATCGGGCCAAACGGGGGATTCTAGTCTCGGAACTTCGCTTCGGAGTTGTTAAACTGTCTGGATCAGATCAGCAATGCTAAGTCAGCCAACTGTGATTCATGCCTGAAACCGAAACAACGGATTCCCGGTCGCTCCGCGACAGCCTTTTCGACCCAGTGGACTCATCCGTTTTGGTATGGCTTCGGATGGCTGTTGGCGCAGCAGTGTTCTTTTGGACCGACAAGTATTTGGCGAAGTCCAGCGGGATCCCAAACTGGGAACTCATTTTTACACAGCCCGAATTCCTGTTCAAATACGCTGGTTTTGAATGGGTGCGATTGTGGCCAGGCGATGGAATCTACTGGCACTTCATCGTTACAAAGATTGCGGCTGCATGTTTGGTGGTTGGATTGTTGACTCGCGTTTCCGCCATCCTGGTCTGTTTTGGGATCGCGTACGTTCTGTTGGTCGAACGTTTGATCTACGTCAACCATTACTATCTGTTGAGCTGCGCGGCGGCAGTCCTGGGCTTCTTTCCGGCAGCCAATCGATATTCGTTGGATTGCGTACTGGGGATTGAAAAACCCAAGGTAACATTCGCGCGCTGGCAGCTTTGGTTTTTGCGATTTCAACTTGGCATGCCCTATATGTTTGGCGCTGTCGCCAAGTTGAATTGGGATTGGTTAGTTGGGTGTCAACCGCCTGGAATCCTGCTTGGATTACAAGCGGACATGCCGGTCATTGGTCCCTATTTAGTAATGCCAGGCGCCAAGGAAATGATTGCGTACGGTGGAATCGCATTCGACGCGTTGGTTGTTCCGATGCTTTTGTTTTCACGAACGCGTTGGATCGGCGTTGCGATGTCGCTCGGTTTTCATCTGACCAATGCAACGATTTTGAATATTGGCGTTTTTCCGTGGTTCATGCTTGCGACGCTGGTGGTCTTTTTTCCGCCGAAGGCTGCAGCGGCAGTCATGCAGCGAGTAGGTTTTCCACACGCCGCGAAAGCAACCGCCAATGTGGACCATCGACCAAGTGGGTTTTGGTCGAAGCTAGGGCTGAAAATCGTGATCCTGTATGTCGTGATTCAACTTCTTTTACCGTGGCGTCCTTGGGTATTGCCAGGCAACCCAAGTTGGAATGAACGCGGACACCGTTTCGCTTGGCGAATGATGCTTCGCAACAAACGCTGGCTGACGGCTTTTTATATCGAGCACCCAGAGACGGGGAATTTTTTGTATGCACCGTCATCGATCATCATGACACCTTATCAACGTAGCAAAGCCGGTCGTGACCCTGAGCTTATTCGGCAAGCGGCTGTGCAGGTTAAGAAACGAGTCGCAGAACTGGGATTGCCTGATTCAAAGGTGTACGCATTGTGTTTGGTTTCTTTAAATGGCAGGCAGCCGGTTCCGATTGTCGACCCAACCATTGATTTGACCCAAGTAAAACGTGGTTGGTTTTATGACGATTGGGTGCAACAGGATCCCGGCCGTTTTCGAGCCAAACCGTGGAAGTTTGCCAGGAACGACTGGTGGCGAACAATGAGTTTGCCGGCACCGTTCAAGCCTCTTGAGAAAGAAACGCCTGAAGCCCTGCAGCGCTACGTTGAAAAACTAGGAGCTGCGGCACAGAAGGATATTGCTACCGAGTAGAAGCGATCGTGGGAGCTTAGCTGATTTTGTCCAGCGAAGCAGGGCGACCAAAATAGTAGCCTTGAGCGAGATCAAAACCAACTTCGCGGCATGCAATCGCTTCGGGCTCTGTTTCGATACCTTCAGCCAACGCACAGATGTTCAAATCGCGAACCATTTGCACCAAGCTTTCTAGCAGTTGACGTCGGTTTTTATCCGCAGCGTCGATACTTCGGATCAATGAGATATCGAATTTCACGAAATCTGGTTTTGCTTCGACCAGCTCAGCCAAACGAGCCTGGCCTGAACCGAAGTCGTCAAAGGCCAGTCGGATATCTAAATCCAAAAGCGCTGCAGCAAGTGAATGCATGTCATCGCGGCGAGTGACTGCCGCTTCATGGATCTCAAGCACCATTGGAACTCGGTTGTCCATTTTTCGCAGTTGTCGCAAAGACTGAATCAGACCGCGGATGTCTTCGATTTCTTTGGGATGTGTATTGACGAACAACTCGGGAGATTCTGGAAGCCCGCGACCAATCCGGATACCTTCCCAACGGAGCAGTGAGCTGAGTTCAACTTCGAGATTCAACTGTTCGGCTGCTTGAAACATTTGCGAAACAGATTCAAGTCCGAAAACGCTTCCGCGCCCCAGCACTTCGAATCCAACGACGTCTTCGGTACGCATTTCAACGATGGGCTGATAATGAGGACGAACGAGTCGTTCTTGCATCAAGCGATCGAATTGGACCAAAGCAAGAGCTTCATCACAAACATTTCGTGCGATTGTGCCCGTAGTGGAACGGCTTGGCGACTGCCGCCGAACGCGAAAGGGTGCCTCGGCAAAGTGGACGAGATCTTCTTCGCTGAGTGCTATTTCGCCGTCAACCTTTGAACCGTTGACGAATGTTCCATTGGTGCTGTTTTCATCCGTCAGCAACAGTTTTCCACCTTCAATGCGAAGTGAGGCGTGGACCGAGCTGACGGTTTTGAAGCCAAGCCTTAGCGAGACGCCTGATTTGCGGCCAACATGAAATGGCTGCTCATCAATCGGGACGTGCGCAACATTCCCACGAGACTGCAATGCACCTGACAGGAACCAAATGTCAGCGTCTGCTCGCACACTGAGATCAGAGTTTTGGTTGTGTCCACTGCTGGTCAACATGGCGATACAGACTTGGTGAGTCGGGAATGGAAGGGTCTACGCCCAAGACTACGTTAGCTTTAAAAGTAAATTCCTTAATTCGATAAAAAATATCGTGTTGAAATCATGCCTCTAATTGCGAGCTAATCTTGCAGTGATTGGTTCTATGCCTTTCGTGTGATCCAAAAATTCCTAACGATCCGAATTAACAGTACAGTCAAACATGCCTCCTCTAGCCACAGAAACTCAGCCGGTCGATTTTTCAGCGTTTGGCGGGCTGTTGTCCGACGACACGTTCTGGCCAGTTGAACCACAAAGCATTGGCGAGACAGGGCTATCCGAGTCCTACATCGATGAACTTACGCTAAAGGTCGTATTGGCAGGCGGGACGCTTAGCGGACGAAACACTTCGGAGCGTATTGGGCTAGCGTTCAAAATCATTGAGCCCCGATTGGACGTTCTGCGAACACGAAAACTGGTTGCCCACGTTCGCCCTGCACCATTCAACGATTACTACTACTCTCTAACCGAATCTGGTTTGCAACGCGCTCAGGCCGCTATGAAGCGTTGTTCCTACACGGGACCTGCTCCCGTGCCGTTGGCTGACTACGTGCTAAGTGTCGAGGCTCAGGCAGCTGGCATGGAAACGATCGATGCGGATCATTTGGGCCAAGCGCTTTCCAGGATCTCGCACGAACATGAGCTTTTGGATCAACTGGGGCCGGCCGTCAACAGCAATGCTGGTTTGTTTCTATATGGTCCTCCGGGCAATGGCAAAACAACGATCGCCAATAGCCTGACCCAATGCCTTGGTCAAGAAATCTGGATTCCCAATGCAATTTTGGATGACGGCAATCTGATCAAAGTCAGTGACGATGCGTTTCACAACCCCGCGCCCGTACCTGAATGTGACTCGCAACTGATCAAGACTCAACAGTGGGATCATCGCTGGTTGCGAATTCAGCGTCCAACGGTTGTCGTCGGCGGCGAACTTGTCATGGACAACCTAGAAGTCCGGTATGACCCACGATCCAATACGTGCGAAGCACCGCTACAGATGAAAAGCAATTGTGGGTGCCTGCTGATCGATGACTTTGGTCGTCAACGAATCGCACCAGAAGAACTATTGAATCGTTGGATTGTTCCTTTGGAGAATCGATGCGATTACTTGACACTACCGACGGGGAAAAAGATTCGTGTTCCATTCGAGCAGTTGATCATTTTCTCAACAAACTTGAAACCAGATTCGCTTGTCGATGAAGCGTTTTTGCGTCGAGTGCCCTACAAGATCTTTGTTGATGACCCATGCCCCAATGAGTTTCGGCAGTTGCTGAAAACGGTTTCGGAATCCATGGGATTTGAGCACACGCCAGAAGCGGCGGATTACTTGCTTGCGTTCTACAAGAAAACGAACCGCCCATTGCGTCGCTGCCACCCAAGGGACTTGCTGACGCAAATCTCAAATTTCTGCAAGTATCGAAAAATCAAGAAAGTGCTGCGTCCTGATTACCTTGAAAGGGCATGCAAGACCTACTTCAGTGAACTGTAATCAACCGACATTTGCCCCAACAGCAACATGACCACAAAATCGACAAACAACATTTCCGCTGGTTACGAGCCAATTCAAGGCTACGTATTGGTAGAGATCATTGGTCGCGGCGGATACGGTGAAGTCTGGCGCGCGGTAGCGCCCGGTGGCATCAACAAAGCCGTGAAGATCGTTTATGGCAATCTGGATGATGAACGAGCCGAGCAAGAACTGAAGTCTTTGGAACGGATCAAGACAATTCAGCACCCGTTCATTTTGACGCTTGAGCGGTTTGATCTTGTTAACAACCAACTGGTCATCATTACCGAGTTCGCTGAGGGCTCGTTGGAAGATCTTTTTAAGGAGCATACTGATCGAGGCTCCTGTGGTATCCCGCGAAAAAAACTGCTCTCACACCTGTTTGATACCGCGGACGCTTTAGATTACCTGCACCAGCTCTATAAGCTTCAGCATCTGGACATCAAGCCTGCCAACCTCTTGATGATTGGCGGCCGAATCAAAGTTGCTGACTTCGGTCTGTTGAAAGACCTGAAGGACGTCAACCAAAGTGTAATCAGCGGTTTGACTCCCATTTACGCGCCACCGGAGTTGTTCGATGGGCGCCCCAGCATGCACAGTGATCAGTATTCGCTGGCGGTGATGTACCAAGAGCTATTGACTGGTACGAGACCGTTTGCGGGACGCACGATTGCACAGCTAGCGTCTCAGCACGTCTACAACGCCCCGAACCTGAGCCCGTTGCCGGCACGCGACAGAAGCATCGTTGCCCGCGCTTTGGAAAAAGCTCCAGATCGACGGTTCGGTAGTTGCACCGAGTTTGTTGATGCGTTGCAATTCAAACAGAAAGAATCTGTCAGTGTCGCGGTCGCTAAAAACTCCACACAGGACCTAGAGGTATCTGACCTTCCGGCGATCAAACCGACAAAAAAACACACACGTGCCAGCCGAGCGCAGCGTGCACTTGTTGTTGGGATTGGTGGCACAGGAGCGGATTGTGTGCGAGGACTCAGAGAGAAAGTCTTCAGCCTTCGCAATACTTCTCCGCTGGCTCTTCATTCCGTTACGATTGACATCGACTGGCAAGACTCAGGCGGAATGTACGATGAGGAAGAATCGGATTTCTTACCATACCATAGCGCAATCTCCACACCCCTTCGGTCAAGCCACGAGTACCGCAACCGTGGAACGGAACACCTGCAAAGCATTTCACGTCGCTGGATCTACAACGTTCCGAAGTCATTGAAAACCGAAGGCATAAGGCCGTTGGGGCGATTGGCATTGATCGATCATTCGGAGCGAGTCACCAAGGGACTTGTGGAAGCGATCCAATCTCTTGCATCGGATTCATGCCAGCCTCCTCGCATCTATGTTGTCGCGT
Organism: uncultured Pirellulaceae bacterium; assembly: GCA_964398215.1. GTDB lineage: Bacteria > Planctomycetota > Planctomycetia > Pirellulales > Pirellulaceae > CAYNNP01. The sequence goes on along the minus strand of CAYNNP010000022.1, from coordinate 18,884 downwards.
CATTGGCAGGCGGTACCGGCAGTGGGATGGTATTCGATACGGCTTGTTTGCTGAGAAGCCTGCTGGATGAAAATGGTTTTCACGAAGCCGAAATTTTGCCGTTATTATCAACGGTGGCCATGCAAGGTGATCCAACGCGACCACTTGCTCTTCACAGCACGACTGCTGCATTGCAGGAACTGTCGTTCTTCATGCAACTAAAAAACGGCTATCCTGGCGACAATGGTGCAACATGGAAACGTGTCCCAAGCGCACGATCTCCTCTTAGCAAAGCCTACCTGTTTGCAGAATCGAAAATGGCCGGCGCCCTAACGCCAACGCAAACTATCAAAGACTACATTTGGGCCGATTCGACTTTCGCTGGGGACTATCTTTGCAACGCAAGAGAATCAGAGAAAACCACATCGACGCGGATCTCTGGTTCCATGCTGCGATCGGCTGGGATATTGCATTTGGAATCTGGTAAAAAGAAGCACCATGATATAACTGCCATTGCGTTGCAGATTCTGCTGCGTCAATGGCTTGGCAATCCCGCAAACGTTAGCCCGAAGCTTGACAAGCTTGTGCAGCGAATCAACCGGCGCTGCAAGTTGAGCGCCGAAACGTTTCTCTCAACCACACTCGCGACCGTCGATTCTGATCCGAAGACTCGTCGTGCGATCCTTGTGTCAAAGCTGAAGTCACTTTCAGATCAGGTTTTAGGTGACGAGCATTTTCGAGCGATGTCTGTCACTGAGGTCGTCAAAGCGGTCTCTGCTGATTTCGGATCATGCATCAATATTGATGAAGTGTTGACCAACGTTTCTCGGGAAGTAGTTGTCCGCATCAATGACAACACACTGAATTTGGCAGCAGCAATCCAGTTCGTGGAAACGCTTGAAAAGCAAGCAAGTGGGATGCAAGCCGAATTGGAAGAGACGCTAGGTCGAATTCAGCGACAGTCTCCAAAGGTGGTTGCAAAGCAACATGTTGCTCAGATGCAATCGGACGACATCATGAGTGATTGGTCTGAACAAATGCGAACAACGGAGTCGGAAGACTTGAGGCTGGCGTGTGCGATGGCACAAATCGAGCTGGAAGCGGCAGCCGCCAAGTCCACATTGGAGTCAGCAAAATCGCTGGGCAAAGAATTGCAAGCGTATCGAATGAGACTCTCTACGCTTGCCACAGACATTGCCAAGGCAATTCGTCTCCTACCTGAAAAGAGACTGGGATTGCTGCAGGACCGTTTGGGAGAAAAGGCCGACGCGCTGATCGGAGAAATTCACGATAGCTGTGTAGTACCGTTCTTAATCAAACCATTTACAGAAAAACGCAATTTAGATTCGCAAAAAGTCGTGCTTGATCTGAATGATGTCGTTTGTCCTTTGGTGAGTCTTGCCGTCAAAGAAGCGGACGAAATTGCTGAACGCAACGCGTCTCTTGCAAATGACAGTGGCCACCAGTCGCAAGACCTGAACCTTACGACGCAGCTTGGCCAAATTCAAGAATCGTCTGATACTGAATTGCCATGTAGCAATGCAAACACCTGCGCCAAGAAGACCGCGTCCAATACCCTGGTGCAACCAAGCGATCCGAATAGCCGCAAACCCTATGAATTGAGTTTGGCGGAATCTGTCGCGGCAGCACGGCCAGCTCTACTGGATGTTGGCGGCGCTCAGCGGCTCATTCTTTTCGCTTCATCAGAATCTGAAAGCAAATCGCTGATGGCAAAACTGAAGGCGCACTGTCAAGAGTCCAATATATCGATCGTCATTGATAAGGATGCTAGTTCGGTGATGATTCACGAAGCCCAGCAGGTCGACATCGATCAAGTCATTCAGCAGTACCGTATCGTTAGCGGAGATACGAACCTGAGCAAAAAATTGATGACTCGTGCAGATGTCGAATGGAATCTCAGCAGGTCGCCTTACGAACAATCGTAACCAGGATGGTTACGGTACCAGCCAGAATAGGCCTGTCACGGTAGCACCCTGGAACAGTGCACCCTTTGCACTCAGTGGGAACGGTTCTTTGATCCACGGTGCGCAACTGCCTGGTCGGTAGTAACCCAGTGCATACTGGCATTCGTGAGGCGAATGGACTCCCATCTTGTATGGCAAGATCGCGATGTTGGCAAAGAAGTGTGCCGACTGCACCACTGGTTCCAAGATTGGACCGTGGGTGTGTCCGTATCGCTCCAAATTCACATCTTCAAAATACAGCGGCTTGTGACAAAGATTGGATGCTTTCCATGTAATGGTCATTGGGTTCCAGTTTCGACGTTTGTACGCAATGTCCTCTAGCAGACATTCGCGAGGCAGTCCCCAGTTTTCGGAAATGTACGCCAAGTCGCCTTCACTTAAGCGATCCAAAGCAAGCCTGGAAACGGTTCCATCTGCTCCATGGACAACGGCCCTTTCATACGCCAAGTCGACCAGTCTACCATTGGTTAATACCTCGCCTTTGCTGGACACCCATTCTCGAGGCGCTTGCTTGGCATCAAACTCTTTCTTCAGCTTTTGGAAACCTCGTTCGCTCAGGATATCTGGGCGAAACGGAGGGCTGATGTCCAGTGACACATCGTGAATCGTTGTTTGCTTGATTCGCTGACGGAAATCTTGGCAAGAAATCGTTTCCGATCCACCCAGCCCAAGATCCTCGTCTTCATCAGTATCAGCATCCGAGTCACCAGCTGCCTTCCGCTTTTCTCGGTTTTCCTTCATACGCTGTTCCAGTCGCCGCAAATCATCGTCGTCCAAGTCACGACCAAATGGATTTTCAAACTCGTCTACGTCGGAAGGAGAATCGTCACCGGCTTTTGGTTCATCCGGGTCAGATTTGTCAGGTTTATTCTGGAGCAAATCTCGAAATTTGCTTTCCGCCGAATCCGGCACTATGGCCTTGCCAGGCTCGGTCGGGATAACTTCAGCATCGCGAACGCGCGGTGGTGGCAACGTTTCGGCCGGTGGTGGCAGAGTGTCAGGGCCCTGTAGTGAGGGAACACTTGGGCCACCAATGTCGCCTGGCGGCAAACTCAACGCGCCCCCGGGACCTTGGTTTGCTCGCAATCCGTTCTGCGGCGCACCGCTAGCTTGGGCAGCAAATGTTGTATTCGCCTCAGTTGGAATTCGACTCGGTGCTGCTGGCATTGCTGCACGATTCTGGGATGCGCTTCCGAATGGATTTGCGAAAAAGTCACGCTCTGCATTGGCAGTGGCTTGAGGCTGCCCAGCATCTTGCATATACGTTACTTGCTGAATTGGCTGGCCAATCGGAGGCTGCTGGCCAACCGTGTTTGATGGCGGCGGCGTTGTTTGATTTTCGGCAAAAGCATCAAATGATCTTGGCTGGCTAACCTGCGGCGGATGAACCGTGCTAGGCGTTGCCGGTGGTGGCGTTGTTTGCTGGTCAGCAAAAACGTCCACGGATCCTGGTTGTTGATTGGAATGAGCGATGCTAGTGCTGCGTCGCCAGTTCAAATTCCAGCCAGTTTTTCGTGGTTGATGTTGCTGTGTCGCAGTCTGCGTCTGGGCAACAGGGACTGAACGCATTTGCGAAGTCGGCGTACCGCTGCTGGGCGTCTGCCATGTTTGAGCATTTGCCGACAAACACAGCAAAGCTGTTGCAGCAATTGCAGCAAAGTCAGGACGAATCACCTGTGTGAACGTCTGGACTATAGTTTGGCGCTTCTTGTGTAATCGCAATGTCATGGGGGTGGTTCTCCCTAACCGTTGCTGCGGAAACGCGTATGAATTTGGCGTCGTGTCGCAGCTCGTCAATCGTCCGTGATCCTACGTATCCCATCCCAGCACGAAGACCGCCTACCAATTGGTAGACATAGTCTCCGAGAGGTCCTTTGAACGGCACTCGCCCTTCGACACCCTCGGGAACAAGTTTTCCCGCAGACGCGCCTTTCTGGCGATACCGATCAGCACTTCCCTTTACCATGGCACCCATCGACCCCATCCCTCGGTAAGACTTAAAAGTCCTTCCTTGGTAAAGGATCAGTTTGCCTGGACTCTCCTTGAGTCCCGCAAACAGGCTCCCAATCATTACCGTGCTCGCGCCGGCAGCAATTGCTTTCGTAATGTCACCGCTGAAGCGAATTCCGCCATCAGCAATCACAGGAATGTTTCGTGGCTCAGCAACTTTGACCGCACCCAAAATCGCTGAAATCTGTGGAACACCAACGCCGCTAATCACACGCGTCGTACAAATCGAGCCAGGCCCGATTCCGACTTTGATTGCATCAGCGCCCGCCTCAATCAAGTCCTTTGCCGCGTCACCGGTGGCAACATTGCCAGCGATCACGTCAATGTCCCAATTCTTTTGTTGTTTTATTGCTTTGACAGTATCAATCACGTTCTTGCTGTGACCGTGAGCCGAATCAACCACCAACAAATCAACGTCTTGATTGATTAGCTGTTCTGCTCGCTCTAAATCACCGACTCCAATTGCCGCACCCGTTCGCAACCTGCCTTGGCTATCCTTGCAAGCATTCGGATACTGCTTGAGCATGTCGATATCACGAATCGTTATTAATCCCGTCAGTTTCCTTTCTTCGTCAATCAGTAAAAGTTTCTCTACCCTTTTTTCCGTTAAAATCTTCTCAGCTTGCTCAAGCGTTACATTCCCCACTGCAGTCACTAAGTTCTCACGAGTCATGACTTCGGAGACTGGGAGCTTTGGGTCTTCTAGGAAGCGTAGGTCGCGGCGGGTTAGAATCCCAGCCAGCGTATGATCATCGTGAACGATTGGAATGCCAGAGACGTTGGCTTGGTCCATCAGTTCTGCGGCACGGCCAACTCGCTCGGTGGGAGCCAAGGTAACAGGATCGACAATGATTCCGTTAGCGGACCGTTTCACCTTGGCAACCTCTTCGACTTGCCGTTCCACAGTCAGATTCTTGTGGATGATCCCCATCCCACCTTGTTCGGCCAGCGCGATTGCCATTTCAGCTTCGGTGACCGTGTCCATTGGGGACGAGATCAGCGGGATCTTCAGTTGAATTCGATTGGTCAGACGCGAGCTCACATCCACTTCGCTGGGGACGACTTCGCTATAGCGCGGCTCGAGCAATACGTCATCAAATGTGACGGCAGTGATTCCAAGTTTGTCTTCAATCATTGGGATGCATGCACAATCGGAGAAAACAACGGATTATGCCGCAGAATCTCTCGACTGAGTAGGCCCAACAATGTGGGAATCAACTACGTTTACACAGAAATTGGAACCGTGCGGTTCAGTTCGGCTGAATCGCGGGTGATGGCGGGGCGATTCGTTGAGTCTGGGCTCTTGTATTTTCCGCTTGTTCAAACAAACGGGTCGAAAGCCGCCTGACTTCACTTTCCAAGCGTTGTGCAGCCACTGGCGAATCGGCGATTGGCTCAGTGCCCAATCGAACTTGATCACGATCGGCAACTGCAATACGTCGGTTTGCAGACGCAAGCGTTTGTCTAACAAGAATGTCTTGTAGTCGATTCGCCGTGCGTTCTTGATCCAGCACGATCTCTCGTGGTGAGCTCCAAGTCAATCGAATTTGCGGAGCCTGTTCTTCGACAACACTATGGATTGCATCCACGCGCCGCCTGGCAGATTCATTGTTCGCATCGAGCACCCAGACCCAGTGCCGACTATCAATTCGGTAGGAAAGATCGAATGCAGTGAGCTTGGATTGGAGTACTGCGTCAAACGACTGGCCAGCTTGTTTCGGCACTGATGCACCTAGCTCAACGGTGCCAACGCAGATCTGGTCGGAGTACCGAGGTTTTGCACTTTCTAACTTCAATTCAACACCACTGAGAGGATTGTCAATCCGCACATGTTTTTCTGATCCTGCTGGCTGCCTAGTGCTTTCGGAATTCCTGGCCCAATTCAGTCGCCACTTGACCCAGTTTTTCGCGACAGATGTAGGGCAGTTAAAAGGAGTTGCGAAGCTAACTGTCGTGCCGAATCCGATTCGAGAACGGATTTCCAAATGAGAGAAATGCAGAGCCGCCAGTTGTCGACAAATCGAAAGCCCCAGTCCTTCCCCGCCGCTCATTGATGTGTTGCGTTGGGCGATCCGTTCTAGATCTGATCTGCTGACACCAGTACCTTGATCGATCACTGACCAAACAATGGATGCTCCATCAGCAGTCTTCTTTGCTTTGATCATGATCGCTTCACCGTCTGGCGTGACGCGAATCGCGTTGGTAACCAGGTTGACGACCAACCGGCGAATCATTGCAAGATCCCCAAATACTCGTACGTTCGGATCAACTGCGCCATCCCACAGGATCCGAATGTTGCGCGGCACGGTCCAAGGCCGCAGCGTTTCGTTGATTGCTTGTCGAACTCGAACGATGCTAAACCAATCACGCCTCGCTTGGGGCATACCAATTCTTAGCCGTTCGACTTGCAGCATTTCACCAACCAATTGGTCAACGCACTGGCACTGACTGATTGCGGCGGATAAGAGTTCTTCCTGTTCATCATTCACATCCCCAAGTTCACCTTCTTGGACCAACCGGATGGACTCACGGATCGTGTTTAGCGGCGAACGCAAGTCATGGGCGGTTTCACTCAGCAATTGAAATACTGATCCAAGCTGGGCCTCGGTGTCTACCACAGAGGGGTTGGTTGTTTCTTGGCTTGGAAGCGTTTTGGGGTAAGTATTCACTGAGTTCTCCGCTCTGTTGTTTTTTGCAACGGAACCGTTGGGAATGCGGCATACTGTTAAACAGAAGACGGTTTGGTCCATCAACCACTCGCAAGAATTGGTGTGCGAGTGGCAGATCGCACCGGATGATCCGTCTGTGATATTGCTTCGTCAAATGGCCAAAACAGCAAGCAAATGAAACTCAGCGATTTAGGGTTTTGATGGTGAAAGCCGAAAATCGTAACCGCTATGCGGCATATTCGGGCAAACAGGGCACCTCGCAAGATTCCAATATTTGGCGCCAAACGCGGGTAATTGCGGTGTCTTGAACTAAAATACGCAATCGTACGGTAGAGCATCAGTCGACGTTTAACACCCCGGCGCATGATTGGCTTCAGGATGAATCGTTGCTTTTCTGTCCGTCGATTCCCTCCTTGAATTGCAACTTTGAAATGCCCACGCCAGACGAAATCAATATCCGCTTCAAACAAATGCAGGATGAGCTTGCGAAGTTTCAGCGGCAAAAGAAAGATCTTGTAGAAGAACTTGATGATGTCTACGCGGCCAACGATCGCTGGTTCAATCAGTTTGAAGAACTCGAAGCCAAGCACAAAGAACTGCTCGCTGAACTAGCCGAATGCCAAAAGCAGCTAGCTCGAATTGAGCCGCTTGAGCGCGAATTGAATTCGCTCCGTGAGAACGAAAGTTCACTGAAAAATTCGCTGCAGAGTGCTACCCAAGAATTCGGCGCGTTGCGACAACAACATGAAACCGCAACGAATCAAATTTCTACATTGGAAACTTGGAAGTCGGATGCCGAAACGCAGGTCGCGCAAGGCCAGGAGTCCATCAAGTCACTTAAGCTAGAGCTGGCGAATTCACAGTCTGAGCTAGACGCCCTGCGAGGCGAGTTTGCCAACACCAAGGACTTGCCAGATCAAGTAGAAGCTTTGTCTGCCAAGAACAGTGAGCTGGCATCGCAGGTCGCTGAGCTACAGCAGTTGCTGCAACAAACAAAGCAGCAATCCGCTGGTTTCGAGTCGCAGAATCGGAGTGTGGCAGAGCAACTGATTGCTGCAAAGGCGTTGGCTGGCTCGCTAGAAAGTTCGATGTCGAAACTAAAGAGCGAATCGGAATCCCAGATAAAACTCTCTGCAGACAAAGCCGAAAGCGAATCGCAGACGAACCAGGAACTTCACAAAGAGATCGCAAATCTGCGTTTGGAACTTGAGAACCAACAGCAGGCCGCGGCAGCAAAGACAACTGATAGCGAGCAAGCAAAGCAGTCGGCAGAGCAATCGCGTTTGAGATCGCAGAGTGAATTGGATGAATCCAACGAGCGATTGGCCGCTGCGTCTGCTGAGGTGGCCCGACTGCAGTCTCAACAAGATGCTTTGAATTCACGCCTCCAGGCAGGCGAGCAGGCTTCTCAGCAGAATGAGAATTTGAAATCTGAAAATCAGCGATTGGCGGCGGAGCATGAACAGCTTTCTCAATCGCTTGCTTCGCAAACAGAAAAAGCAACCGCGTACCAGCAACAGCTTGAAAGCCTGCGGACGGAATCATCTTCCAAAATCCAGGCTCTGACTGAACAGTTGGAGTCGCGTGCAGAAACTCACACAAGCCTTCAGGCAAATGTTCAAGAGCTAGCTCAGAAACTGGCGCTTAGCGAAAATCAGCTGCGGCAAACGAACGAAGTCGTTGAAAACGATGCCGCTGGCTTGCGCAACGAGAATACGCATTTGAAGGAGCAGTTGGCGGAAGCGCTTTCAACGACAGATGCACTGAAGGCTGAAATCTCGAAAGTGGCGAACGAGTCCGAGGCTGCGATTCACCAGTTGAAGGCTCAGAATGAAGCCAGCCAAGGCAATGTTGCCCAAGAAGCCGAAGCTTTGAAGTCGCAGAACACTGAACTTCAGCAGTCATTGGCCACCAGTCAACAACAGTTGAAGTCAGGAGCGGAGCAGGCGGAGAAAACCATCGCTGAAACTCAGCTTCAGCTTGGGCAAGCCAAGACAGAGCTTGAAGTCGCCCAGAATGAAACCAAGCGTCTGCAAGAATCTGCTGCGGATTTACAAGCACAGCTCGATGCAGCGTGTGCCAGACAAAGTGGCGATGCCGAGAAACATACAGCGGTTCACGCCCAGCTAAGCGAACAAAACGATTTGCTTTCGCAGCAGGTCTCGGCGCTGCAAGACAGACTGGCGTCCGAACAGGCAGCACGCCATCAAGATTCTGAAAACCACACCGCTAGACAAGCGGAAATCAACAAAGAGTTGAACCAGGCAAAGGCGGATTTGCAGCAAAGGCTAGAATCCAGCCAGCAAGAATTTGCCAGTCAAAAACAACAGCTTGAACAAGCCGCAAAGCAGCTGTCCGAGACAAAGCAGCTGCATGATCAATTCGTTAATGCGGCCGCTACGGAAAAACAGAACACGGTTTCTGAGCTTGAAGCGGCCAAGTCGAGCCTGAATGAATCACGGCAAAAATCGGCTGCGCTTGAAGCAGAGGTTGCTGCACTGACGGAAAAGGTAAACGACCTGAATTTGGCAGCCAAGCAGCTTGAGGAGCTCACAGGGCAAAAACAAGAACTACAAAAAGAGCTTGAATCAAGCCTGCAAAACACTGCGGCCCAGAAGGAGCAGGTTGAACAATCTGCCAAGCTACTGTCGGAATCAAAACAACAGCACCAGCAGTTCGTCGCGGCGACAACTACGGAGAAGCAGACGCTTGCTGCTGAGCTTGAATCGACCAAGTCAAGCCTGAATGAATCAGTCCAGAAATCTGCGGCTTTGAAATCCGAGCTTGCGGGTGCCAAGGAGAATGCGGCCAAGCTAGAGAAAGTCACGGCTGAATTGGAAGCGTTGACGTTGCAGAACTCTCAGCTCGAGCAGCAAATCAAGGCGCTTAAGGAATCGAGTGGATCGACACCACAGAGCCTTTTGTTCGACGTGAGCGGCGATCCTGAAACCAAAACCAGTACGAAGACCACAAAGAAATCGAAAAAGACCAAGTCGTCTAAAAAGAAAGCGGTGAAGAAGCAGTCTACTGCTAAGGCGCCGGTCAAAAAGAAATCAGCAAAGAAGACGGCAACAAAGAAATCAGCAACAAAGAAGACGGCCAAGAAGGACAAACCGGATGATCTCAGGAAAATCGAAGGCGTGGGGCCAAAGATTGCTTCGGTCTTGAAAGACTCTGGGATCAAAACGTTCAGAGAACTTGGCAAGTGCAGCCAAAAGAAGCTGCGGGAGATCCTGGAACAAGCAGGCCCACGCATGAAAGGCCGCGACACATCCACGTGGCCCAAGCAAGCGAAATTGGCAGCGCAAGGAAAGTGGGATGAACTGAAAATCCTTCAGGATGAATTGATCGGCGGCCGAGAAGCTTAGAAGCCAATCCGTTAGCCTTGGTACAGCCCAACAACTGCGCCGCTTGGGTCTTGAATTACGGCACAGTCACCTCCGCCTGCGTTTCGAGGACCGTGCAGTAGCTTGCCGCCCAGAGCTTTGCAGCTTTCAATGCTGCTGGCGATATCGGTGACGGTGATGTAAGGCAACCACTGCGGCGGGACACCTTCGTTCGCTCCTTTGGCGTGGCAGATTCCCGCGACCACTGTTCCATCAGCATCTTTCATGCAGTAATCCTGGTAGCCACCCATGTCGAACGGCTCTCGCTGCCAGCCAACAACTTGCTCATAAAAATCACAAAGACCATCGGCGTCGGCTACGGTTAGGTCACGCCAATTGATGGAGCCCACAGGCATCAATTCTTCGCTCATCGCAATGCTTTTGTGTTAGGAATTCGATTCTGTTTCGATGTCATCAGCCGAGCGGTCCCAGAATAAAATGGCAAACGCGACCATCACCGCGATGGCAAAACCGGCAGGCACATACCAGAACAAAGCAAAGTCGATGACACCTTCGTCCGACGTACACTTGCCAGCCCAACGGCCAAACAGCTGAGCTCCAATTCCCAAACCCAGTCCTTGAGTCAACATCACAATCAATGATTGGGCTTGGCCGCGCACCTTCGGCTGCGCTTTTTTGTCCGTATAAATCATGCCGGTCACAAAGAAAAAGTCATAGCAAATGCCGTGCAACAAGATCCCCAAAAAGATCGGTGCTGTCAGCATTGCCCCTTCCTGGCCAAATGCCCAGCCCCACAGCCCGTATCTAACGGCCCACGCCCCCATACCGATGATCAGCATCCATTTGACGCCCAGCCGAGCAAAGCAAAGCGGCATCACCAACATAAAGAATATCTCGCTCATCTGCCCGGTGCTCATCGCACCGTTGGTCGACCCAAACAGGGCGATCCCTTGCGATTCCACAAAACCGTAACCCTTGGCGTAGTAGCCGGCCAGCGGAATACAGATCAAGAACGAAGCAACCGCGAATACCAAGAAACTCTTGTCCTTCAGCATCGCCCAAGCATCGACACCAACGATCTTGCCCAGCGAGATTTTTTCGCCGCGAGCTGGCGGTGCGGTTTTCGGCAGCGTCAAACAGTAGATGCCCAAGATTACCGATGCAATCGCTGCTGCATAAAAGATGTACGGTGAGTTGTCTGTAAAGCTCAACGTACTAGTCACGGCATCGAAAGCTTCCTGCCCCTTGCTGAGCGCCGCCTCGTCAACTTCTTTGTTCAGCAGTTCACCATGCTTTTCCTTGACCGCTGACAGCGCTGCTTGAGCTTCAGCCAAGGGCTTTGCCTCACCGGTAAACAAACGGCAGCCTGACATCGCCCAGCCACCCGCGATCCAGCCAATCGTTCCCAGCACACGCACCACCGGGAATTCCTTTTCACCATTCGCAAGGTGCTTGAAGGCAAGGCTGGCTGTTAAACCAAGCGTCGGCATAAAACAAATCATGTACGCCAATAAACACAATATCATCGGATGCGTGAATTGTGACGCATACGTCTCAGGCGCTCCCGCCGCCGCAAGTGACGGAGCAAACCAAAGCAAGAAAGCACCAACAATGTTCAGTATCGCCAGAACGAGTTCTGTATTCATGAGTCGGTCGACGATTAACCCCAGCGTCAGTGGGGCCAAGATCGCCGCGATCGGTGCGACCGTGTAAGCCGCCGCGTCATACGTGCCGCCAGCGCCTGATGCGGTCATTCCATTTTCGTTGCAAAATCCGTACAGCGAAACGTACCACGCACCCCAGATGAAAAACTGCAGGAACATCATCACCGCTAATCGCGAAATAAGAATCGGCGACGACTTGTCGGTCAAAGATGAATTGACATTTTCCATGTCTGACATGGGGAACCTTGCTGCAAAAAGGGCTAATGGGGATGTTGATAGTGTAGCGTCACGCGATCACCAATGTGGACGGTTGTGGCACTATCGCATTGGGAAATGGGTGGTTCAGTTCGCCCAAGCAGAATTGGCAGGGTAGGCAGACAGACGCCTATGCCCACTCAAGCCCTGTCATGCGCTTTAGACGCTCCTCAAATTCGCCGATCAAGCCACCGACCATGGCCCACTCGTCGGCTTTTCGCAATTCGATCTCGCCGAATTTATTGATTCGCACAATCGAGTCGCCACGTACTCCTGCGCGATGCAATTCCTTGAAGTCGATTTCGCCTTCGTTGACGATATCCAGCAAGGTTGTTCCGGTTAGCTCAATAAACTGTTTGGGCTCTGACAATTTCTATCTCCAGCAATTTGATCAACTATCTTGCGATCGATTGTAGTCACAAGAATCAGCCAACGACAGAAGCATTCGTTCGGTAGCTGGAACAAGTTGTTGAGTTCCGGGCAGCAAAGCAATTGGCCCGTAAAAAAGATGCGATCGCATGACAAAAATCGGCGGTCAACTTCAGCTAATCCGATTTGATCAACCAAGCGTCACGGTTTGAAATATTCAATTCCCGTTTCGTGACACGGATGGGCAGGTACTGTCATCAAGGCTCGGCAAACCGCATGACGTTGCTTTCTGGAAATCGAATCTGCGATCCGTAGGCGCTACGACAACCTTCCGCTGGTTTTACTGAACCGAAATTGTGTTAGTAGCCAAGACTGTGGTCTTTTTGGGAAGCGTCTTTTTGTGAGCGACATGACGCTAGCTTTCCGGGTAATTTGCACAGAAATCGAACACCACAAAACCGGCAAGGCTAGATAGTGCCTTGCCGCTCAAAGACAAAACTCATTGCCTCTCAGCAATACGATGATGCCTGCGCAGTTGAGGAATCACGGTGCGGATGTCGCCAAGTTACTTGGTCGCGCCGGGCCAGAATTTCTTCCATTTACTGGAAGCCTCTGCTGAGTCTTCAGAATTCTCGTCGAGTGTGACGCCTTCCAATTTCGCAGCAAGATCAAAGAACGATTGTGTAATCGGAGCCTTGGGAGCCTGCGAAATCAGTGGAACGCCGTTGTTGCGAACTTCAACCATCGTACGATAGTCATTCGGCAACAATGCGAAGATATCTCGTCCTAAAGTTTCCTTTGCCTTCTTCAAGCTGATCTGTCCAGAGTCCAGGCCGGCGCGATTGACAACGATCTCAACTTTGCTTTGCAAGCCCTCGATTTCTTCAAAGCTCATCATGAGCCGAACGACATTTCTCAAACACGGCAAGTCCAACTGAGTGACCAAGATCACCCGCGTTGCAGCTTCGATCGCGGCCATGTCCACCAAACTGTAGGTCTTGGAAAGATCAATCAGCAAATGCGTGAACGAAGCCTTCATCAGTCCGATCACCTTGCGAACACTCTCATCAGTGATCGCAGTTGTATCGTGCAGTTCCACAGGCCGTGGTAGCAAGTAAAGCCCACTGCTGTGTTTTGTAAGCGACTGCTTTAACAGTTGAATATCCAAACGCGAAACATTCTGGACAACGTCGGCAAGCGTATAATCTGGGATCGCATCCAAGAATACATCCGCGTCACCAAGTGCCAAGTCCAGGTCCAGTAGGGCGACGCTGTTTTGGGAATTCGCAGCCAGCACGCATGCAAGATTGACTGTCGTGCTGGTTGTTCCCACGCCACCGGTTGCTCCTGCGACCGCAATGACTTCGCATGATCGACTGCCGCCTTCAGCAGAGCCAAATTTCTGTTGACTGATTCGCTCAAGGGCAGAGTTCAAATCTTCTTGCGATATCGGCAGTGTCAGAAACTCTTGAGCTCCCGACCGAATCGCTTTCAAAATCAACTGGCCATCAGTGCTTTCGCTTGCCGCCAAAAACGCAGTTCCAGGTGTTTCTGCAGCCAGTTTTTCGATCAACTTAATGGCTTGCTCAGGGTCGGAGTCAAGCGACACCACCCCAACATCTGGTCCAGTTTGTTCAATCACATTGGGATAGAACTCATAGCGCGGGCAGTCAGCTTCCAGCCATACCGTGTCCATCCCCAACAGCATCGCCTTGAGTGATTCCCGGCTGCCTTCGTCGGGATCGACTAGCGCGATTCGAAGTACGTTGCTCATCGTGTAAACCGCTTGAATGACAAATGTCGGTTAAGGTTTGAATTAGGTAGAACGCTGATGTCAGCACTATCGAGTGTACGAGGGGGGGCTTGAAATCGTGATGCCCTCACCAATCGCTTGTGGTTGAGTACCAGGTACTACGACTCCCTGAGGAACGCTATGTTGCATCTGAGGAGTCGGGAATCCATTATTCGTGTGTGATATTTGCGGATCCAACGACATGCCAGTGTCAAATGGCTGTGCGTTGCAGCCGTCGCCACCTTTTTGATTGGGCACTTCAAGGTGTCCTTTCAGGTAGAACTCATTGTCATTGGGCGATGTGGATGATGTGCCAGGTCCGTAAGGCACTTCGTGGGGATCCATCGCGTCAACCAATTCTGGTGTCACAGTGATCAGCAATTCAATGTCATTGCGACGTTCAACCATACGGCGGAACATGGTTCCGATGTAGGGCAGTTCGCCAAAGAACGGAGTTGCACGAACATTTGCCTCGGTTCGGCTTTGCAATAGACCAGCGATTGCAAACGTTTGTCCGGCTTGCAGTTCGACTGCTGTTTCTACATACCGTTGGCTAAACGCTGGAACAACAATACCGGCTGCTTCGATCGCACGTGAATCATCTGGCTCTTTCACCTCGGGGCGAACTTCCAAGCGGATCCGGCCTGGGCCAACAACGAACGGCAGGAAATCAACCGATGTTCCAAACTCTTCGTAAGCGATTGTCACGGCATCGTCACCCGATGGAACAACGTATGGCAGTCTACCACCAACGGTGAACCTAGCAGGACGACCGTGAGTAGCGACAACGGTAGGTTCAGCCAAGAATTTGATCAGGTCATTTCTACGCAGTGCGGCGATCAAGGTCTCGAATTCTCCTGTGAAGATTCGAGAATGAGCAGCATCCGCTTCCGGGATCGCTCGTCCGCCAATGAGGCTACTGGCTGGAGTATTGATCAAGTTACCAGGAGCGTTGACCAAAAAGTTGCCAGCGGAATCAACAGCAGAGAAGTCGACACCCAAGTCGCGAAGCTTGGTACGCGATACTTCCATAATCCTGGTGTGAAGCAATACTTGTTGAACACCAACAACTTTGATGTTATTCACAACCGTGGTATAGAATTGCTCGACAATCGCGACAGCTTTGTCAACGTCATCCACATTGGTAACGTAGCCCGAAACGATCGCACTGTTGTTGATCGGCCGAACTTTCAACGTAGCCATGGGCAACTCGGTCGACAGCATGCCTTCGACTTCACGAGCATCCGCCGTGATCGTAATGTCAACTGTGTACAGCTTTTCTGATTCGTCCCACATATTGACCTGGGTTGTACCAGGCATCTTGGCAAAAATCTGAAGCTGATTCTCAGAGACAGGCGTCGCACCCAAGATCGCTTCATTATGAACTTGGAAGCGTGGGATTCGTGCATCCAAAGTCAGAATGCGACTGCTCTTGACAAGCATTTCCAGCCGCTCTGCGGTCTGCGAGATCTTGGTGTTTCCAGCTACCTGGGCACCAGCAAGCTGGCCATCCTGCCCCTGGCAGACTGCCGGCAAACTGGCTGACACGAAGCATGCGAGGGTCGAAAGCACGATCGTTCGTGCCACGTGTTGATTGAACATTGGGTGCATCCTTGCCTTGACCGGCTATCAAATCCATTTGATAGTTTTTCGAATCAGCGACGTCGCCGATTCGAAGAATGGTCTTTGCGGAGAAACGTTGGTTTTGTCAGCTTGATAAAAGTATCTCAGTGCATGAACATTGAGATACGCTTTTGTCGCGTGTTAATTGCGATTGTCACGGGGAGTTCCAAACGTTGGAACTTCGTCTTCTTCGCCTTCTGGCTGGTAGAACGGGCTGTCTTGCCCGCTCAAATAATCATCTTGCTCTAGTGTGGCCGCGGCATCAGCATCAGCGGCTACGCCCACGCTTGGTGTACTAGTGTCACCAGTGATCTTTGGTAATTCCTCGCCTTCAGTGAACTCATATTTGACCATTCTGCCATCGACCATTTTGACAACGGTAAATGTGTTTTTCTTTGGTTGTGGCTTAGCTAGCTTTGGCTGGCCTGAGTTAGTTACTGGTTCAGGAACAAAGTCGCGTGCCTTCTGTGCTTCGTACAACTCGTCCATCCAAGTCAGATATGCGTCAGCCTTGGGGCTCCGTTCCATTCCTTTGCCAGGTGTTTCGTAACCTGGGGCTCCGCCCAAGTTCAATTCGACATCACCAAGTCGCGTTGCGTAAGTCCATGCTTCTTGATCCGCTTTGCGAATCAGCAGTGAAACTTCATTTGGCGAACGTCTAGGTTTCTTCTTTTTGTCATCTTCCTCTGGAAGATACTTTTCACCGTCAATCGCGTAAACGCGGACGCCCGACAAAATGTCTTTTTGTGTTGACCGTGGGAACAAGTCGCTTTTCTCAAAGTAAGCCGAGACATCAACTCGGTCACCATGTGAGAAAAGGCTGATCACTGTGTTACGCGCCGCTTTCAAGTTCACAACGGTATAGCCAGTTGGCACATGATCTTGGTCGGCAACCAGCTTCATTGTCAAAACAGGTTCGCCTTTGTACAGCGAGTGCTTGGCGAACTTGCCTTCAATATCTTTTATCTCTCTAATCGCATCGCTAGGGGCGCGGTCAGCCGGCCACTGTTCTAGCTGCAGTTTCTCAGGTGTGATTTCTTCCAACGCTGAGATTGCTTGAGATGTCACGTAGATCTCTACCATTTCGGCGTTTCCACCGGTGTTGGCCTTCATCCACTGGTTAACGCCGACCGCGGCAATAGTACCACAGACGATGGCGACAAGCATGAATAGTGATTTGTTTCTCATTGCGAAATGCTGTTTGGGACTGGTGTAGCGTAGCGGGAGGAGGATCGCTCTCCCGTTTCTTCGGAGGTCTGAGGAACTAGACTGCAAAGAAGAAGCCGAGTGACGATTTATCGTTAGAAAAGGTGAGGCCGTCGTGATAGGACGGCCTCACCTAATCGTTAAAGTTTATGAGTGCAACTGGCTTAGCCCAGCAAACTCAGAATGTGATCAACATTCCTGCAACAGCAAAATAGATAATCGATCCGATTGCCATTGGGATGCCATAGGGCAACAGTTTCATGGTTGGTTTTCGCTCACGAGCAATTTTGGCAAGCTCGCTTGGCTTTTTCACAGTTTTCCATTCATGCAGAATCTGGTGAGCCATGGCGAAGTGTTTTTGCCAATTGCCGCTTCGCCAAATCATGAATGCTGCCATGACGCCGCCAGTGATTGCGGTCGCAGCAAAAGCCCACAGTGTGACCACTGCACCTAACCAAGCTCCAACTCCAGCCAGGAGTTTCACGTCGCCAGCACCCATGCCGCCTACATTCCGAAGGACTAGCAAAAGCATCATTCCGACAAATGTTCCCAGCAGGCTCCAGCCCAATCCTGAAATCCCAGATTGGTAGGTCCAGTAAATCCATCCACAAGCGATGAAGGGAAAAGTCAGCCAGTTTGGTACTTTCAAGATCTTGCCGTCAATGACAGCCGCAACAACTAGAACCGCTGCAACGAACCAAACGATCCAGTTTTCAGTGATCCCTTGAAGTAAAGTTTCCATCAATATCATCCCCGTGTGAGGTTGTGTAATCGTGCTTTGGAACGAGCCGAAACATTCTCGAACTCGTAATTTATCCCGCTATCGAGGGCCAATCATCCAGCTGAACATCGCGAACAAAAGTGTCACGAGACAGCAAGACATTTGCCACGCATAAGCGGCTGCATCTGCAGGTAGTAGTGGGTAGTTCATCAGTTTCCTCCCTACAGTTGGAGAGGTGAGACTTAGCCATGTCATGGCCAAGAGAAAGCAGTTGAATACTGCCAAAAGTTTTTACAAAGGGCTAACAGCAAAGAGCCCGGCGCCCCGATGCGGATTACTCCGCATCGGAAAAGCGTCGAGTCTGTATTTCGGTCGCCACCAACTCTGTAAAGAGCATCGGGCGACAACGAATTAGTTAGCGATCGCGCCGCCAACTTCTGTGAACTTGGCGTTTGCTTCAGTACCGATGGTACCGACAGCTGCCAAGCAGACGACGACGATCAGAGCCAACATTACTGCGTACTCAACAGCTGTTGGTCCATCTTCTTCTTTCAGGAAGTTAACGATACTTGTTGCGAAATTCTTCATTATATTCTCCTCAATGAGCCCGTAAAAAAACGGAACCCGACGACGACTAAATTGGGTCAATTCAACGTGAATTTATTCCCGGAAGGGAAGCAGTCTCGTCTCCGACGAAGCCTTAATGTCACAGTTGCCTGTGACCCCGGCAGCTCGGCTATCCTGATTGCTCAGGACCCGTTGCTTTGCGTCCCGCCTTTTCAAACGGTTTGCCTTTGTCTGGAATAAGACCGGCTAAGAATCGCTGACAAAAAGCGTCTTTGACTCCCAGCAGCACGCTCGTGCGCATTGCACTTACTTGCTCTCTACTGGGAACTTATGACAGTTCCGCCAGGAAGCAAAAAAACTCGAATCACGGAAGTGGTATCGATTAAGAAGTTGCCCCGAATGCGCCGGTTGTGACGAATAGTCGTGGTTTTCGATTCGTAAACGTCTGACAGTCGTTCTGGATGCGGCCAGGGGGCGTGTACACTCGTAACGTAAAGATCAGAGAGGCTGTGAGTTTTAGGCGGGAGGTCGGCACACCCCTAGCTAGCCCATGGCGCGAGTCTTGCGGTTACGTTTCTTTTGGTAACCCGAAGCGTGAGTTTTGGAGTTGCGCTCTTTTGTAAACGCTGCACTGTTTATGCGGCAAATTACAGCGGCAACGTAATTTACTTGACCGTTCAGGAACTGATGTTGCCCC
>CAYNNP010000021.1:38429-49031 GCA_964398215.1 uncultured Pirellulaceae bacterium | reverse complement strand
GAAGTACAAGTTGTGATGGTCGTAGGGTCCATGGTTTGAATATTCCGTCAACGGAACACAAAAGAAGGTCTCGTCAGGTTGATTCGCAAGAGAGCTTTTCAGGAGGTCTTCGACCATCGGAATGGTCGTGGATCTGATAACCTGACCGAGCTCAACCACATGAACCTGAAAAAGCCACTCGCTGCCACCGCCTGCATTTTAATCTTTGGAATCGCGACTTATCTTAGCTACCAACTGGTCGCTGACGAGTTAGCGTATATTCAGCGCGGCGTATCTGCTGAGGGCGTTGTGCTTAAGAAACGGGTTGAGACAATCAGCCGCTCCGGAAGGTCCCCTAGCAAAAGCTGGTACGTCGCCTACGAGTTCGATGTTGATGGTCGTGTTCTACAAAACAGGAGCATGCTCGATATGGGCCGCGGTTACGACGAGATCAAAGAGGGCGATCCGGTCGCCATCGTCTACGATCCAGAAAATCCCGAAAAGAGCCGAACTCATTTGGCTGCGCCCTGGATTCGCTATCCGATGGTCATCTTCTTCATCTATGCCATGGGCACCGTGCTCGCCTACGTCCCCATCAGGACTCTTCGCCGCAGCGAATTCACCACCGACCATTCGATGCCAAATTTCTAAGCCCCAGACCAAAATCAATATCGGGAAACCTGATCAGGTTGTGGTTGAAGTGAGCCGTTTTGCAACACGCGTGATGTTGATTTGGCGGCTTTTCAAGCTTTTAAAATTTGAAAAAGCAATTCGACCTGGCATGGCTAGCAACTGGGATTTTCGAGCCACAAAGTGAATTTCCTTCAGTTCTAATCGGGCTACGGGGCAGGGGAGTCTGTGTTGATGTGAAGCAACGAATTTTGCTATCTACAGGAACCCTTCTCTGTGATTCCGATGCTCGCTAAAAACCGACTCATTCCAAACAGCCTGATTGTACTGGCGATTATCGCCAGTTCAGGTGGATGTCGTTCCATTCGCAATATCGGCGAGAGCCGCAATTCAATGGCAGCCAGACGGATTTCGCGTCAAGGAATCCAAGCGATGCAGCAGGGACGCACCGAAGTCGCCGAGCAACTTTTCTCCAACGCCTTGGAGATCTCGGATTCCGATGACCGCGCCCATCGCGGCATGGCCGAATCTTTGTGGCAGCGGAACAAACAGGTCGAAGCAATCGCACATATGGAACAAGCCGTTACGCTCAGTGCCGGCGATCCGAAATTGATCCTGCGCTTGGGCGAGATGTACCACGAAGTCGGACGAATTCGAGAAGCCGATCAAAAGAGCCGTGAGGCACTCGCTGCCGATCAATCGTCCGCCCAAGCTTGGTCGCTGCGTGGCAAATGCCTCTTGGCCACACGGCAGTACGAAGACGCGCTCGCTGCCTACCATCAAGCTCTTGCCATTCAGCCTGATTTTCACGAAGCACAATTCCAAACAGCAGAAATCTATCGCATCCAGGGTCGCTACGATCGTCTGCTCGCAACGCTTGATTGCTCGTCCGAGTCACTGCCCACCAACGAAACTCCCGCACGAACAGACGTACTGCGGGCAATCGCACTTCAAGAACTCGGCAGGCCCACCGACTCACTGAAGAGCCTTGAAAGCGCAGTACAAAAAGACCCTCAGAATGTTGAGACTCGGCTGATGATCGCGTCCGCAAGTTTACAGAGTGGGAACCTTGAACTGGCCGAAGAATCAATCGCGATTGCAAACCAACTTGACCCCGCCGCAGTCAAGCGAGGCGAATGGATCCGCCAACTGCAAGCCTCACAGAATCGGCTTGCCAGCGCTACGACCAACGAAATCCGATAATGGCGGTTGTATGACTTGCATCAGTCATCAGGTACCCAAGGAATTCTAACCGCGATCACGACATTGCAACGTAGTGCGGTGTCCCGTTGCGAATCACGACGACTTTTGAGCATTCTTCGCGCCAGCAACCATTCTCTAGCGTACGCTTGAATCGAAAGGAGCTCCATGTGAGCAACTTTCTATCCACGTTTAGCGTGCAAGGAACCTATGGACACAACGAGCAACCATTCTTCAGCCCCAGCCAATCCAACACTACCTGCCACCGTATTCTCGGATCGACGTGTTGGTGACGACCTTGGTTCACAAGAACGAAGGCAGTTTGGAAGTTCTTACACGGGCCTTTCCGAATCAGGCCAAGAGCTTGCTAAAGCCATCGATCAGTACAAGGTCGAGAACCATCGACGCTACATTACCTGCGACGAAATGCTAAGCGTCATTCAATCGCTTGGGTACGCAAAACAGCAGTAGCAGCTACTTGATCAGTGGTTGCAAAAGCTGGCGCCGCGTCACAATCGAACGCGCTTCGCCGCGCTCGTCTTGCAAGACCGCAACGTCGCTGCCGGAATCGTACAGCCGAAGCAGCAGTCCCAAGTGACGCTCCGTTGTTCGTCCGCGAATAATCGGGATGACTTTGGGTTCCGATTCTCGAATCGCAAGGTCCGCATAGCGAATGTACCCAACAAATCGGCCACCTTGTCGAACAAGTAGCAACGGGTGGTTCTTTCGCCTAGCAGCGTACAGCGCGCTAACTGAGTCGATTGGCAATTCCACGACGGGTAATCGATCAACCGGAACGCCAAACGAAATTGCCGCCTGATCACCGACTTCATAGATATTCTGCGCAAGTGATTTTTGGCCGCTTCCTAAAATCCCGGCTTCGTGGCCAGCACTTAGCAACTGGCCAAAATCCCCACGAGCCATCGAGAGTCGTAATCGGAACGGCGTCTCACCCGTTAGCCAGCTCAACAACCGTCCCAATAATCCAAGCACAAGAGAGATCGGCAAGAACAATATCGTTGCGATCAAAAGCATCGGGCGTGCGGCACATAGCAAACGATAGGGCGCGCCGTAGAAAAAGTTCTTGGGCATCAATTCCCCAAATACAAATACGATCGGCGTCAGCAAGATCGGCGCCAATAACTCGCTAGCTCCACCACTGCCAAACAACGCAGCAGCGCCCAGCACGATAGAAAAGCTGACCACATAGTTGGCAACATTATTTCCAACTAGCGTTGTCGCAACAAACACCGTGGGCCGATTGATTAACCATATCAAACTCTTTGCCAAGTACGAACCGGACAGCCCGTCCAAAACCAAACGAGTCCGAGAGACACGGTACAGCCCCGTCTCAGTACCACTAAAAAAAGCGCTCAACAGGACGCCGACAACGAACAAAACGATTGCCAAAATCACGACTCGCCACTCGCCCCCGTTTCGCCGTTTACCTGCGGTCGAACCTCGATCCAAACCTCGGTTTCCGTTGCCTCTGTAACGCTCAACACAAACCGATCGAGCATCGCAGCGTCACCGACTCGGGGCCGCCGTTCATTGTTTTTTTGCAAAAAACCGCCCACGGTCGCTGTCGTCTCATCAGGCAGATCGACTCCCAACCGTTTGGCCAAAGAACGCAGACTCGCCGAACCACTCACACGAAAACTGTGCTCATCCAGTTGTTGAATGCTCTGCTCGCTAGTCAAATCCCGTCCACGTCGTGGCGCCAAGACGCGGCCCAGAATATCATCGACACTCAATGCACCGACCATGTCACCAAACTCATTGACGATCACGGCAACGCTCAAGTCCTCTTGATCCAACTGATCCCAAACCTGCGAAACCATCGCCGACCAAGGAACGAAAACCACACTTTCTAGCGCAGATTGCAAATCATCCATCTGACTTGGCCGTAACAACCGGACAGGAATCGCACCAACAATCTTCTTGTTCTGATCGGTCACCATGTAGTAGCCACCTGGAGGACTCCCAGCGTCAAGCCGATCACGAATCTGGGAAAGCGACCCCACCCACAACCGAGCTCTTGGCCGCATGAATTCTCCCACTCGCGACTCCGCCATCTCAACCACGCCGCGCATCGCCAGCTGCTCCCGCTGCAACAGAATCGCGTCGTCGGTACCAAGATCAACCGCCCGCTCAATGTCATACAGGTCGATTTCTTTCTCTGGCTCAAACGAGGGCCAAATCAACCGACTAGCCGTACGGTTAACCAATTGCACCACTGGCAAAACTGGACGAACAACCCTGACAGCAACCGACAACGGCGGCCCCACAAGAACACTCGCACGAACTGGCGACAGAACTGCAATGCTTTTGGGAAGCATTTCGCTCAAAAATATGATCGTCAACAAACTTGCGATTGTGAACAGCAGGAATGCCGACTTGCCGCTTGATTCAAGCCTTGAACCGACAATCGCAGCGATCGCAAAGTACGTCATATTGATCAGCAAATTCCAGAACAGAATTGCAGACAACAGGTTTTCTGGATCGTCCAACAGGCGCGAAGCCACTCGGCCCCCCAATCCACTTCGCGCCAAACGCTTTCGACCGCGTTGCTTTAGAGAGAACAATGCGGCTTCGCTGCCACTGAACAAGGCACTGAGACAAATCAGAACCCCCATTGCCAATAGCCACGGCCAGACTCGAGCAAAATCGCTCAAGCACCCCCTCCTTCTCGGCTACGATCTTTTTCTAGCGAAACATCAAACTCGCTGAGTGCGGGAATCATCATCGCCGCAGTCGTAAACGCGTAACCCACCAACAATGACGCAAACACATACAAATGATCAGTCTGCAACAAGAACTGAGTGATCGCATAAAAAGTGATGATCGGCAACAAAAAAGACGCCATGAAAATAGCTGACGACGGATTGCGCCAACCAAGCGAAGCAAACAGCGCCGCACCACCTCCCAAAATCATCACCAAGAATGGAGCGAGTTGGAGCTGGAAGGCTCCACGAAAACTGACCATGATCGTCATGCAGATTGCTATCCCAACGCACAGAAAAAACACCGTTCCCAAACTCGCCAATGTCGCGGTTCGACCGGCTACATAATTTAGCCCCGAATGAATTCCCAACATGCTGACAAAGATGTATAGCACCATGGCGCCTAGAATCGCGTAGCACGCATTTTCCCACGTCATCACTCCGGAATAGCCAAGATACAAAATCAAAGCTGCCGGCAGCAAAATCATCTCCTTGGCAACATAAAGGACCCCAAGCAATTTGCCGAAAACAAACTCCCGAGGACTCAAGTCGGTCACCAATAACAGATCCAACGCTAGTCCATCACGTTCGCCCGTCACGGAGTTGACTGCCAAAGCGTTCACCAAGACCAAACTGATCACGCCTAAAATCGCCACTGGAATTGTGACCGATGGCAATGACCGACCAACTCTGCCAGCGATTTCAAACGCCTCGCCACTTTGAATTTGCAGATAGATCAGGCCAGCCGTCAGCAAAAACAAGAGCCCAAATGCGACGCGGATCAAAACAACTTTTCGTCCGTAAGCCCAGGTTCGAATCTCACGCCATAGGATGGGATTGTTCCAGACATGTCGCGGTGCGCGCACTTTCCAACTGGCTGGCTGTTCGCCAGGTGCCAAGTCTTCGGATGTCTCTGGTTCAGGTGCACGCAATCTGACTTCACGTGATGGATTCCAAACTCGTACTCGAATCACACCGATCCAAAGGACAATGAACGCCAGCAATACCGCGCCAGCTACAAACACAATCACTCCGATCGCAGTTTCGCGATTCAAGCTGGCCAGTGGTGACGCGGCAGCAAACAAAGCTCGCGGCGGACTAATCGCCAACTTGACACTTTCCGATACAACCGAGCTAGACGCAATGACTTCTGTCAGTCCAATTCCCATCAACAGAATCAAAACCGTCATTGCAATCGATTGAAAAGTTTTCTCTCTCCACATGCCGATCACGGTGCCAATCGAACCGGCTAACAGTATCGAGGCGGCCGTCACAGCAAAAACGGCCAAGACCTGCTCCGGTGAAACGCCACCCAAAAACGGCAACGTTAAAAACAGCGGTAGTCCGCACAGCAACAACCCCAGCGGCGCCAACAAAGTTGCCGTCAGCTTGCCAACCACCACTTCAAACCCAGTTAGGCGCGTCAGCAACAACAGCAGGAGGGTTCGCCGATCCTTTTCCTGAGCCACGCTACTTGCTGCCCCGACAGCCGCAAGACAACTGAGCACCAAAAGTTGCAACGGCGCCAGCAGACTGAACATCCAGCCCCCAAACCGGGCAGCGTCCGACGCAGTCGCCAAAGAGCGGGAGCCATCCAGCACCAGATAGCCAGTGCACAGCAGCACCAACAAGCTAAGCACGTAAATGCCACGGCTGAGATAAGTTTTAGAGCGTTTGGGTACAACAAGCGCTTCACGGTTGAAAACCGGTCCAAGCATAACGATTCGCAAAAAGCCAAGGATACGACGGAATTGATCACAGATAGGTTAAGAGAACAGCCCCTTGGGAACAACTTACGCAGCCCAAGCCCTTTTTGATCGAAACACCGCCAGCACCACCCTTTCCAGGCAACAAACCACCCGGCTAGGCGGCCCTAACCATCATTCCCAGCCCAATTGAACCTTTTCTGATGCCGATTCAACGAGCGTTTTCAACGGAACACAGCGTCGTGGATATTGCACCATAGAGTTCCGCAGAGGCTGAAAAGGACCACTGACAAACCGAACTATCGTGTTTTCAACAAATATCAAACAACCGATTCTCGATTTCCTACGCGAAGAAGACGCCACCACCTCTGTGGAATACGCTGTCATGATCGCTCTCATCGTCATGGTATGCATTGCGTCAGTGTCCTTCCTGACGGAAGAGACTCGCAAATCATTCGAAGCGTCTGGCAACGCGATTTCTGGTGCCGTTGGCAACTAAACGGCAGCGGTCGCGTTAGACTTCCGAACCTTCCAGATTAACGCCAAACTCAGTAACGCAACAAAGATCATACTGCTCGGTTCTGGAACGGCAGTCGTGAATGCCAAGTTATCAAACGCGACATACGCTGGTGTGTTGATAAATGTCTGGCCGCCGAACACCGACGTATCTGTCGAAAAAAACGTCAATCCGACTGACCGTGCGTTGCCCAAACCCGTCAAATCTGTTCGTTGCCAGTCGGTCAAAATGAAATCCAGCGAGTTATCGGAAAATCGAAAGTCAGCCAGATCAACAGTTACCGAACCAGTTGACGTGCCCGCCAAATCGAATGCATCAAAGCCTGTGAACGTGACCTGAAAGAGATCCGGGTCATCGCCAAACTCCCCTCCGAATGGAGTCGCAAACATGTCCCCGTCGCGTATCGACAATGCAGCAAAAGTTGTGTTGGTCACATCAACGGATTGAATCTCTGCGCCGGTCGGCAAGTTAAAAAAAGACCCGTTGCTAAACCCAACCAAGTACCCACTGTCTAATTGGACACTAGCATCCAACGGATTGGACCCGCCCCCTGACGATGCAGCATACTGATTGATAAATCCTGGAGTCGTCGTATCTTCAACTCGTGACCAACTCCAGCCATTCCACGATGGAAAGTTCGGGTCAGGTGTGAAGTTGTTATTGAACTCCACGCCTGCATACGTCCAGCGTTGAATGGATGTCGTATTCCCAAAACCATCAGGCTGTGTGCCAACCACAGTGTAGTTATCGCGTTGCGGCGAACCTCCGGCAATATCACCGTTGTAAAACCCACTGCCATCTACCGGCAGTGATTCAAAAGTCAATACATCTGCCGACGCCGTTGTGGCGGCAATGCACATAAGGACCATGATTTGTAGACGATTCATTACCTGTTTTATTCCTGTCAAGTTGTTCATGTTGTAATTCATTGCTGGTCAAGGTTCACAAAAACGGTTAGTTAGCATGCGTGACGTCTTGTCGTCTCACACGCGCCCCTCAGTAAGCATCCGCCGGGATAAACTCGTGATTAGCCCGCGTAATCATTTGCCCCAAAATCACTTTATCAATCGACTCGTTCAAAACTTGAACGGATCCGTCAACGAACAGCACCATCGCACCGGCCGGATGCAGCGAGCGAATTTCGTTGTCCCCCACCCAAACAGTGGGATCGTTAATTGGATGTGATTGAACAAAAACGTTGCCACCATTGATCCATTCACTATCCGGCCCAAGCACGTCTTCACCGGTGGCAATTGTGTACGACAAACCGTCTTGGCAGTCTCGAAACGCAATCTTCTGGTCGTACAAAAACACGCCATCATCGGGTCGCCGATCAACAATTCGCTCGCCGAACAACCCACCGTAGCTAATCTCTCCGCGCACTCGCTTCTTGGATATCGCTGTTGGACAGAGATACGTCTCCACATCGACTGCGGCGGCAACCTCATTGGCAGAATGATCGTAGGGAACATCAAAATCGACTGATTCGTACAGTGACTGCTGTTCGATGAACGGCAACAAGAATGCGGACCACGCGAACTGCTTTCGTTCGGGCATGCCGAAAAACCGATGCTCCACACTTCCGATTGGCAAACTGCGGTAAGTGTTGTGATACGAATGCAACGCCAAACCGATCTGATGCTGATGGTTGCGACACGTCGTTTGCCTCGCCGCCTCTCGTGCAAACTGAACCGCAGGCAACAACAGCCCCACCAACACTCCAATGATCGCCAGCGAAACCAGCAGTTCAACAAGCGTAAAAGCCTGACGAATCTGCGAACACTTCCGTTCATTCCAGTTCGATAATTTGAATTTCATAAAGCCGATTGTCGCGTCAACGCGCACATACTTGCGCACACGTTGTCCTTTGTGAAACTTAATTAGCTTGCGACTGATTACTTTGGCGCAAACGAATGCTATGCACGCCATCCTGGCTAATCATCGACACCGACCTCACCCAAGAAGGTCCCTTCGTGTCACGTTTTGCTGGTAGGTCTTCTGACTTTCGACGTATTGCCAAGTGCCTTCTCACATCAACTGATGATGCAATGGCTAAAGAAAAACTAGGCAATCGACCCAAAAGGGTCCATCGATCACAGCGGCCGGGCCGTCCCGGGCTTTCACCGGAGTTCCCTGTCAATCGCCAAAACCAAGTTTGACGATAGCACCACAAAACGAATGCACAGAACATAGCCTCGCTTTCAAAGGGTGTCAAACGTTAAAAAAGGGCAAGTTTTCTAGCAGGTCGCAACACTACAACGACACAACATTATCCGGCCCGAACATGAATGATTCCTGCCTTATCGTCATCCCCGCTCGCTTGGCATCCACCCGCCTGCCCGAAAAACTGCTGTTACGGGCTGGTGGAAAACCTGTTCTTCAACACACCTACGAAGCCGCTAAGAAGTCGACCATTGCGAACCGTGTTGTTGTGGCTGTGGACGACCAACGACTTGCCGAACAAGTCGATTCGTTTGGTGGCGAATGGATGATGACCAGCGTCGATTGTGCCAGCGGCACCGATCGAATCGCAGAAGTCGCCGCGGCGATCCCGGACTTCGAGTATTTCATCAATGTCCAGGGTGATGAACCGGAGATCAAAGCCGAAACGATCGATGCCGTTGGCGAAGCCTTGATAAAAAACAATCAAGTTGACATAGCAACCGCTGCAACAGCAATCACAACCCCAGACTCACTAGCAGATCCTTCTGTGGTCAAAGTCGTGCTGGCCAATTTCACAGCAGGGCAGGGCAGGGCGGTGTACTTCAGTCGCAGTCCAGTTCCATACGTGCGCGACACGTCTGAATCAAATGCAAACCAAATTCCCAATGTCCATTGGCACCATGTTGGGCTTTATGCCTACCGGCGCGACTTTCTAACCTGGTTCGCAAACCAACCTGCTGGCCTACTAGAACAAGTCGAAAAGCTGGAACAACTGCGTGCACTAGAAGCAGGCAAACGAATTGACGTCGTGCAAATTCCCAATGCCGCCCCAGGCATCGATACACAAGCAGACTTCGACGCATTCAAAGCACGCGTCGAAGCCTAGTAGATCAGCCTCAGTAGATCGCCAAAAACGAAGTCCGACAGCATCAATCAGATTTGCTTTCGGTCTTTTCAACCTCAATCTTGAATTCAGGATTGTCCGCGTTTGAAGGCTGACCGTAGCTTGCATACGGATATACACGACTGTCCGAAAAATCAAAGCTAGTAGCATTAATGGTCTCTGGCTCAGCAGCGATCGGAACTGTGATTTCTTTGCCAGCTCGCATCATTGTGTAAAGGATCTCTGCTCCCTTGGATGCGTCAACAACCTTTCGCAAATCGTCTAGTTTCGATACCCGTGCATCGCCTGCACGCAGCAGCACATCGTACTTTTGAATCCCAGCTTTCTGTGCTGGAGAATTAGCCACGGTGTCTGTCACCAACAGCCCCTCATTTTCATACAGTCGCAATTGCGCACGCAGTGCCTCCGTAGGCGCCTCGACTTGGACTCCGATTAGATAGTGCTGCTCAGGACGAGCCAAGTCCGACGCAGGCACTTGCAGGGTCTTGTGCTTACCACCGCGGACAATCTTGACAGTGATCTTAGCGGCTCGATCAGCTTCGATGACCTTTCGCATTTCGTCGATCTTCGCCACCGAAGTATCCGCGACAACCAACACAACATCGCCGGCTTGCAACCCATCGCCTTCACTTTCAACCGTTGACTTGGTCACCAACAAAGCAGGCTCATCCTTGATCGGCAAATGAGATTTAAACAGTTTGTTGGCCAACACCACCATGCTGCATTTCCCAAATTGCAAACCATTTGGGGCAGCCGCTCCGGTGCCGTAATGGCTCCAAT
>CAYNNP010000021.1:28742-38329 GCA_964398215.1 uncultured Pirellulaceae bacterium | reverse complement strand
ATGGCTACTGCCCTGGTGACATGACGCGCACTGCTGGTTCGCAACGCTACTGTGAGCGAACGTCCAAGCAAAAGCAGCAACAGCTTCTGCCTCCGCCTTATTTGTTTTCGCTTCTTGCTGAGCGAACACTGGAAGCTGGCAGACAACTCCCATCATCAAAATCAAGACACATCGTTTCATCAGTCAATCCTCCGATCGGAACTTTAAAGAATCTGTTTGCCAACGTACTGATAGGTCAGGTCATCCATTGGAATCGTAAAACGGTCGCCGGTTTCCAGTTGCATCGACACCAAACGACGTGCGGGACGAACTCGCCAACCAGCTCTTGAAAACGCTCGCTGCATCGTCTCATTAACCTGCGGCGGATTCTTTTCCAGCCACATTGCATTGGGTTGCCCATCAAACACCGGAGACAACCGTATACCCGATGTGGTATCCCAACGCACATAGCCAACGATACCCAGGTCTGCAGTCGCTTTGGCTGGTGAAACGATCACGTCCTCATCAGCAGTCTCACTTCCCAATTCGTTTGCGACATTCTCATTTTCAAGATTTGCAATTCTCTGTTCCACTGGCGCAGAGGTTCTTCCCGCCGTAATACCAATCCCAAATACGACCAAGAAACAGCTTGCCAATGTCAGTATCCGCGAAACCGAGAACCGTTTACCGTGCCCAGCTCGATCATCTTTCTCGCTTACCAAGCTGCTACTTTGAACTCGCTCACGGGGTTCCGCAAACGTTGCCTTCAGTGACTTACGTAGCTGTTGCTGCTCCATGAATGACAATGCAACAACCCGCCATCGCTCTGGACTACCATCCAACTCCGTGATCAACTCAAATCGCTGGGTAGCGGACAGCTCGCCCTCGACCAAAAGCTCAATTCTTTCGCCCAAATCAAATTCATTCATGAGTAGCATCCTCAAACTGATACTGACTAACCAGTAAACCTCGCAAACGTTTTCTTGCCCGCAAAAGCCGGGACTGAATCGTCGATTCCGTGACACCCAACAACTGGGCAATTTCACAACACGAATACTCCTCGCCATACTTCATCGCCAAGACCTGCTGGTCACTGGGTTTGAGTTGGCGTACCGCCGATCGTACTTGATCTCGCGTTTCGTCATTGCAAATCCAATCCACACATTCAGACGAATCGATCGGCGGCGTATCTCGCTTGTACTGCTCAAGCTTCTTGCGTTTTCGCAGTTGCGTCCGCCGGAACAACATCACCTGACGAATCGCGACCCGGTACAACCAATTCTTTGCCGACTGCGATTCATCAAAATCCTGCTTGGACCCAGCCGCGGCCACCGCGACTTCTTGCAGCACATCCTCCGTTTCCTGCACATTGTCCAGCCTTGAATAGACGACCAGCCACAGCCAGCGTCGATTATCAATTAGCACGGATGACAGATTCACTGGCGAATGTTCGTAAATTCAAGGCGATTCATTTGCGGGAACACAGCTATAAGTTGCCACAACGAATCTCCCATCACCACTAATCCGACGATTTCCTGACAGTTTTTTTGGCACGGGTCGCCCCATGCACTCTCGGAGTCACCCACAGAAAGTCAAAATCGTTCACAGCGTGTGCTTTAGAAAACACAGAAACAGAGGCTCTGACAATCGCTCGATAGCCGAATCGGATTTCAAGATAACGCAAAGCAGCGCGACCATTGTGCGGATCCGGACCTCAACCACACCGATATTACTTTGCAGTGTCTTCGTAAATCGGCAAGTGGCGGTAGTAGACTTCCAAGTTCAATAGATTCATCGTGGTAACGTACAGACGTCCTGCATAGGGACTCCATCGATCAGGAATGGGACCATTCGGATCCCAACTTCCCGCATTCGCACCCGTCTTGACTTGGTCTTCCAATAGCAATGGATTCAAGTACTTATCCCATTCCTCCCAATACTCGTCGCCCATATGGAACATCACCTGCGTGGCATAGTACCAGTAATAGCCATCACGCAGCGGAGCTCTCGCGGTTCCATTTTGCGGCGGATACTTCAACAGATAGTCGGCGGCCGAACGCATCGCGGGGTTGTCACGACGCCAGCCCGAGTACATTCGCATCAACATCCCGACTGCGGTCATCGTCGGTGTGACGGCACGCCCGTGGCGCTGCTCGGGCGTATTCGGTGCGTAGGGGTTGTAGCGATATCGGTCCGGACTGTTCGGTGAGGCTTGGGCAATTTCCAACCACTTGTTGATGCCATCGTAGGTCTCTTGTTTGACATCCAAACCAGACAGCTCACCGCTCTTCAGCGCCATCATCATCCAACCCGTCACACTTGTATCAGCACTAATCTGTGACGAGTAGCGCCAGCCTCCTCGTGATTTGTGCTGTGTGTCGGCGATGAAGTCCAACGACAACTGAGCAGGCTTTCGCAGTTCCTCATCCTGCGTCATTCCATAGGCTTCGTTCAGTGCCAAGGCAGCGATACCATGACTGTAGAACGCAACATTTCGATTGCTGATTTTGTCTTCTGGACGATACAAATCCCCATTTGGTTTTTGATTGTCGATTAAAAACTGAAGTCCTTTGGCAACGTTCGGCGCGTATTGGTGCTGCATGTGCGTATAACCGGCTCCTTGGAATGCCAATAAGCACAATCCCGTCGCCGCTGAGTCAGAACGCAAATTCACAGGTTCGCCATGCCCCTGCAACGACCAACTTCCGTTTTCGTTCTGGATGCTTGCCAAGAACGCCAACCCGCGTTCAATCGCTTCTTCGGTTTCTGGACCCGCCATTCCTGCCGGTGATGGTGCGGCCGAACCACTCGTTCGCATCACACGACGACTAAAGGATTCCACCGCCGCAATCTTGGTACCAAGAATCTGTGCAGGACCACCAACTTTCCGACGCGGACGACTGCTTGTGTTGAAATCGATGGCCGCAATCTCTGGCTTATCGTCTGCCGAAATGATCCCCGGCATCGTTGCAGCGACATCCGCAAACCCTGGTGTCCCAGTGTCCGCCAACATATCCAATGTCAGTTGCCCATCGCCCGACTCAGCAGGGTTGGGCGCTGTTGTGCCGCCACGAGGAGTGTGTGCACGCTCTGCCGTCAAATCAGACACGCCCAATCGATCTTCTACTTGGTCCGTCGCCCCAGCTCCTTGTGAACCCGTCGCTGCAGTTGCCATGCTGCCCAAATCAGGTGTCCCCACAGGAGCAAATCCAGATGCCGCGTTACTGCGTCTGGCCCGCCCCGGCGCACGCTGTGCACTGCCAGATTCCACGTTCGGAACACCAGCTCTTGCCGCCAAGTCACTTCGAGCCAATTCCGCGCCGCCCACGGATGACTCCGTTGACGATTCCGTCGATGGAGTGCTCGTATTTCCTTGGGTAATCTGAGCACCACGTACCCGACCGCTACGAACCGTTGGTGTATGAAGGGGCGAAAGCACACGAGACGCATCCGGTGTTTCTGCAGCAACGGCAACTGACATTGGTGCTGGCGCGGCCCCGGCTGGGCGCATTCGACTGGCCCGAGCAGGCTGACGTTGTCGACGTGCAAGCCCTGCGTCACCGACCGTTGGCATTGCGCGAG
This sequence comes from uncultured Pirellulaceae bacterium, assembly GCA_964398215.1. Lineage (GTDB taxonomy): Bacteria > Planctomycetota > Planctomycetia > Pirellulales > Pirellulaceae > CAYNNP01. The sequence continues at coordinate 34,768 of CAYNNP010000021.1, read as the reverse complement.
ATTCATTTCTTGCCGCCGCTGCTGGCGAACGATTCATCTGCGTTTCCGATGGCGTCATCGACATCATATCGCTCGGCTGCTGCGGAGCTCTCGTGGAAGCCGCACGACGTGGCGACAGCTTCGACATATCACGTTCGACTTTGCTAACATCAGCTTTTGCCATCGACTCCGACGGTGCAGTGGGAGCCTCAGGCTGACTGGATGTCTTTGGTATGTCCTGCGGCGTTTTAAGCCTCGCACGCTTGCCAGGCGCATCTGCTGGCATCGGTTTTGAAGCACTGACCTCCTTGCGCTCGATCATGAATTTCTTAAGCGTTGGTTCTTGGCGCTGAATCGGCTGCGGCATTTCCAGCCGCGGCTGCGAGCGTTTCACGGGCGGCAACTTTCGTTGTTCGCGTGGAATGACCCGAGAAGCCGATTGAGCCTCCGTTGGCTTGGACCAATCCGGTGTCTCTCGCGTCTCTTGCGGCGTTTGAAAAACGTACTCGGGAACCGTTCTACGAATCGGTGAACGATTTTTTTGCCTGCCGTCCGAAGCAACCTGCTGGAAGCTAGAAAAGATAATCATGTTGATCGCTAGGACCAAGAGCATCAGGTGTACCAACACGCTGAACAGAAATCCTACCTGTATCGATCTCTGAACATACTGTGAGGCCACGCCTCGCAGCCCTAGCGCAAGCCCGAGCGCGATCGCCGGAACTGCAACCGCATAAGTCCATCCGTTATACAACCAACGTGGATCATCAAACCGCAATCGAGTCACAACCAAATACAACACCAAACCCGACAGCGCAATTAACGACGCGTCCAGCGGCCACATTCGGTCTGAATCAGAACTGTTATCGGAAAATCGGCGCATCATCCGTCCTCCTATTCCGCACTCTTGGGAGCGTCTTGAGTGGTTACCGAATAATCACTCACCCCCGTTCGATTGCACACATCCATCACGCTAACAACAGGCTGAAACGGCGTGTTCTGGTCCGCGCGAATCACGGCAGTCTGGCTGGTGGGATTACTGGCAACGGCTGCACGCATCAACTGCTCCAACTCTACAATCGTCGTCGGTTGACCTCGCATGTAAACCTCGCCGTCACTATCAATATCAACAATGATCTCGCGGGGCTGGCCCGTCATTGGAACAGCGCTGGTGGCATTCGGCAACACGATGTCCAAACGGCGTTCTTCTTCTTCAAATTCACTGGTAACCAGGAAAAAGATCAACAGCAGAAACACGACATCGATCAACGGTGTCAAGCTCAACGTCCCAGCAGCCGACGACTTTTTGATTTCGATCGCCATTGGGTTAGCTCAACTTTGCACCGCTACGCACAGCTGGCGATGCCTGTGGCGGCGGGGGAGGAGTGGGTGTGGCGGTAGAAGCAGCCGCCGATTTGACAACGACCGATGCGGAATTCAGTGGATGCAACGAACCATCTGTATCCATACGTTTCACACCCTGAAATCTTGCCAAACCAGGAGCAATATCAAACGCCAATTGTTCAACACGGTGGAACAACTTGATGACACGATTCTCCAAATACTGGGCCAGGATCGCAGCAGGGATTGCAACGATCAAACCAGCTAGCGTTGTAACCAGAGCCGTATAAATCCCTTCCGACAATTGTTCGCTTCGACTTCGATCCGCTGACAAAGTAGTCGATTCATGGAATGCAACAATCATTCCCCACACGGTACCCAACAGCCCCATCAAGGGAGTCGCTGCCGCTGCCAAGTTCAACCAACGAATCGGAGCAGCATAAGTCTCTGCCTCTCGCTGCGCAGTCTCACTGGCTGTCTTTTCAATTTCACCAAGCGACTGGCCCGTGCGTAGCAACATGGCAGTCACAACTCTTGATGCCGGCGACGGATTGTCTGAACAAACTTGATAGGCCACACCTGGACTGAAGCGGTTGATGGGCTCGGCAAGCTCTTCCAATTCATCGATCAGATCTGTTGGAACGATTTTCGCACGACGTAACGTCACAAGCCGCTCGGTTGCCAGCGCGACAACCAACAGACTCATCAATCCAATTGGAATCATGAAGCCGCCCCCACTGCGAATCAATTCTAACAAATCGATCCCTTGTGGTTGCGTGGCGGGCGCAGTCGCATCTGGTTCGACAGTCGGCTGGTCGTTCATGATCGACTGGATGTCGTCAGCATCAATAATGTCTTGCGAGAACGAACTAGCTGTCTCAAGCACAAAGCAGACCAGCACGAAGGCTAAGCATGCGAGAATGCCGATACGGATTTTTGCGAATTTATTTGAGGTTGGTATCACGATTTGCTCAATGTTTTGATTCTTTCACGAGATTTCCCTGCCAGCTCATGATCGGGATGTTTGTCTACAACGAACTGATAAAACTTCAACGCAAAGTTCCTGGCCTTCGTCTTTGCCTCGTCCGTTCTGGCCTGTTGCAGCATCAGCTCACTGCACCTTGCCGCTTCGAATCCACTCTTGGCCTGCCAGTTCTTGATTGCGACCGGCGCTCGATCAGCACCAAACCCAAACATGACACGCTGGAATTCTGGGATCGCCTTGTCGAACGTTCGTTGTCCAAAATAGATCTCCCCCATCATGAAGCGGGCTCTTGCCGCGACCTCATTACGATAATTATCGGCAACCTGGGAATATAGTTTTATCGCTTTGTCTCTCTCGTTTTTCTGCTGATGGGCGAATCCAGACTCGTAAAACGCCTGTGAAAGGTATCCTGTGGCTGGAAATCGCTCCCTGAGCTCCTGGTACCAACTCAGCGCCTCGTCCCAGGCTTTCGTCTGAGCGGCACACTGCCCACCATGCAAAAGCACCAATTCGCGAATCTGCTTCTCGGCTGGATCTCGTAGATTCTTTGACGATTCGTTCTTTTGCTGGATCCGCTCGCGTGCCACCCGATACGCTTCTAACGCTTCTGGAAACTTAGACGCTTTGAATCGACACTCGCCAACCATCATGGTCGCATCAAACGATAAACGACCTTCGGGATGTTTATCTGATTGAGTTTTAAAAGCAGTCTCCGCTTCCTCGAATTGCTTCGCTTTAAAGTGGGACCATCCAAGTCGATAGTACGCTTTCTCTGAAAGTCCATCTTCCTGTGCCTTGTCAGCGGCGATACGAAACTGCTTCGCCGCTGCCACCCAATCCGATGCCTTGTATTTTTGCTGTCCAACAAAGTAAGCGGCGTCGGCAGCAACCGATGCATTTGGGTAACGACTGATCAGTTGATTGAACTGCTCCGACGCTGATGCATCATCACCAGATTCGTGCTGTGACCAACCAAGCTCATACATCACTTTGTCCATCGACGGATACTTAGGAACCTGATCAACCAACTGTTGCAACCGCGCGGCCGCCGATTTGTGATCGTTCCTTTTCTGATCAATCAATGCCATTTCATAAAGTGCATGTCCCAAGTTGACACCCGTTGGCTTTAGCTCCAGATACTGCTTCAGGTCTCGCGTTGCCTCATCATGTTTCTCTTCATTGCGAAGCGAGATTCCTCGGGCCAAAAGTGCGTCGTCAAATAATGGATGCTTTTGATTCTGCTGAATAACCACCGTCAGCGGACTGACGGCACCGGCGTGATCATTCAACTGCATCAGCGACCAACCTTTGCCGTACTGAGCATACGTAATCAATCCCGCATCCTGATTGGAACGAATGATTTTGTCGTAGCGCCCAATTGCCGATTTGTGATCACCATTCTGACTAGCCATCTGAGCCAATTTGTAGCGAGCTTGATCCGCCATCCGCGCGTTGCTTGCTTGACCAATCAACTGCTCCCACATCGCACTCGCTTCTTGCGGTTTACCCGAAAGATACAACATTTGTCCCGCAAGCAATTTGCATTCATCGGCTCTCGCCCACTTGGGGTCAGTTTCTACACTACGCTGAAACGCTGCTGCAGCATCCGAGTACTTCTTTGTCCGCATGTAAGCCTGACCATCCAGCATCATCAGTTCTGCTTTTTGGCCAGCCTCTTTTATCACTCCCAACTCGCGGCTCACCAAAGCGTTGGTGTCGCTATATTTTTTGGCCGCATTGAAACTCATCGCACCCCGGATGACCCAAACCGGTCGCTGCGGATTCTGGCGAAATTCGTTCTCGCTCAAAAGCTCCTTGTACTGTTTCGCGGCTTCATCGACTTTGCCAGAAACAAGGTTTCCTTCGGCGGCGATAAAGCGAACATCGGGAGTCAGAGTGTCACGTGGGAATTTGGCTAGAAACTCTTTGGCCAGCGCAGTGGCTTTCGGGACTTCATTGATCTGCAGCGCAGAAAACGCAGCACTGTACAACGCGCGCGGTGCCAATGGATGATTCGGAGCCTGCCGATACACGTCTTCCGAAACCGAGATCGCTCGCTTCATCGTATCGGGTTGCATTGACAAAGCTTCTGCCAAATCAACTTTCAACTCGATTGCGTACTCGCCCTCCGCTCCAGCACCAATTTGATTTTCGGCAATCTTGATCGCTTCGCCAATCTGGTCTTTGCCAATGTAAATCCGCGTCAACCAATGTGCCGCTTCCGTGGCCACTTTGGGATCCTTGGACTGCAAAACTCTCTTGAATCGGACCGCGGCTGCGTCCATGTTCCCATCACGATACGTACTCTGGGCGGAAGCCAACATTGCAGCGCCGGAGTACGGTGAATCAGGATAGTTCTTCAACAAAGCATCGTACTTCGCCGCCGCGCCGCGAGGACTGCCCGCTTGCACCAGCGCATAGCCCTGACGAAAAAGCGAGTACGCACGGTCTTCGTTCGAATCGGTCGCTTGATAAGCCGATTCGAAGGAACGAACCGCTCGATCATATTCTTTCTGCGTGATCATCATGTCACCGATTCGCAAATGAACATCAATGACCAAGTCTTCAGAACTGCAACCGCCAAGCAACTGCTCGAATGACGCAATCGCCTCTTTAGCTTTATTCAACTCTTCGTACGCAATCCCCCTCGCATACAGCGCGTCACATCGTAGCGGCGATTCTTTTGCGTTAGGCAACGACAACAAACGATCGTAATTCGCGATTGCCTTCTGCCGGTCACCCAAGCCGTATTGAGCTTCGCCACAGTAAAAGTAAACGCGATCCAAGAATTCGCTTTTGGGAAACTCCTTGCGAAGCATGTCGTAGGCCTTGATCGTCTGACGCAATCGGTTCGCATTGCGTTTTGGGCCCTCACCTGCCGATGCGTAGTAACACCAACCCTGGTTAGCCAAAGTCTCTTGGCGCAACTCGTACTTCTTATCTTTCAAAGCCTGCTGAAATGCCTCCGCAGCCGCTGGATAGTCGGGCGGGTCTTTCTGCATGTAGCAAACGCCCAAATAATGTGACGCCTTGGGTACCAAATCATCGCTCGGATACTTTCGCAAGAAAGCTCGCCAACCATCAATCGCCAACTCAAACGCACCATTGGTTTGAAAGTTCGCCGCGTCAGCGTAAGCAGCGATTGAAGCTTCAGTTGACTCATCTGCGATCGACTGATTGCACACGGCCAACAGACAGCACGTAACCAAACAAACTGCCATAGCTTTTCTGGCAAGCAATGCATAAGGAAATACAAATACTGTCACGATCGATTGTCGATAGTTCACTGCGGATCCCGATGTCGAAAACGAGCGATGCGATTACATATTCAGCCACCTCGCATACAACGAAATGACCTCTCCAGTTTACCGCTCGGCAAAGATGGTTGGTAGTTCGCGGTCCAGTTTGCCTAGTCCGTATAGGTGTAAGCGACGCCAGCCTGTGAAACCGAATCACATTTCACACATTCCGCCGATTTCGCCAGATTGCTGAAAAAAGAGAACGACGCTTGCGAATCAAAGGCAACTTGGCCGTCAATTTGTCCGCCCTCGGCTTTTCACCGCGACGCTACCGGTCGATTTTTCAAGCAGTGTCTTTGAAAGACAGCTAATTTGAGGACTCAATATCTTGCGATTTTGAATCAGAAAAGCACACGGGAACTGGACACTCCATACTTCCGTTGCGTTTCTGTATCACCCTCCTGCGCAGCGGGAGGGTCCGGCGG
>CAYNNP010000021.1:0-28642 GCA_964398215.1 uncultured Pirellulaceae bacterium | reverse complement strand
CCGGGGATGGCCTTCTCCGCATACGCGCTGACGCGTCGGGTACTAAAACTTGCCCAACGGATATCCATCACCCGTTTAGCGAGCGTTCCCAATTTCAACTAAAATCATCTAACGACCGACGATTCATTCCACGCGTCTAGCCATGGTCCATCAAGCAACAGTCGACAAACCATTGATTTCACGGCAATATTTCGTTTCACCAAAAACATTGTTCTTTTCTGTGACAATCGTATCGCGACCGGCAACCAACGGGCATGATCCAGCTTCTTGCACTAGCTTCGCCGAATCCAGACCCCATGCACCCTGAGCCAGAAAACCAATTGGTTCAGCGTGCCTCATCTGGTTGCGACGAAGCCTATGCAACGCTCATTGCCCAAAACGTCACATTGGTCCGATCAATTTTGGGTGGGTACCTACGCGACGACAACGAAGTTGACGAAATTGCTCAACGAGTATTTATCGCAGCATACCAATCGCTGGCAGAATTTCGCGGCGACTCAAAGTTCAGCAGTTGGATTGTTGGAATCGCACGTCGCCAAGTCGCTAACTATTTGCGTAGCGAGAAACGACGACGAACACATGAAACAAAAGCAGCAGAAGTTCTGATCGCCAATTGGATGGAACACTCAGTGGACAAACGGAGCAATGGCAATGAAAAACTGAGTGCACTCACTCATTGCCTAGACCGACTTCCTGAAAACGCTCGGACGATTGTCCAACGCTTCTACTTCCAACGAGATCCCATTTCAGTAATCGCAGCCGACAGCAAACGAAGCGCTGGTGCGATCCGCAACAGCCTCATGCGGATCCGGCAATCTCTATCTCAATGTGTTTCCGGCAGATTAGCCTCATCCATTGAGGGACCTAAAAAATGAAATCAGCGAAAACCAAAGATCTGTGGGCAGCCTACCTAGAAAACAACATTTCATCTGCCGACGAAATGACACTCATGACCGCGATCGGTATCGATGAACAACAGCGCGAGCATGTACTGCAAGACGCTGAAATGCACGGCATGCTACGAAGCGCCGGACGCAAATCACCAGATGACATCGCTCAATTTGTCGCAACCGTCATCGAGCGAATTGAAACCGAATCGCCTGTGCCTACCCAAGATCCCGTGGGCGACGAAACGGCCACTGTCACAGCAAACACTACCAGTCAACAAACGCTTGAATCAAACCTGGAACCGGCCAGCACACCAGAAACTGGTATCTCAAAGTCACTGGTCTGGGTTTCCCTCGCCGCGATTGCTGCCAGCGTTTTGGTGGTTGTCACATTGCTAAGGAACACCAACCAAGAAAACACCCTACCCAACTCCAATCCCGATCGCGCTGCGGTTGTACAAAACCAACCCAAACCCAAAAACAACGACGCTTCTGCTGTGGTGTCAATTCCAGACGCATCCGATCCAAACTCACCACCATTCTCATCGCCCCCGCAAAACGATTCTGTTGTTGCAACCCCGGAAACAACGGCAACCCAGGCGAACCCCAAACCCAAGCGCTTTGCCAAACTCATCAAAACTTCTGATGGCGCACAGTGGTATGAAAATCCGCGATCCATTGACAATGAATTTTTGTCACTGCTATCTGGAAGTGCGAAATTTGAAACCGCCAGCGGCGCCATGGTATCAATCACAGCGCCCGCACAGTTCCAGTTCGACTCTGCCAACAGTTTGCTGCTTGCTGGTGGACAAGCACTCGCCAATGTACCTCCCAAAGCGATTGGTTTTTCAGTGGAGACGCCAGTTGCTCAATTGGTTGACTTGGGGACTGAGTTTTCAACCCAAGTTCTGGAGGACGGCGCCTGCAAAGTCCACGTTTCCCAAGGCACCATTTCTTTGGCGACAATCACTCATCCGGAAAAAGAAACTGACCCAGAAAAAGAACTTTTAGAAGCAGGGCACCGCAGATTCGTTGACGCCAGCGGGCGATTGCTTGCCTGGAAATTGCAATTGTCAGCTGACATTTTTGGGGAAGTCGTGGCGATCGTTAACGGAATCGAAATCCGCTGCCGTGACCTAGAAGACTTCAGAGAACTCAAACGTATTGTGTTGTCGGAAATCAGCGACAGCGCGACCGCCTCTGGTTCTGCCAAAGCACACTACACGGTCAATCGAATCCCGCTGCACACTGAGCCCAAAAACGACGCAAGCAAAGTCGCAGAACTCGTCAAAGAACATTTGATCCTGATTGAATCGGTCGTCAAACAAGCCACTAGCGACAGCGGTGCCTTCAACTTGGCCAATCGATCTTATGTCTACGACAATCTGCAAGAAAAACTGCAGGCTCGCAGAAAAATTGCTCGCAAATTTGGCACACGTGCTTTTCCAAATAACACATTTCGCTTCAACGAAGAATTCACCACAACGGGCGCGCCTGAAGAACTAGATAACCTACAAAAAACGCTGAATGAGCGTTTAAACGTTATCAATCTACCAATTCGGAAACCGTCAGCACCGCGCAACGTGGTAAAAAGGAAGCCAGTCGTGATCAAACCAGATACGAACCCAGCGGCCAGCCCTGCCAAACCATCTCCGCCTGGGCTTTCCGCCGAAAGAGCTCGTCTGCGAATCGAAGAAATGATTCAACGAAAATCGAAATCTCAATTGCCTCGCTAAACCTAAAAACCACATCCGTCACTGCAGGAACATCTCTATGAAAACTGCCGCACGACTCGCTATCGGATTCATGCTCGCCTACCTATCCAATTCGGCGCTCGCAGTCTCCCCAGAAAAGATCCGATTGGGCAACCAACTATTCGTCAAAAATTGGTCTCCGAAAAATCCATCGCTTGGTGGTGACGGACTGGGGCCGTTGTTCAACGGCACGTCATGTGTCGCCTGCCATCATCAAGGTGGAATCGGTGGCGGTGGTGATGCACGGTTCAACGCCAACTCGCTTGGTATCGAACACATGAAAATCGCTGGCGGACACGTTACCGATGATGTCATCAAATCTGCTGTCAGCAGTATTCATCCGAATTTCGTTTCCCAATCTGGTCAGGTACAAAACACACTCGTTTTGCATCACCACGGAGGCACCGCAAACTTGCAGCGAGCATCCGGTGAAATCAAATCCAAACTCGACACCATCTTTGACACCAAGGGAGGATCCAGCGAATCCTCAGAGGTACGACGTGCTTACAGTACGCCGTTTCTTTTCAATACAAACGTCGGCGACTATAGCGTCACAGCTAGCCTTCGACTGTATCAGCGAAACACAACACCCTTGTTTGGGCTTGGACTGATCGATCAGATCGATGGAAAAACAATTGAAGAACAGGTACGCCTACAAAAGAGTCATCCCGAAATCAGCGGCCGTCCATCGACACTGCGAAACGGACTGTACGGCAAGTTCGGATGGCGCGGAAACCGGCATACCTTGGCCGCCTTTGTTGACCAAGCATTGGCAGCAGAACTAGGATTAGAAACGGACCGAATCAGTCAACCGTTTGATGCAACGGCAGCCAACTATCGAAATACATCGATCGATGTCCAAGACGGCCAGGTCTTAGCAATCAGCGACTTTCTCGCCGCTCTGCCGGCCCCTACCCGCGAGATTCCATCGGATAGCAAGTTGCGAGAATCGGCAGCCCGCGGCGAAGCCCTATTCACAAAAATTGGATGCGCCGTTTGCCATGTCCCCAACATGGGGCCCGCCAAAGGTGTCTACAGCGATATTTTGCTACACGACATGGGTTACGCATCAATGGATTTGAACGGAGCCATGCCGTATATCGTTCGCGCCACATCAATAAATCGAAGTTCTGTCGTTGCGTCGGAAACACGAGTAACTGGAACAGGGCGCATGACGACCGGCTACTATGGGCAGTCATCCGAAATGTCAATCGACACGACACAATCTAGCTTTCGTTCAGGTGGAACAAGCAAGAAATCTCATCCCAGATACTCCGGGCCTGAGTATGAATTCAAACCGGCGACTGGCCCAAGCGTCCGCATAGAAGTCATGGAAGGAAACTCAGAAAGACAAATCGTACAGTCCAGTCGAGCCGTGAATCAGGCTCTTTCCTTCACAGGAAATCTGAACCTTCTTCAAACGGATATTGTCCAGCATCAACAGCTCATCCGGCTGCACTACGAAGACACAAAGATCAACCAAGAATGGCGCACTCCGCCACTATGGGGCGTCGCCGATTCCGCACCCTACATGCACGACGGCCGCGCAGAAACGATCTTTGAGTCAATATCCATGCATGATGGAGAAGCATCTGGCACACGAGATCGTTTTCTAACGTTGCCCTTGGCTGATCGCCATGCGATCTTGGATTTCCTAAACACACTTGTCGCTCCCAAAGGTCTTCCACAGTTTGACCCTGATCGCCTCTAAGGAGCAAAATGGCGATCAGCATCTATCTCGGGGCTCTTCACGCCGAAGGCGTTTGACAACATAGCCCGGGAACGCTGCGCGTTCCGCGCCCATCGCGTCCTTGCTCGGGCTACAATTGAATGCCAAGTAAAACCACGCAGCTTGTCAGCTTCCAATTGGTATTTCATTTTGACGCCCCGAAATTTGATTGCGTATGTATCGATTGCCTAGTTTCTTGCTTGTCGTGTTCTTCTACGCTGCGTTCTTGCAGCCACAACTGAACTTGAAAGCGGCTGACAACGCTCGACCCAATGTGCTGCTGATTTTGGTAGACGATTTAAAACCGGCGCTGGGCTGCTATGGCGATAGAATTGCCAAGACTCCCAATTTAGATGCACTGGTTGCCCGCGGAATGCGTTTCGATATGGCCTACTGCAATCAAGCGGTCTGTGCGCCATCACGATTCACGCTCATGCTCGGCTCCCACAGCACTTCGACGGGGCTCTACGGACTTGGTAGCCAACTGCGACAGATCGTTCCCAATGCCATCACGATGCCGCAACATTTTGCCAAGCACGGATATCACACCGAATCGCTAGGCAAAGTTTTTCATATTGGCCATGGCAACAACGGCGATCCAGAATCGTTCATGGCTCCACATTTCAAAGACAAAGTGATCGAGTACTTGGATGACGAAAGTACCGATGGTGGCAAACTGACTCGCGAAGAAGCCCTGTTCACAAATCAAGCGTTAGATCGCATCCGTTCGTTGCCTCGCGGCGCCGCTTTTGAATCGCCCGTTGCGAATGATCATGACTATGCGGATGGTCGCGTTGCGGCAGAAACCATTCGGCGATTAGAAGCCGCAAAAGAGCGACGCGAAAAAAACGGCACTCCATTTTTTATCGCCGCCGGATTTGTACGCCCGCACATGCCCTTCAGCGCACCGAAACGATATTGGGATTTGTATGATCCCGCCAAGCTGCCAATGCCGCAAAACGAATCGTTTCCAATTGGCGCTCCGTCTGTCGCGCTCAAACGCGGTGGCGAAATCACCGCCTACAAACCTGTGCCAACATCCGGTGAATTCAGCCCGGAATTAAAACGCAACCTAGTCCACGGCTACTACGCCAGCACCAGTTATGTGGACGCGCAGATTGGTAAAGTCACAGCCGCACTCAATGATTTTGGGCTAAGCGACAATACGATCGTTGTCCTGTGGGGCGACCATGGATTTCATTTGGGAGACCTTGGGATTTGGACAAAGCACACGAACTTCGAGCAGGCAAACCGAATCCCGATTTGTTTTGTAGCCCCGGGTGTTACAAAACCGAATAGTTCGACGCGGCAACTGGCAGAAACGGTCGACATTTTCCCAACGCTATCGGAACTTGCCGGACTACCTGCCCCCAAAGGCCCACAGCCAATTGACGGTATCAGTTTGGTACCGGTTTTGAATGACCGAGACGCACGCGTCCGTGATCACGCTTTCCATGCTTATCCAAAACAGAAGCTTGGTCGCGCGATTCGCACCGAGCGCTATCGGCTGGTCCAATGGCGCACCGTCGGTGCATCCGAAGAAGACACTCAGTACGAACTGTATGACTACCAAATCGATCCGCACGAATCAAAGAATCATGCGGCGGACAAACCCGATGTCGTTAACAGACTAAAAGCGATTTTGGCAAAGTATCCAGATCCAATTGCCAACAAGAAACGCAAAGCAAAACCCAATGCAAAGGGAAAGCCTGTTTCGGAATCGCCCAAGCTTGTTAACCGTGAATTAATGATCGTTGCCGAAGTCAAATCACAATCCCCAAACGGCGTTGTGCTGGCCCAAGGTGGACGTGAACACGGCTACGCGCTGCACTTTGTAGACGGAAAACCGGCGTTTGACGTTCGGATCAATGGCAAAGTAACACGTGTGATTGCCAAGAATTCCGTTGCAGGTTCAATCCGAATCGAAGCGAATTTGAACCGCCAAAACATGACGTTAACCGTCGACGGAAAGCCTGTTGGATCGGTCAAATCACCAGGGTTGATACCCACCGAACCAAAAGACGGCATGAGCATTGGCCTGGACAGTCAATCTGCCGCCGGCAATTACACCGCGCCGAATCCCTTCAATGGAAAGATCATTTCGACTCACGTCGACACGCAGCTATAAACCTGCAGCCGTGAAGCACTCGCCCCGGTGATTCACTGGGCACAGCAAATCACTTTTCGTAGATTGGGCATTCTTGCCCGATTCAAAGCGTTTTTAAATTCAGTCGGGCAGGAATGCCCAACCTACTTTGAAAAAGGGATTTACACCGATTCACTGAGCCTTTGTGTTGACATACGCAAGACGCAGGTTGTGCAGAACTTCCGACAACATCTTTGACTCCTGGTCAGTTGTGTTGCCCTTGGTTTTTTCACTCAGCAATTCAATCGTATCGATATAGTGTTTTGCGATCGGCTTGTTGACTTTTGGTTCGCCCGATACAGGATCTGGAATCTGGCCCAGCGTCGCCATCGCCTGCATGAACAACATCGTGATCAAAGACTCAAGCGAAGCCTCGGGAGGAACACCAGCTGCGGCTTCGTCCTGATCATCGGCAGTGACCGCGTCAGGCGTACTAGACTCGGCTTCGGGCTTTGCCGATTTGTCCATCGGGACAAAGTCCTGTTGATTTTTTTCGGTTTCAACTTGTTGCTTCCAATCGTCGTCAACAACGATTTTCGGATCTTCTTTGTCGTTCGGATCAGTCATGACAGTGAATTAAATTTGCGTGAACTAAAAAAGTGAAATGAACTGGCAAAAAGCACGTCGCGAACATCGCTACCGTTGACTTACCGTCTGGTTCTCTGATTCGCTGCGACGATTTCGCCGCTGGATTGCTGCTTCGACAAAGCCAGCGAACAACGGGTGCGCACAAAGCGGCTTGCTCTTGAATTCCGGATGGTACTGCACCGCAACGAACCAAGGATGGTCCTGCAGTTCAACGATTTCCACCAAACCTCCATCGGGACTGGTCCCAGAGAATTGCATGCCGTGCGCTTCGAATTGCTGGCGATAAATATTGTTGAATTCGTACCGATGCCGATGGCGTTCTTCCACGCTCTCGCTAGCGTATGCTTCGCCAGCCTTTGTCCCAGGAATCAGCTTCGTTGGCTGTTTGCCCAGACGCATCGTACCGCCCTTCTGAGTCACATTTCGCTGTTCATCCAACAAACAGATCACCGGATGTGCCGTATCCTTATCAAATTCCGTGGAATGAGCCTGATCTAGGTCCATGTGATGTCGGCCGTATTCAATCACAGCACACTGCATCCCCAAACAGATGCCAAAAAATGGAATTCCGCGTTCGCGTGCAAACTTGATCGCCTGAACTTTTCCTTCGACGCCCCGTTCGCCAAACCCACCAGGCACCAGGACCCCCTGATATCCACTTAACAAACGTTCGGCACCCTCACGTTCGATGTCCGCACTCTGGACTCTTCCCACTCGAATCTGCGCTTGATGATGCATGCCCGCATGATCGATTGCTTCGTAAATCGACTTGTAGGCATCCTTGTGTTCGGCGTACTTGCCAACAACAGCAATGGAAACTTCATGGCGGGGATTCCGAAGTCGATGCAGCAAGTCCACCCAAGCTGAAATGTCCAGTGAATTGCTCGGCAAATCCAACTTGCTGACTACTAATTCGTCCAACTTATTATCGACTAACGACAACGGTACTTCGTAGATCGAAAAATCCTTGTCCTTCTCTTCGATAACAGCTTCGACTGGCACATTGCAAAACAACGCTATCTTTTCGCGGTCCTCACGACTGATCGAATGCTCACAACGGCAGACCAAAATATCTGGCTGAATTCCGATCTCACGAAGCCGCCCCACTGAATGCTGCGTCGGCTTTGTCTTTAGTTCGTCCGCAGCCTTCAAGTACGGGACGAGCGTCAGATGCAAGTAAAGGCAATTCTCGCGACCAACGTCCTGCGAAAACTGCCGAATTGCTTCCAAGAATGGCAAGCTCTCGATGTCGCCAACCGTGCCACCGATCTCTGTGATCACAACGTCCACGTCGTCACCACCCATCCGCTTGATAACGGATTTAATCTCGTTGGTAATGTGCGGGATCACCTGGACGGTCTTGCCCAAGAACTGTCCCTTTCGTTCTTGCTCAATTACCGAAAGATAGATTTGGCCGGTTGTATAATTGCAATCACGGGTCAATTCTCCCGACGTAAACCGCTCGTAGTGGCCGAGATCCAAATCGGTCTCGCTACCATCATCCAGCACGTAAACCTCGCCATGCTGATAAGGGCTCATCGTGCCAGGATCGACGTTGATATACGGATCCAATTTTTGCATGCGGACGCGTAGTCCACGCTGCTCAAGCAGCATTCCCAATGAAGCGCTCGTAAGTCCCTTGCCCAATGAACTTACGACACCGCCAGTTACAAAGATGTGTTTTGTCATGGAATTGAATGATACCGCATCAGTCCAAAAGCGAAAGACGCTGATTTCAAAAACACGATCAGTTACCAAACCATTGGCCCCTACAGCCCACGAATGCGTCCGCTGGGCGCCAAATGCACACTAAGCTCCTCCCGCCGATGGCAGAACTTCCACAGAAAACGCCCAGCCCACCACGCTCTGGCCCCAAGAACGAACACTTTTACACTAAAGCCCCTTGCATGGGTCTTCAGCATGATTTTTCATCCCAAAGTTTTTCATCCGAGAAACTGCAACCTCGGCCCATCCCGTGCCTCGTCGTATATCCTGTTAGCCGAATGGCTTTTCTCTTTTAACCTCTATGCTACATGAGTCTGATGCAACGGAAAATGAACATGACATTGCTGCCCAAGTCGCTACTGTTAGCTTTTTGCTTCATCGCAATCGCAAGCCCCATCAAACGGGCGTCCGCCGATGACCCCAAAACTTCTGAACCGGACAAAACCGCGCAAGAACCAATCACCCGGATGTCGCCTGAGGTCCTGTGGAAACTCGGACGTGTGGGCGGCGCCACTCTTTCCAGTGATGGGGCTTCGTTTGCCTACACAGTTCGTCGCTACGAGCTAAAAGAAAACAAAGGCAAATCGACGCTCTACATTCAAAAACTGAATGAGAAAAAACCTCGTGCAGTGCTTGAAAACTGGACTTCGATCGGCGATGTGCAATTCGCTGACAGTCCATTTGGCGAACGCTTGTATTTCTCAGGCAAGCCGCAGACCGAAGACGAAAATGTCAAGTCACAAGCGTTCGCAATGAACCCAACTGACGCTTCGATCCTGCAAGTCACCAATGAAAAGGAAGGAGTTGCGAATCTAAAAGTCGCACCAAACGGCAGCCGAATCGCTTTCACCATCGATGTAAAACTGGACGACGAAGTCACCGAAGTCTACGAAGACCTTCCCAAGGCCGACGCACGCATCATCGACGGATTGATGTATCGACACTGGAACGCTTGGCACGACTACAAATACTCGCACTTACACGTCGCAGAAGTACTGTCCACAGGCCGCGCGGGCGAAGCTGTCGATCTGATGAAAGATCGCAAGGTCGACTGCCCCGTTCCTCCATTCGGCGGAAGCGAGCAATTCGCGTGGGCTCCCAGTGGAGACGAAATTGCATACACCGTCAAAGACGTAGACAACTGGGCGCGATCGACCAACAGCGACGTCTTCATCACTTCAATGAAGGACCTGAAAACGGCAACGAATATTTCCAAAGGAATGCCAGGCTACGATAACGATCCTGTCTACTCGCCAAATGGAAAATTGATCGCATTCCACTCGATGGAACGACCAGGCTTTGAAGCAGATCGTAATCGCGTCATGATCTTTGATCGTGCAACGGGAAAAATTCAAGAGCTAACCAAAGGACTGGACCAAACCGCACACAGCGCGACTTGGATGCCGGACAGCAAGAGCATGATTTTCATGTCCGAGCATCGCGGAACGAACCAACTATTCAAATCGAATTTGGGCGACGAAGGCACAAAGCAAATCACCAGTGGCATGGCGAACTATTCACTGTATGGAATCTCGCCCAACGGCAAGACCGCGCTGATTAGCGTCACCAACATGATCCGTCCCGCTGAATACGCTTCGCTAGATATCGCAACAGGCGAATCGAGTACGATGACCGACGTCAACGGCGACATCTACAAAGACCTTGAACTTCCCAAGATCGAAGAACGTTGGGTGGACGCAACTGATGGCAAAAAAATCCACTGCTGGGTCATCTACCCACCAAACTTTGACAAATCGAAAAAGTACCCGTTGCTGACGTATTGCCAAGGCGGCCCCCAAGGCCAAATCGGACAATGGTTTTCTTATCGCTGGAATTTTCACCTGATGGCGGCAAACGATTATGTAATCGTGGCACCAAATCGACGAGGCCTTCCGGGGTTTGGGCGCGAGTGGAATGACCAAATCAGCAAAGACTGGGGCGGTCAGTGCATGAAAGACATTCTTTCGGCGACTGACGAAATGTTAGAAGAAACCTACGTCGACAAGAAACGCGTGGGCGCAATCGGAGCAAGCTTTGGTGGTTACACGGTGTACTGGCTGATGGGACACCACCAAGATCGCTTTGCCACAATGATCGCACACTGCGGCGTGTTCAATTTGGAATCGATGTATGGATCGACAGAAGAATTGTTCTTCGTTGATTGGGACTTGGATGGTCCTTACTGGAAGGGCGGATCAACTGCGGAAAAATACAACGCATTCTCGCCGCATCGGTTCGTCAAAAACTGGAAAACGCCGTTGATGGTGATCCACGGTGAAAAAGATTTTCGCGTCCCCGTTACTCAGGGCATGGAAGCTTTCACGGCAGCCCAGATCCAAGGTGTTGAATCTCGATTCCTATACTTTCCTGCCGAAGGCCACTGGATCATGAGCCCACAGAACGGAGTCGTGTGGCACCGCCAGTTCTTTGAATGGCTGGACAAATTCTGCAAGTGATCCATTTGCCGGATGTCTCAACCAGCACATACCTATCACGTTGAGACATCATCATCATTCTGACAGTTGCTGGTGCTAGGACCAGCAACTGTCGGCTCTAGCGGCCTTGAATCAAACGGGGACTAGGTCCAACCGAAAGACTCGTGGCGTGGTTGTCGACAGGAACACAAGTCCGTCATCAACTAAGTCAAATGATGTGACATTGTTGAAACTTACAATATTGATTGCTTCCTCAAAAGACTGAAAGCCATCTTGACTGAGCGAAGCGTCTAATTGACCGTTGCTGTCGATTCGGATGATAAAATCGTCGTCCAGCACGACGATACGATCCTGGGAATCAATCTCGGTGTCACGAGCAGTGAACACGCCAGGCAACGACAGGATTCCATTGTCTCCAAAACCAGTATCCGCACTTCCGTCAGCATTGAATCGACGCAACGCGCCGAACGGTCCTGAAATCACAACTCGACCTTGGCTATCGAAAAACAACTCGTCATAGGCTTCCGAAATATTCGGATTGGGACTCGGTTGATAAATCAAGATTCCATCACCTGCAAAGGTTGTATCAAAATTTCCCGAGGAATCTAGTTTGACAATGCCAGAGGTGACGTCCTGTCGAAAGCGTTGGTCAATCACAATGCCCACCGAATCATCTGCATCGATACCAATGTCAACAAACTCTGTGATTCCATTCTGAGGATCGATCAACGCTAGCGATACTGCAACTTGACCAGCGTTACCAAAGCTTGAATCAACCTGTCCATCAGACAGATATCGAGCAACGATAACTTCATCGGTCAACACATTCTTGCCCGTCACAACTACGCGGTCCTGTGAATCGATTGCGAAACGAGTCGTCGAATCGAATTGAAAATCACGATGGATCGCATTGACATTGCCGCCAAATCCTGACGCAACCGAGCCATCCGTATTTAACGTGATGACCGCGAACTCGCCATCACCCAGAAAACGATCCGCCAAGAACACCAAGCGTCCCTGTGAATCAAACTGTGCCTCGCTGATTGAGAATCCAACATTATCGTCTGGACCAGCCGCGCCGATCACAGCTTCAACAAGCGGATTGATTTGCAGCGGCTCGCCTCCGTTGAATGTTGGGTCAGTCGTGCCGTCAGCCCCAAGCACATTCACCACATTGAATCGCCGAGGATCGCCATTGAATCCTCCAAAATTCTCGCCTTCATGGACGAAACTAGCAATGCGCCCATCGGCTGCAACCGTAGACACTGATGCAAAGACACCAAGGCCAAGCCCGTCGCCCACAAATCTTGAACCATTGCTCCCGAACGTTTGATCTTGAGTGAACAGCTCAGATTCGCCTGCTTGTCCGCCGTAGGCAAAGAAGCCATTGCCATGCAACGTTTCGGATTGCAAAAATCCGTCAACGAACCCTTCACCGGGAACGAAAACGCCAGAAGACTGAACCGTCGATGCTTCGGTTTGAAAAACAACTCCGTCGACCACAATGTTGTCCACGGTCAAATTGTTGTCGATGCCGAATTCGGGTTGGAACAAGTCATTGATAAACGAAACACGCACTTCCGCAGGATCCACAATCCCATTCGCTTGGAAAATATACGATCCGTTGAACGTGGCAACTTGGGTTGCCGCGAACTGCTGACTGCGAGTCTGTAGTATGAACTGCTCAAATCCCGTATCGCCAGATGCATTCACGACGATCGTTGAACCACTGACACTGGAACTACCGTATTGAAAGAATCCATTTGAGTTCAGCTGGTTACCGCGACCAAATCCAGGCACGATGCCTTCGACGGGCAACCAAGTACCTGTTGAAAAGACATCAGGGCTGTCTGTAATAAAAGTTTGACCGTCGATACTGATACTTTCAACGGTCAGGTTCCGGTCAATGTTCTGATCGGGAAGAAACAAATCGTTGGTGAACTGCACACGCACGCGATCACCGGTAGGAACCAGATCGGTTTGATAAGTAAACACATCCGACGAATTTCCGTTCAATGCAAACGACGCGACGACGTTGCCATCGATCAACAAATCAAACTGTTCTTCGCCCGTGCTGCCTGCTGCGTTGATGGTGATGTCCAGCACGCCTTTGAATCGCTGCCGCAACGTATCATCAAACACGATTGACGATTCAATCACCCCAACGGCTTTTTCAAGCTCCCAGTCTCCGCCATACAACTGATTCCCCGTTTTATCAATCGAACCAGCGACGTCCGCACCCGTCAATTCCGCAAATGCTCTCAGCAACGCAGTCCCATCGGCGCCCTTCGCTGAATCGCATCCGTAAATCAACAAGTCGGCGCCGTCAGCTAACGAATCCGACCAGGATTCCAATTCTGCCTGTCGCTGCATCAACGCATCGGCATCAAAGCGACGGCCAGCAAGAATTAGCTCGCCCGCCTCTCCATGCGAAACCAAATGAACCGATTGCAATTCAGAATGCATTCGCAACGCTGACGTGATTTGCGAAATCGGATCACGCTCCTGGTCCAGCAAGATGATCTTGGCATCCTCTGGCGCGGCGGCCAGCAATTCCTCAAGATTTTCGACACCTTGATCTACAATGATCAAAGCCTGCGAAGACTGATCTGCGTGTGTTTGGCTGACCTCATCCACCGATACTGCCGCAGCAACATCGCCGGCCAACATTAGTCGCCGCTCCAATTCATGTGCGGACCACGTATGCTTATGATTCATTAGTCGCTCGTTAAGTCAGGGACGCCGGGCGACTAAATGCAAAACCACAACTTGCAATCCTCAATCGCCATCGCTCCGACTATACCCAATGCTGAATTGACAATGGCGGAAATCACGGCGTTTTCCCCGTTGTTTCCTGACAACCCCCTCAATAGTAACCACACCGATTTTTCTTCGAAAAACATCAGTTCAGCTCGGTAAAACCCGCGAGAAACGCGACTCGTTTACCTCTCGATCGTGACTGCCATCACGATTGGTGCGCTATTGTCTTTGCCTTTGACCAAATCGATCGATTTGATCTTGGTCGATCGGCTCGGTTTCACACTCAAATAACGCACCTGTTGTCCACCCAACATGTAAGCAAATTCGCTGCCCGCTACATCCACACGGCGAATGTAATCAGCAAAGTGAATTCCGTTGATCAACTTGTGATCTTCTGTTTCGCCATCTTCGTACTGGAACCGCACGATCATCGAAACCGTTTTTGCTGTGTCGTAAGGATGGTTCCAGCCACCAACACCACTTAGCAGATGAATCGCTTTCGCAGTCATGTTGCACGGCAGCGTGACGACTTTCGGCATCTTCGGCGGCAACGGCCCAAATGGTCCGTTCAACAAAATGATGTTGGGCCTGGTCTTGCCTTGCGGATCCGTTAGCGCAAACGGGATGTTCTTGAACACCTTCGGTTTCCAACTCGCAAAGACCATTCGGTCGGGGCCATTGTCACCATTGCTAAACAACCCCTTCGTACTGATTGCGGTGGCATAGCGATCAAGTACCAGTGGGACAAAACGTCCTTTATCAGCCAAGAACTCCAGCAAATCTGTTAGCTGCTGTTCATCAATCTGTTTTTCAAAACCCTCTGGCATCACACTCTTGCGCGATGCCACCAACTCCTCCACGTCTTCGCGGGCCACACGATTCTCTTTGCCTTTCGAATCAATGATCGTGAATGATGTCCGCGTTTCGCTCGCGAGCATTCCACTGATCACAGTGCCGTCGTCGGTCAGCACCTTGTACAAGCGAAAATTTCCTTCAACACTGCGCGATGGGTCAATGATATGTGTCAACAATTCGGCTTTTGGATGAACTGACATTCCGGTTAAGTTCGGCCCAATCTGCTTGCCCATGTCGCCATGCTTGTGGCAAGCCGCACAGACCTTTTTAAAAACCGCTGCGCCTGCCTCGACGTCACCCGCCTTCTTTGTAAGGTGCATCAGTGACTGCAAAACCTTCTCACGGTCCACATCTGGCAGCCCGCCGCCGATCGCAAGCAATTTCTCTGCTTGGCTGCGAAGTTTTTCATCCGGAAAAGCGCGTAGTGCTTGTTTCTGTTCCAGTGAAAGATCGTCTAGATCGAACTTGCGTTTTTCAATCGCAGTCAACAGATCGCCGACCCAAACCGGCTTGCTTAGCAGTACATCGATCGCCGCAGCTTTCAATTTTGGCGTGAACGTTCTGGCGGAATCAATCAACGCCAAACCTGCTCCGTCCGCATCACTACCGCGGATCGAATCCAAAAACATACTGGACAATTCTGGCTGCGTTTGTGGACCGATTTGATCCAAAATTCGCTGCACCACATCGCGGTCATTGGCAAAACCAATCGCATCTCGCGCCGCAGCAGCGCGCTGATTCGTATCGTTACCATCGTCCGCTATGACGTTCATCAACGATTTGACAATTTCCTTGGCGTGCACGTCCAACGCCTTCGATCCAGACAGTGACGCGACTCGCATCAGTTTGACTTTCGCGGCCGAATCGAGCTTCTCGAACGCGCTGACGAAAGTCCCGTCAAGCGCAGGAGTGTTTTTTATCGAAAAATCAGCTGGCAGCCCCGCCACAATCCCATCCAGGATCCCAGCCGCGATGCTCACGTCGCTGCCTGCCAAACTCGCAACGATTTCCTGCAAACTCTGAGCATCCAGCCGCGAACGGGCAACATGCTGCGCAATCTGATTCGTAACCCGGCGTGTCGCATCCGATTGCTTAGCGTCCTTGTTAGTAATAGCGACCAAAAAGGGAACACTGTGTGTAGCGGCTGCCGCCGTCAGCGCGTCGATCAACACGGGATCTTTTTCATCGGCCGCCAACTGCGCGATCAGTCCACCAGCTTCGCTGGTTGGCGGCATGTCGGCCAACGTCAAAATCGCCTGTAAACTTACTTGGACATCATCGTCCGTGAATAACTGACGGTTGTTTAGCAGCAACGCCAACCCATCTGGATCGGTAGGCAGAACCGATATCGCATTGCGGCGCACTCCAGCAGATGGATGCGTCAACCCATTGGTCAAACAACGCTGCATCATGTGCGCATAAATCAATCGCTTACTTAACCCAACGTACCCAAGTCCTTTCAACGTCTGTAGCGCGTGAATCGCACCAACGTTCAAACCGATGGGATCAACCGATCTATCAGCGACCAGTTTTATCAAATCCCCCAAGACATGAGCCTTGCGTTCAATCAACAAACGCTGAGCCTGCAAACGCCACACAAACGAAGGGTGTTTTAGTTGTCCAACCAACTCGCTATTCGAGCTATCCGCGAGTGACGAATAGTCGTGCAGATTGTCGTTGACAACGCGGTAGATTCGGCCGTGTTTTTTGTCACGCAAATCACTTGCGTACGCATTGCCCTTTCCGGTTTTGAAGCCTTGCGGTGTTGGGTTGTGTTGAATGATGTAGTTGTACCAATCCAACACCCACACCGCGCCGTCGGGACCAACCTCAGCCATGATTGGCGCGCTCCACTCGTCATCGCTGGCCAACAAATTCATCGGACTATTGGATCTGTAGTTTGCGCCATCACGACGCAACACAAACGTGCCAACCAAATGACCCGTCGGCCCGCAAACAAACGCTGTCTTGTTCCACCATTGCTGCGGAAAAGCTCGGGCGGTGTATAACGCATGACCAGCGCCGGCGGTGTAGCCTCCGAATTGGTCGACCTGCCGAACCTTTTCCGTGACTGGATTGAATTTGTACGTATCGGCAATCGAATGCATCGTCAGAGGCGCCCAACCAAGCACCTTTTCGTAGTACCGATTCGGAATCGGCACGAACATACTGGGGTTATGGTTGGCGGTCGAACCGAAAATCAGACCTTCTTCGCTGATCCCCAACCCCCAAGTGTTATTGTCACTGGAGCGAATGAATTCTAAATCCGTCACCTTGGGCGGGTCGGTCTGCGAAAGTTTGAACCGCCAAAATCCCTGCCGAAAATTCTGGCCGACCTTTCCATTGAACTTTGGACGACTGTTGTTGTAACCCTGCATGGCCCAAATCCAATTATCCAATCCATAGCGGAAATTGCTGACTCCGCCGTGGGTATCCCCCATCGCCCAACCCGAAATCAACGTGGTCTTTTCATCAGCCACATCGTCGCCATCAGTGTCCTTTAAATAAATCGTCTCGGTTCCGCTTTGGACGACCGCTCCGCCACGATGAATCACAATCGCCGTCGGAATCGTCAGCCCTTCGGCGAACACCGTGAATTTGTCGGCCACATCATCACCATCGGTGTCTTCGCAAATCCGAATACGGTCCCGATCTTTGCCCAACTCGTTCGGGTAGTCGACCGTTTCGCAAATCCACAATCGACCTCGTTCATCCCAAGTCATCGCGATCGGCTTGGCATTGAAACTGCGTTCGTCCGCGTAACGTTTCACGCGCATGCCAACGGGAGTAACAAAGTGCCTCATCGATTCTTCGACCGACAAAGGCTTTTGCATCATGTTTTTTGGTTTGCCCTGAACACCCCAACGCTGGCCTGGTGTGTAGTTTGGAATCTTGGGTCCAACGTCAACATACTCAAACGGCAACACGTTATCGGTTGGCATTTTCGTCATGCCAGGATTCGAAAACGCTTCTGTGTTCGCCAACGCAGGCACCAAGCCAGGATCGTCACCGCAAGCCCAACGGATCCCGCGTTCAACCAGATTGTGAAAGCCAGGATTTTGAAATGTCCGGCCATCGTGGCCCCAGGCAGTATAGAAAACACGTCCCTTGCCATGAGTTCGAACCCACGTCCACGGCTCGCTGGCGTTGCCTTCGGCCTGCGTTCCCACAAAGCGTCGTTCAAGCACCATTCGATTTTTCTCGTTGTGCAAATGGTGCACATAGGTCTCGTCCCAACTCGTAAAGCCATCAAACCCTTTCATGATCGGATGATCTGCGTTGACGATTTGCGTTGCAAACACGCGACCGCCATGACGCTTGAATTGTGCGCCCATCAACGCGACCATGTCCGCATTGTTTCGCCAGCAGTAGGTCGCACAGTGCAGAGGAATGAAGCCGTTGCCGCCCGCGACATACTCCAAAACCGCATCGGCTTGCGCGTCTTCGATACGATCGATATTGGCGTACAGCACCAATCCGTCGTACTTCGCAAGTTCCGTAGTATTCAAATCCTCCATTCGATCGGTGTACTTCAGTTGCACACCTCGTTTGGCCAGCACCGATGCCAATTCTTGAAATCGACGCGCCGGTTGATGATGACCGTTGTCGCCCATGAACAGCAATTTCAAGTCGGCAGCGTCTGTGTTTGTGTTTATTGAAAACACAAGCAACAGCGTGCACGCCGCAGCGAAGCGACGAAACATAAGAATCGCCGCACAGAAACGGGGCAGGGCAGGGCAGCAGAATTTAGATGAACGCAATTCATAAGATGCGAAAGAGCATTCAAGTTCTTGTTGAGCTTCGGTCATGACATTTTCCGCAGTATTGAATCGATACTTCACAATGAACATCCTGCTCACCGGTACGGCCACACGCAACATCAAACTGCGTGCCGGCACCGTCGCATCCAGCTCGCTCAGCCGCCCAGCGTAAACTCGGGCAACCTAACAATCTCGCCACCCTTTTCCGCCGACTCATGCGCACAGATTCCAACACAAGTCCAGTTCGCACTGGTCACAGCATTGGGTCGCGGGTCACGGTCTTCCGCAAGCGCCGATACGAACTCGTGCACCATGTGCGGATGCGAACCGCCGTGTCCGCCACCTTGAATGAACGACAGATGATCCGCGTCATGAATCTCGGCAGGCAAAGTGAACTTTTGAATTTCCGCTGGCAACAGATGTGCAAAATCGGGCACGTCGACCTTTTCTGGAATCTCATGCTCAGGTTTCTTTGCCGTGTGAATCACATGCGGCTCGTTTTCGATCAACGTCCACTCAAAACTCTTCTTTGTGCCGTACACATCAAAGCTCTCGCGATACTGACGCGCGACGTCGTACAAGAATCGCCAGATGTGCGCGGTCAAGTCACTGTCTTTGATCCGAATATGGCATGACTCAACAGCGAACTTATTGCCAGATTTTTTCGCGATGTCTTCCCGGACTTCACCCGAACCAAAACAACTAACGTACTCAGCAAGTCCATCGACCAACCCGAGGCACGGACTGACAACGTGCGTCGCGTAGTGCATTGGAATCATCTCTTCCCAATAGCTTGGCCAGCCATCCATGTCTTGGGGGTGCGATGCTGCCAGATGCTGGATTTTCCCCAGCTCACCTTTCTCATACAGATCCTTGATGAACAAGAACTCACGGCTGTAAACAACCGTCTCCGCCATCATATACTTCAGCCCAGTCGCTTTGACTTTCTCGACAATCTGTTGGCACTCCTCAATCGTCGTCGCCATTGGAACCGTGCACATCACGTGCTTGCCAGCGTCCAACGCCTTGAGTGACATCCACGCGTGATCGGGAATCGGACTGTTGATGTGGACAAAATCAATCTCAGGATCCGCCAACACATCGTCATAGCTGGTGTAACGTTTTTCGATACCGAACTGATCGCCCGACTTATGCAACTCCGCTTCGTTACGCCGACAGATAGCGGTCACATTCACGCTGGGATGAGCTTGGTAAATCGGAATGAACTCGGCGCCAAAGCCCAGGCCAATCATTGCAGCGTTAATACTCTTGCTCACGTTTCGTGCTCCAGCAGTTTTATGGATCGTGGGGTTATCGCCAAAAACAAATTCTAGCGACACGGAACATTCTGCAGGTTTCCAAAGCCACCGCCACGACGCTTTGCCAACAATGATTCAGTTTTTTGGCTAACAAAGGCAAACAGAGAAGCAAACCTCGCAGATCGCCCCAACAAATCGCAGGACAAATTTCCCACCCACAGCGGCAAATCATTGACGTTAGAGCTTTCCAATCGCTAGACAAACGACGCAGGCGAAAAAAGTCAGCCCCGAAATGTGAATCGCGCTGGCGAGCCCACCAAGCCATCCGAGTCCGCGCTGACCGCCGCAATGGCTACTCAAGGCTCCGACCACCAATGCCTTCAAGGATTCACAGATTCAAGATCGTGTCAGCATCACACTTTGAGCGAGGCATTGACATGAAAGCACAGCGAATAGATTCTACTGCGAATCGTGGGCTTCCACATCGATTGTTTTGTTAGTGGTGTAAAATGGGAATCGTCATACCGTCCGTCTTAATCTTCTTCACCTGTCTATGGGTATGGCGGGCCTGTGATGGATTCGAGAGAGCATCTGAATACATTGGCCGCGATCTTTCTGAAGGTGTCCGCGGAGGAACGATCAATGCTATTAGCAGTTCGCTGCCAGAATTGTTCACGACACTGATCGCACTGTTCATACTCGCTGACAAAGACGGATTTTCGGTAGGCATCGGCACAACTGCAGGAAGCGCGCTGTTCAATGGAATGATTATCCCTGCTGCCTGCATTTTTGCAGTGATTGGAACCGTTGTGCATGGCGTGAAAGTGACCTCAATCAACGTTTCTTCCAAAGTGATTCTTCGTGACGGTTTATCACTCTTGTTTTGCGAAGCCGTATTGATTCTTTTGATCAATGGCAACGCTCTTTACTGGTGGCAAGGCCTTGTTCTAGTCGTGCTATACATCGCCTATTTGCTTTACATGATCCTTTCGATGAAATCGCCTGCCCAAAATGAGGAGGAGCAGGAACAGGTCGAACAAGAAAACGATACTTATGAAACGCGCAGCGCAATCGGTAGTTTCTTCTACTGGCTCTCCGGTGGCCCACTGCTGGACCTAGAAAGCCACTTCATTGGCAAAGAACAAGAGCAAAAAATAAAGGACAAGACGTGGAATGGCTGGCCACTGTTACTCGCAAGCACTGTCGTGATTGGAATCGCGTGCTTCGTCTTGGTAAAGGCATGTGAATGGCTGGGTACTGGCCCTGGAAACGAACTGCATTCGTCATACACACTGTTTGGAAAGGAGTTCGCTGGGATTGGAATGCCAACGATGTTTGTCGCCGTTATTTTTGCATCGATGGCGACGAGTGTGCCTGATACCGTAATGTCAATTCGTGATGCCAAAGATGGTGATTACGATGATGCCGTTGCCAATGCACTGGGCAGCAACATCTTTGATATTTGCTTTGCTCTTGGATTTCCGCTACTCGTCTATACGTTGATCTACGGACCAATCGAGCTCAGCCCAACCATTGCCGCAGAGAGCGCAGAGCTACGCGTTCTGTTGTTCTGCCTAACAATCATCGGATTCGTAATCTACTTTGTGGGCAGGCGCGGAACAGCCAGCGATGGAACAACCTACATCGAAATGAAACGAGGAAAAGCGTTGCTGTTAATCATTTTGTATTTGGTTTTCGTGATCTACATCTTTGGATTGAGCTGGGACGCAAGTTGGGCTCAGCAAATATCCGACGCGATCCAAACCGTTCTACAACAACTCGTGAAATTTGAGTAGTTGATTTGCCCTGAGTGTTTTTTCAGAGCGACCGTTCACTGGGCTCGTGATCTTGATCCGCCGGGTCCGCCGGTGATTTTGCGGCCTTCGGGCAATGGTCGTGCGGCCGTTGAATAGCCTTTTTTGTATAGCAGTTCTTTTAACTGCCGGAATGCGGCGAAGCTCTTGGGATAGACCCAGACGGTCACTGTTGTCGTTCCTTTGTCGCGACCGGCCAGTTCAACGTCCAAGATCTGCGGATTGCGAATCACATCGCCAACTGGTTGACCGTGGGGCTCAGACATTGGCTGCACACTCATTCTGACCAACTCCAATCGCACGCCAGTTCCGACGCTCGAACCGCTGGAAACCACCTCGCGAGATTTTCGGGCTTGGTAGTTTGCGATGTACCCACGCATCGGTCCGACGACCGCGTCCATGCTTCCATTTCGACGACTGGATGCCATTCGCGAAAAGTCCCTGCGAATCTCATTGAGCAATTGCTTGATCGGTACGACGGAGAGTCGGTTGTCTTTCAAACGAAAATGGACCTCTTCGCCGAACACGGTTTTCGCCATGGGCGTTGGCAAGTGGGTGAGGGTGGCAATGGGCTCTTTTTGATTCTCCAAATTCTGCGACTGGCCACGTAGTTTCGCAAGTTCTTCTGTTGCCTCTTTTAACTTGCGGTTTTGCTCAGCCAGCAAGACCGTGTTATTGTCGGTTTCTGCTTTCGTCTGATTCCAGGCTTCCTGCGCTTTGGCAACCAAATCCATCATAGCGCCGCGTTGGCGTTTGCGGTGCTCAATCTCGGCATCCATTTGTTTGATTCGGGCCTCGAATCGATTGGAGTCCGACTGAGCCGATGCTGCTTGGGATGCGTACTGGGCAAGCGTTGACATTTGCTGATCGGTCGAAAGCTCGACCTTTGCTGCATCGACCGTTTCTTCCATCGTGGAATGAGACTGGCTGCCCAGTACCACGACCAGGATGATCAAAATCCCAACCAAGTTTGCCACGATATCCAGAAAGGCATCGTGTCCCATTTCCAATGTTGTACGCCGTCGGCTCATTTCAGATTCCTTCCCACGACCTCGACGCCACTGCCATTCATCAAGGCTTGCAGCTGATTGAATCTTTGTTGTCCACCTGGCATGACTTCGACATCCAATCGTGGCTGCCAACGTCCGCCCGGCAGGGCAGCGCCCCAACGCGATATCCGATCTCGTACGGCTGTCGCCAATTCCAAAGTCGCGCGTTCGACGTTGCCATTCATCAAGCCAAACATTTCGGTAGCTGGGCTTCCACGCGATGGCAATAATACGAATCGGTCACCGAAACATTGGACTCGAACCGTCCGTACCAACTCGGTTCCGCGTGCACCCACCAGATTTTGTGGCAGCGCCCAATCTTCTCCGCCACGCTGAACTAGGTTTTCAGGCGGAGGACCATTCGCAGGCGAACTGGAAGCGCCGTTTGGCGGTTGCTGTGCCTGTGCTTGCTGGCCCGCTGGGGCTTGCCCCGCGCGAGTCGGAGTCGCGCCGCTGCCTGTTGCTGCCTGATTTTGGTTAGGAATCTGCTGTGAAATGCTTCCTTGGTTGGCACCGGCCTGTGATGCGACGTATTGATTCGTAGTCGACGGCCCAATCGGTTGTTCGGTATTTGAAAACGGATTGGTTCGCATCGTGTCATTGGTAGGATCAAAATCACCAAACTGATCTTCGCGAGACCGCTTGTCTGGATTGCCAGCTTGATCGCCGAATCCGCCGGCTCCACCAGTGCCTTGGATTCCACGAATCGCATCCATCGCGCTCTGCGTATATTGTTGGCTGGTTGAATTTGCTGTCGCTGCTTCGGCGTCCGCCGAACTGAATCCGCCAGCAGCGTTTCGCAAAGTGCTGTCCAGCTGCCGAATTGCATCGGCTCCGGTATTGTACTGATTGCCGCCAGCTGCACCTGCGGCTGCGGCCGCCGCTGCTTCGTGTGGAAATCGTCGACCGTAGGGATCACGATGTTGCCTGAATCCGCTTGCTCGTCCCTTGCGATCCATTTCCGCAGCAGACAAGGTCGGCATTCGACGGGGTTCACCTCCGATTGAATTGCCAGCTGAACCCAGTCGAGCAAGATCCGAATGCAAAGATCGCAGCATCGATTGCTGGCGCATTGCCTCTCTGACTTCCTGTTCGATCCGTGGCTTCAACAGTGGATCAGCTTTGGGAAACGCCAATTCTTTTTCACCCGAAACCAATTCATAACCAAACTGATCGTCCCAGTCTCGCATTGCGTGCCGCGCCACGGCGTATGCCTTGATTCCGTTCGGCCGTACAACCAACAACGGATAGGGAGAAACTTTGTCGCCATAGTTTTGCAAAGCGTGATGACGTACGACTCGCAAAGCCGCGTCCAGTGGATTCGCGCCTTTGACGGAATTTTCAAGCGCAGATTCTGGTATCAAGATGCCTTCAGGCCAAATCGTCAGACCTTTTTCCGTGCATTCCAAATAGACAGGTCTGCGGTCGGTCCCATTCACACCTGTGTAAGGAACAATCACCACACGACTATTGCCCTCGCGCAGTTCTGTTCGCAGCTCGCCAAGCTTTTTGTTTTCCGCGTCGATCTGTTGCTCAAGAAAAACGATCTGTTGTGGATCAATTTCGCTGGACTCAATCCGACCAACCGCGATCTTCATCTGTTCATTCAGCTTCTTGAGCTCACTTTTCAAACGCTCCATGTGATCATCTAAGTGACCAAGCTGATCGCGACGTTCTTCGATGTCTGCGACCTGTTGATCGCGCACTGAAACCAGCGCATCGACACGAAACTGTGCTTCGTCGATCAGTTCATTGGCGGCCTTTGCTGAAAGCCGCGGCTTTGTATCGCGCTGCTCTTCCAGTTGTTTCTGTGCTTCGACTTCTGCCGCAGTGGCCGCGTTTTGCGAAACCAACGCCAACAGCAGGATCAGCGTACCGAGCGTACAGACCAATACGGCTAAGAACGGGAAAAGCGACGGCGATAGTTGCGTTCGTTTTCGACCGCTCATGCCGCACGTCCTACCCTGGATCCTGTGGATTTTGGAAGCCGCTCTGACAAAGCTTCAACGGCTTGCGCCAAAACGATCATCGCTTGAGGTAGATGGCTCGTGCCAGCATCTTCCAGCGCGTTCTTGGCTTGTTCGTTTGCGATAGCAAGCCGTTCTAGGTTCGCATCCAGAGTGCCTTGCATTGTCGTGATGGCTTCAGTTTGCTCAGTGATCTCTGCACGTTGGCCTTGCATTGATTCAGTCTGCGTCTGAGTCGCAACAAAGAGTTTCAGTTGATGCTGCATCGCTTCTTGCTGAGACTCCAGCAGAACGCTGTTCTCTTCCACTTTTTGTAGCCATGCAGCATGATCTTGCTCCATCTTTTCACGCAGTTCCAGGCTGACCCTGGAAACTTTCGCACCATAGTCGCTCATATCACGAGCGTGCTCCGTGAGAGCCGGTATGAACAACTCACTAAAAGCGAGCGAGATTCGATTTGCGTTGTCTTCGCGCACGGCTTGCCATTCACCTTGCGCCGATTCAATCGTTTGCCGCCACAACTTTGTCTGGTGGGCTAGCGACTCTGCCACCGCAACGCGGATGCCGTCGCACAATTCTGTGACAAGCGTAGTCTGATTGTCCGCAGCATCATCACTGGGAATGTTCGTTGAAAGCAGGTGGCCGACTCTGGCGTCAATCTCGCCAAGCAATTGTTGCTCGGATCGCTCCACTGGGAATTGGATAAAGATCGCAACGACCGATAGCACTAATCCCAATGCCGTCGTATCAAATGCAACGTACAGACCGCTTTTTAGTCGATCGACAGCGGCAGTACCATCAGTAAAGTCCAAGCCGCCAAGCGTTTGGGTGATTCCGATCACGGTACCCAAAAATCCCAACATTGGGATCGCCCAGATGATAATGCGCACCAAACCGTATGAGTCATGGGCATTGTCAGCATCCCGAGCAGACACTTCGCGCAAATCGTCTGCCAAGTGTTTGGATGTTCCGCGCTGCGACTGCCGCACCAACAATTCGTCTAATCGTGAAACCAGCGCCGAAGCACGAGTGTGTTCGGGAAGCTTACGGATCTGCTGGAGCCAGTTGGCAGCTACAAGAGCTGCATTGTGCTTTAGCTGCCAGGCATCGGACGGAGATTCGGCTGGGACTTCAGCCGGAGCAAGGTCTTCATTGCGCAGCGAATCCAGACGCGACCATTGATCATGACCTCGAATCCACTTGAATGCCAAAACTGACACCGCGACACAAAACAATATCGTTGCGGCAATCGCGACCGGGTGGCCCAAGAAATAGCGGTTCAGGGGCGCCCAGCGAATGAAATGCACCGCGATGTAAAATCCAGCGGCTAAGCCAAGTCCGGCCAAAATCGCAAACCAACTGCTGGCAGCAGATTGATTTTCGGTGACCGAATTCGGAAGTTGGTTCTTTGTGGTGCTCATCAGCAACAGATCTCGGAGAGGTAAATCCGCGGGGTGGCGTACTACATCCGAATCGACCGACACAACCGCTCAACTTTACCCAATCGTTCGTTTTTCACATTCCCGGTTTTCGACCTGAGTGCATAACGTGTCCGAATCGCTGCTCTTGCGGGTGTTGAAAGGCGTTTCGTAGCATCGGCCAAACGACCTAGCCCAGCGGAGAATGAAATGTCAAGAATCGGAAAAGATGGTGTGAAACACGCGTTTTTGTGCCTTTTGATCTTGGTGTTCGCAAACGCAATCGGGACCAGCCAGACACCCGTGGACTCGCAATCGCTACCAAATGTCCCAGCCCAAGGTGGTTTGCCCGCGATTTCTGCCAACGGGCTGCCGACTGCGGGTCCTGCAGCTCTTGTGGGTGCTGCGGGGGAAATGATCGGTTTTTCCCACATTGACGGCTCGGGAACTATGACAATTACGCTAGTTCATACCGGCAAATCCTGGATGGCCGTGTATCATATTGATAGGACTGGGAAGATTCGGTTAGTTAGCAGCCGTGCTGTCGATGCCGATTTTTCACTCCTTTTGAATGCAACATCGCCTCTTCCTGATGAAATACGCAAAATGGGAAAGGCGAATTAGTGTTCTTGTTCGTTCAGTAACCCAACTGACGACTTACTTTTCGCCCTATCAATTTTTGATCCATCAAAGCCGGAATCAGGAATGCCCAATTATCTATCTTTGGAAGAAGCGGCAGCTGCGCTTGGAGTTTCCACAGAACGCTTGGTTGAACTACGTAGCCAAGGAGAAGTCCGCGGTTTTCGCGATGGCTCCAGCTGGAAGTTTCCAGAAAACGAAGTCGAACGACTAAAAGACGAATTAGTCGACCTTGGCGGCAGCAGCGGATCCTTGATCAGCGAAGACGCTTTGGGGATTTCTGACGCCAGCGGCTCGAATGTCATCGGCGGTGACGGCGAAGCTAGCAAACCGGGTAGCGACCTAGAAATTGGTAGCGAGCTACTTGGTGGTGGCAGCGATGTGAACTTAATCGCTTCGGACAGCAATGGCAGCGATGTTGCTTTGGTTCCAAGTGACAGCGGGGACGTACTCAGTGGCATCGATGGCGATTTGCTAGAAGGTAGCGAACTGGGTATCGACGAGCTTGTTGAAATCGATTCGGCCGAACTGCAATTGGACGATCCAGCAATTTCGCATGATTCGTCTCATCTTGATTTGGCAATCGACCCAAAGAAAGGAAGTACAGGACCCGTTGGAAAAGACCCAAGCTTGACTGGCTCTGGTGTCGGTTCAACCGAAGACGACTCAGTGGGCATTGGCGACCATGCGGAACTCGCTCTGGCACCGGAATCTGATGGTGACTTGAGTTTCCTGGGAACAATTCCTGACAAAGACAGCGGCGAAGAAATCATTGGCGAAGACAGCAGTGCGATGGATGTTTTGGGCAGCGACATTGCTCTTCCAAAACCATCGTCCGCAGCAAGTAGCCTGGAATTGATGGACGGTTTGAATGAGTCCGGTGAAAGTTTGGTGATGAAAGGTTCGTCTGCAGACGTGCTAAGCGAGCTGGATCTATTGAATGCAGAACAAAATGACAGTGGCCTGATCACGGGAGATAGCCAAGACCTTTTGGTATCTTCGGGAACAGACAATATGAACATTTCGTCAGGACTGGGCAGCAGTCTTGGTGATGACATGCTAGGTGACGTGTTATCCGAAAGCGGAAACGATTTGGTCATCGCTGATGATGACGATGATTTGTTGATCGACAGTGCTGGCAGCGACATTTCGGTTGCTGGCGACAGCGGTATCAACTTGATGAGCCCATCTGATAGTGGACTCTCATTAGAAAGTGAGCCATTGGATTTGGCAGGCAGCAGCATCTCCGCTTTGGACTTGGGTGCAGAACTGATCGACGGCGAAGGCTCCGGGTCAGCTCTCGCGATGGACCTCGATAGCGGTGGCAGCGATGTCGACTTTGCTGCTCAAGATGAAGAGTTTCAGCTTTCGCCATCGGGCATCGCTATCGACACCGAAGAAAGCGGTTCACAGGTCATTGAAGTCGAAGACTCAGAAGCGATTGGTGAGGCCGTTGAATTTGAGGATGCAGATTTTGGCGCTGCCGATCCACTTGCCGGTCCAGTTTTCGCCGAAGCTGAGCCAGGTGCAGGAATCAATCTGTCGAATGGTGAACCAGTTTCCGAAGCAGTTGGTTTGGCCGATGACGCTGAGGCTGTTGGAACACCAGTAGTTGACCGCTCGGCACCAGTGCCCGCACCAAGCATCGCCCCCGCAGCTGGCGGATATGAAATACCATTTTCAATCTTCCAATGCCTAGCGCTGCTGGCAATCATTAGCGTGCTTAGTCTGGGTGGAATGCTGATGACCGACTTGGTTCACAACATGTGGACTTACACGCCGAACTCTGCACCGGTCAGCTCATTGACCGACGCCCTGATCAGTTCTGCAGGCCTTGCTGGAAAGTAAAGGCTCAG
>CAYNNP010000020.1:0-50572 GCA_964398215.1 uncultured Pirellulaceae bacterium | reverse complement strand
GCCGCTGCTAGTCTTTGCATAGGATTTATTGAAACGTCGGATTTCAGCGTTAACGATCGGCGAATCGTCTGACTCACGAAGCAACTGGAACTTAGCCTGCTTCGCTGGCTTCAGCTGCAACTTCTTGGTTTCGCCTGGTTTGAATTCGATGTACTGAAAACGTTGTTCTTCGTACCCAACAGCACGGACGGTTATGAAGGATGGTCGCAAAGTGCAATCGGGAATGGTGATTGGCCCTTTCTTTAACAGTCGATCGTTGTGGTACCTGTTCTTGATTTCACCGCGAAACGTGAACGAGCCTTTTGTAATCGGTGTACCATCTGGCGCGACGAATTGTACCTTGGCTACAAAGTTGGGCGGTTTGGCACGGTCATCGTCTTCGATAGTTCTATCACGCAAGAAAAGTGGGATCGAACCGGTTTCCAAGACGCCTTGGAAGTGTTCCTTTCGTGGCAAAACTTGTTTGCCGTCGGGATCGCTGGTGGACCATCCGTTGAATCGAACTTTATAGAAAACCTTGTACTCACCTGCTTTGGTTATGTTACCGATGCCTGGTGAGAGCACATTGAGTTTTGCTATTTGCCCTGGCTTTAATTCCCAATGAACATGAATGGGGACTCCAGTGTGCCAGGTGCCAGACGCTAGGACCTTGTTGCCAGCAGCATCGGTTACGACGGCCTCATCACCTTGGCGATACGATTCACTGACCAGCGTGATGGGTTCGTCGCTGGTGTTTTTGATGTGGAACACCACGCCAAGATTCGATTTGATTGGAACGCCAGGTTCGGTGAAGGTAGATTCTTCGATATATTTTGGCTTCGTCAGTTCAACTGCAGCCCGCAGTCCACCGTTCTCTGGTCCCCAAACCAAACGGGGCGACGTCAATGAATCGGCATTCGAATCGATTGAAAACTGCACCTTGTTTGACACGCAGCTATGAAACCAGGCGTCGGCAGTTTTGGCTTTGTCCCGCATGCTAGATTCAGCAACCGTGTATCGGACCATGGCGCTGTATTTACCGGCAGCAAGAATCTCATTCAGTGGTGCGCGGAAGTCTGCTGGTCGCAAAACGATTTCAAGCTGCTGGCCAGGTTTCAATTGATGAAGCGACGAGCCTGTCGCGCCAATTCGTCCTTCGATTCTGCGCATCGGCAATTCGACTAGTTTGCCATCGGCACCAAAGAATTGAAATTGAAAGAAATGGGGCGCAAAGAAATTTGTGTTCAAACGACCGCTGGATTTTCCCCAACTGTTGCCATAGCGAATCCCCTTTAACGTGATGGGTTTGTCGCCAACGTTCTTGAGTTCAACAAGGAACGTGAGGTCGTCGCCCGTCGTGAATGCATTCGCCGGATTGTCTCGGCTTGGTTTTTCATCGTCCGTGTCTGGATGAACAGTGGTCAGACGACATTGGATGTTGTGGACTGCTGGGCCAAAGTCCTTTGCATCCACGTGGTGGCTGAAGCATACAGCCAAGAAAATACAAAACGCGATTCTCATCTGGATTCTCTGGATTGTTGAAACATTGGTGTCCGGCACGTGGTGAACGGACTCACGGAATATCTGTCTAACGCTCATCAGCAAAGAGTGTTAGACAAATTCAGCGATTTTCCAGAGAGAAAGGCCCGCCTGTTCAGCCTCCGCCCACAAGTGTGACAACTTCGATTTCGTCGCCATCATTCACGAGTTGCGTCTCGTGTTCTTCTCGAGGCACTACTTCTTGGTTGACTTCCACCGCAAGATAATTGGGCGGGACGTCAACGCTTTCAAGCAATCGCTTGATGGTCATTTCGGTTTCGGTTTCGACTGGTTCGCCGTTTACTGTGACTTTGATCATGACTTCATTGTAGCGATTACGGGCCCCGTTTGGTCAAGCTGAGGTTTTCGCGTCCGGTGCCAAACACAAATCGGTTGACCTCTACCATAGTGGAGCTCGTCAACGGTTTATTGATTTACTGAGCCGATGGGCGATAGCCCCGGTTTTCTGGTTGTTACGTGTAGGAACCGGGGCTATCGCCCAGCGGCTCAAGGAACCGGCTCACGAAAATATGCCTCGCAAAAGCTTGCTTGGTACGGCCTACAATTCGTTGCCCTGCCCAGTGGTTGGAGTCTCGAATGCCTGCCGCTAATGCTGAGAGTGGTCGCTGCCTAAGAGTAAAAGGTCTTGGATCTGGACGATTGTTTTTTGAATGTCGTGGTTGGCGTTCACGTAGCGAGTGGCAGCGTCGCGGCGAACATTTGCACTTTCTCGATCACTGACAAAATTCAAAATCTGATCCGCAAGCGATTTTGGATCTTGGGGTTTTGCAAACAAGATCGTCGGCTCATCAGCTTGCAGTTCAACCGTTCCACCACTTGAAGTAGCGATCACTGGAGTGTTGAGCGTCATGGCTTCCAAGACGACATTTGGCATGCCTTCGAAGTGTGAGGGCAACACCAGAGCGTCCGCGGCTGCGATATGCGGTGCCGGATTCGACATCAGACCCAAGAATTCGACTGTGTGACCACAGTTCATCTGTGCGGCTTTCGTTTCGAGCTCCGCACGCAAGACACCGTCGCCGATCAGCCAGACATGCAGCATCGGTGTCGTCTGGGGCCATCGCGTTGCCGTTTGCTGGAGAGCCGCCAAAAAATCTGCGTGCCCTTTTTCTTCGGACATGCGGGCAACGACAACCAAATGAATTCGATTTTCTTGGCGTGTGATCGGTGGATCGGCAGGTTGCAGTGATTTGGCACGGACTCGTTCCAGGTCGACAGGATTCGAGATCACTTGCACGGAACTTTTTGGCAAACCGTAGTAGGCTTCCGCCGACAGCGCAGCTTGTTTGCTAACAGCGACGACTTGACCCGATTGTGAATACGCTTTCGATAGTCTCTTACGCTTCAGGAAGACAAACTTTTTTTCGACCATCGGCAATGCCACATGCGGAGGGCTGACAATGGTCGAAACATTATGCACTCCTGTTGCGTGTGCGGCCGGTCCTGCCAACAGCGTCATGTGAAACGTTCGGTCATAGATCACGTCCACTGATCGTTGTCGTATCAGATCAATGACGTAGCGGATCTGACGACGCAGCTCTTTGCCTGGGTAGTACAGCCCGGACGAAGGTGGTGCATCGTCAAACGAATGTACTTTGACATCACTGGGAATCTCACCAAGCAGCGGTCCTGAGCGATGCGTCAAGAACAATTCGGGCTCGAACGCTTGGCGGTCCAAGTGTTGAAGCAGCAGGGCGGTTTGGCGTTCACTGCCACCACCGGCCATGCTGTTGATCATAAAAAGTACGCGGCGCGTCATGAAAATTCAATCATGGCAATTCGACCTCGATCCAAACCATGCGATGGTCGCTGGCTTCGATCAGTTTACGATTCAAAGCGTCGGACTTGGGCCAAAACACACCGGAGCGTCGGACGCTCATGGTCTGGCTTGGCAAGACAAAATCGACTCGTAAATTTCCACC
The DNA here is from genome assembly GCA_964398215.1 of uncultured Pirellulaceae bacterium. Classification (GTDB taxonomy): domain Bacteria; phylum Planctomycetota; class Planctomycetia; order Pirellulales; family Pirellulaceae; genus CAYNNP01. The sequence continues at coordinate 47,111 of CAYNNP010000020.1, read as the reverse complement.
AAAGTTTGCTGTGTCCGTCGATGGATCGCCTTTCTGCCTAGCCGCTGCTTTGCCCTTCGCATCGCCTGCCGCTCCCGTGCTCTTGGGCAACGGATCATGCACGCGTTTGTGCCCAATCAAGTCATTGATCGCATCTCGCTGGCTATCACCATCGACAGGATCGGAATTCAAATCACCCATGATCACAAACCGTTCTTGGGGAGCAAGTCCACCGACGCGACCTTGATCATCGCTTAATTTCTCCGCACCATCGCTCAAGTAATGATTCCAAAATGCGATTTCGTCGTGGTTCCGGCAACCGTTTCGGTCTTCAGGGCCGTCGAAAACGGGTGGCGTGGGATGGCTAGCCAAAATGTGTACGACGTAGTCTTTGGATACGATGACGGGTACATCGATATGATTCTTGCTGGACAACCGAAAGCGGTCCCAGATTGCATCGTCGTAGTACGACTGCTTGGACTGCGGATCGACAGGACGAAGGGCACCTGGCAAGTCTTTCCACAAGAATTTTTGGAAAGTACGAATCTTTTCAACGTCCAAAGGGTAGGTGCTGAACACGGCCATGGAATACTGACCTGGGTAGACGCCGAATCCCCAGCAGTCGGTCGGTTCACCTAGTTGGTCGTTGTTGTTCAGATCTAGTTTTGAATCGACACCCGTGTTGCTGGCGGCCGAATAGACATACGGGTAATCGATTCCTTGCAGCGATCCATGATCTTTCGCAAAGAATTTCTTGGCGAGTAATTTTGCTGTCGCCGAATCGGCATCGTGATCCAGTTCGTTCAACAACAAAATGTCGGGCCGGACTGTTTGGACGATCTTCGCAATGTCGGTTGCTTGTTGGTCTTCGCCATCGCTCAAGCGTTCTCGGATCTGCCCCGCCTTTTTACCGTAAAGAGATACGTTATAAGTTGCGATCCGAATCGAATTGGATTCGGCGTGAACAGTTGGCGAGTAAATGAATGCAACGGCGGCGGCGATCGACAAAATCCAATGCAACTTCATTCGGGTTTCCATTTCGTTGAACATAAAATCAAGGTGCGACATCAATGTGTCCCAATGATATTCCAGATCGACTGGTCCACCAATGGTTCGGCGCGCATCCAACGAAAGATGGCAGCACGCGATTTTGCGTTTTTGCTGATCGATGCGAACAGATTTCCATTGTTTTGCCAGAATCCGACCGCGAAGAACTGCTTGAAAAAACAGCAGAGGGATTTCATGTTGGCACGATTCCTGGCGTCAGCCCAGGGGACACTTACTGGGTCAAGCCAAGCGGTGGGGCCCGCCGACCAGACCCTGCATCGCGGTTCCAACCCGATGGTGTCCACGGGCCAAGCCAAGTGGTGGATCGTGACTTTGGTTGGACGGATAACCAATGGCAGGGTGTGGACCGCCGCGATTTGGTGATTTACGAATTGCATTTGGGAGCCTTTACCCAGCAAGGAACCTACCTCGCAGCGATTGATCGATTGGACGAACTGGTTGGCTTGGGCATCACGGCAATCGAGTTGATGCCGTTGGCCGCGTGTCCTGGTGGTTGGAACTGGGGTTACGACGGCGTCAACTTGTTCGCACCAAGCGCGAACTACGGCACGCCGAATGAACTACGTCAGTTTGTGAATGCTGCTCACGCAAAAGGCGTCGCTGTTATCGTGGACGTGGTCTACAACCATTTGGGGCCTGAAGGAAACTACCTGAGCGAGTTCGGAAATTATTTTTCGTCGCGTCATCAAACTCCTTGGGGTGACGCGCCCAATTTTGATGACAAAGAAGCAAGCGCGAACATTCGGCGTTTTGCTATTGCCAATGCACTGATGTGGCTTGATGAATATCACATCGATGGACTGCGTGTGGACGCGATTCATTGCATCGGCGATGACAGCGAAATTCATATCGTCAAACAAATGAGCGATGCGATTCGAGAATTCTCAGCCGCTTGTGGACGCCGTGCAATCCTGATTGCAGAATCGAATGTCTATGACCCAGAGATGACGCAACCGCGCGAGAATGGTGGTGTCGGATTTGATGGCCAATGGTGTGATGATTTTGTCCACAGCGTGTTTGCTGTTTCGCAACCTGGCCAACATTTGTGTCACCGCGAATACAAGCCAACTGACCTTCAACAAACGTTGCAATATGGCTACGTCTACCAAGGCACATTGCGGGAGCAGCGAGGTCGGTGCCAGCCTACACAGCGAGTCGACACAGGTGGTTTGATCTACTGCATTCAGCATCACGATTTTATTGGCAATCACCCAACTGGAAAACGCTTGCACCAAATCGCGGGCAACGACTTTCAAATGGCGGCAGCAGCATTGCTGTTTTTAAGCCCCGCGATTCCGATGATGTTCATGGGCGAAGAGTTCTGCTGCGAAAACCCATTTCAATTCTTTGTCGATTTTGGTGATGAAAATTTACGCCGTGCCGTCGTCAACGGTCGCAAGGCCGAATACCCACAGCACGATTGGAGTTCAGGAAGATTACCAACCGATCCAGAGACGTTCCGGAGTTCAAAAATCGGTAGCGCAAGCGAGGGGAACGGCGATATGCGGCAGTGGTACCAAAGTTTGATTGCACTGCGAAAGGCATGGGTTTCCAGCGACCTTATTTGCGACAGCAATATCGAAATTCAAGTCGAACAAGCGACTGATTTGTATGTCATTCGGTATAAGAACGAAGCAGCATTTGCGACCGTCGCGGTACGGCTTTGTCAGGACGCTGACAGCGAACAGATGATTGGCCATGGCATTACCGGCAATCAAGTCTTGAATTCTCGGCGGTCGGTGCCCGCTGATCAGATTGCTCCGAATCATGCGATTGTATTCGAAGCGTAGCGTCGCGATCAGCGAAGACGGTCCGTCTACGCTTTCACGTGTCCAGGAACGACGAGCACAGGATGGGGGCTGCGTCGAATTCGATCTTGGACGAATCCTTGACCAAATCGATCGTCGACTTCCAGTGGCATGACTAACAACAGCTTAGAGTCATCGTCCAGTGGATTCGGTGGTGCGACCTCACCGGCTTGTGGACGCAATGAGTAGCTCAGCCCGCTTGCTGATGCCGTTTTCGCCATCGCACCATGAATGTCTTGGTGTGTTTTTGTTAGGGCATCACTGAACTTCTCGGGATCCAATTGAGCATCCGGCGAAAGTGCTTCAACAATCGACCGAATGTTCTCGAATTGTTCTTTCTCGACCACCAAATCAAGCGTCACAGTTGCCTTTTCACCAGCGAATCCGAATGCCCAAGCCGCAGCTTTGTCTTCAACGTCACACTCGCTGCCAACGATCATCGACACACGTTGGCAACACTCTGCTAGCGGTTGGTCATCGCGCCGCAGCACCAGCATCGCTGCAGGGCACCGCGCCAGTAAGACGTCAATCACAGTACCAACACTGTCGGCACCCACATTCTCGAACGATCGACCGAACGGACACGGGACGACCAATAAATCGATTTTGTTTTCGCTGACCGCGCGGAGGATCGAGTCATAGGACTCTCCCTCGGATTGCGCCAGCGGGCGACCTTCATGAACCTCATCGGAAGCCTGAGTCGCCAAGTCCAATTGGTCGAATTTCGTTTCTCGGGCGTCCAGCAGATAGACTTCGCAATCATGTCGTTCACGTAAAAACTTGGCTGCCGCCAAACCACTGGCGTCTTGGTCAGAGCCATCAAAAACGACCAAAGCGCGTTCAGGCGTTTTTTTGATGATTGGAGCCGAATTGCCGACCTTTGATTTTTCAAACATGCGCATCGCTGCGTCGACATCACGATCTAAATCGGTTGGCTCTGATTCACTACTCATCTGATTCTCTCAGTGTCCAGTTGCAACTGAATCCAGCGGTGGAATCCAGCCTTGGGAATTTGCCAACATTACGTACAAGATCGCACCAGCAACTTGGACCAGCATGATCGTACCGCCGAGCTTCAAAAATGTCCCCCAGCCAACGTGCACATTTGCTTCTTTCTTTAACGCATAGATTGCAATCACGCATGATATCGATCCGATCGGCGTCCCATTGCCACCAAGATTGCAACAGATGATCAGTGTCCACCAAAGCGATTCGACTTCAACACCGCTTGCACCGATATCTTTGACGATAGGGATCAACGTTGCAGCGACGGGAATGTTATCCACAATTGAACTGGCAACAGCAGAAAACGCGCCTAGCAATGGGATCAACAGACTGAGTTCGTTGCCGGACACGTCAATCACTTGCTGTGCGACCACGGAAAGCGCACCGGTTTGTTTGACGCAGCCAATGATCACGAACAGTCCCATGAAGAACAGGATCACGGTCCAATTGACTTTGTGAATCGCGTCTTCGACTCCTTTGCCCGCAAAGATTAACGCCGCTGTCGCGCCGACCATGGCGATGAAATCCATGCCGACTCCCAGGCTTTGTGCAAATACAAACCCGATCACTGTCGCTGCCAATATCGCGCCGCTGCGAAACAGCACTCGTTTGTCATCAACCATCGCCCACGGATCAAATGTTTCGATCTGGGCCCGCAACGCATCCTTTTCTTCTTGTGTTTGCTTCCAAGGCAAGTCGTTTCGAAAGAACAACCGCAGCGCGGCGATCGCGATCAGCAAACTGACAAACGCGTACGGCAACGATACTTTGATGAAATGCATGTAGGGAACGTCGGCTGCCGTTCCGATCATGATGTTCGGCAATCCACTGGCAAAGGTTGCGATGGCGCCGCTGTTGGCACAAATGGCGACACTTAGTAGCAGTGGCATCGGTTTGTAGTCAAGCGATCGGCAGATCACCAACACCAACGAACACAAGATCAGCATCGCTGGGACGATCGTTAATACGGCAACGAACAAAAACGTGACGAAGCAAAGCGTCATGTACAAGGTCGTTGCGCGGCCACCCGTTAGGCGAACAATCCACATGCTTAGAAAGTGAAACAAGCCGCTCTTGCCGACCACGTCGACCAGGATGCCTGTGCCAATGATCACTCCAAAGATGTTCAGGTCTTCTTTCAAGAAGTCATAGAGCTTTGGGTACTCGAATAGACCCAGCGACAACCCTAGCACGACCAAGACAACGGCGCCGCAAAGTGCCGCGACCGTCTTGTGAAACCGTTCGACCGCAACGCCAACGTAAGTCGCCATCATTACGAATGCGAACAGCAACATCACGCCAGTTGAAGCTGGCTGAATGGGGGCGTCATCCAATCCCGAAGCAAGTAAATCCATCTTCAGAACTTAGCAAACTGGGCTAGAGCAAGGAAGAGTGCCGTACCTGCGCAAACTAAAAATATGCTTGATACCGCCTACAACCTCGTCAAGAGTTTCGGCAGCTCCAGCGATTGCGTTTATTGCCGTGCTTCCAGAGCCTTTTTGCCAGCGTCGAGCGTTTCAATGATTTTGTCCACCTCGAAAGTGCATCCACCCCATGTTCCACCGCCGGCCTGTTGCAGTGCCGCCCACAAACGCGTGTCATCGGGGACGTTGGCGTCCACGGCCAAGTCCGGATGCTGTGTTCGGTTTGCTAATAGCTGTTCAGCAGGTTCGCCGCTGGCTGACTGAATCAAATTCACCGTACCAACCAGTTCATTGCGATCGATTTCGATTTCGATCACATCACCATCGCGAACTTTGGCAATCGGCCCGCCGGCCAACGCCTCTGGGCCAACGTGGCCGATGCAGGCGCCAGTGCTGACACCTGAGAACCGCGCATCCGTAACCAGAGCGACTTCTTTTCCAAATGAAAGATACTTTAGCGCGGAAGTAATCTGGTACGTTTCTTCCATGCCGCAGCCAATGGGGCCCCGTCCGATCAAGACGATCACGTCGCCAGCTTGAATCGGTTGATCCGTTTGGCCTTTGATTGCTGCAATCGCATCACGCTCACGATTGAAGACTCGAGCTGGGCCACGTTTGCGATAAAAGTTGTCTTCATCAATCACTGAGGGATCGATGGATGTGCTTTTGATTACGGAACCTTCTGGGCACAAGTTTCCAGTGGGGAAACAGACAGTACTGGTCAGCCCCATCTGCTTTGCTGTGGCTGGTGGAATGATCACGGTATCCGGGTCGATACCGTCAGCAGCGATCAGGCGCTCGCGACAAGCTGCGCGCCGGTCGCTGTTGTGCCATTGGTCCAAGAGTTCGTCCCAAGTCATGCCCGAAACAGTCATGGCATCGGCTCGCAAAAGGCCCAGTTCGCGGAGGTGCCATGCGACTTCGGGAACACCTCCCGCTAGGAACATTCGCACCGTTGGGTGGCCAACGGGTCCGTTTGGCAAGCAGTCCACGAATCTTGGTGCAAGCTGATTGACGCGCCGAAATTCGTCGGCGCTGGGACGTCGCAGTCCAGCGGCAGCAGCGACGGCGGGAATGTGCAGCAGTAAATTTGTGCTGCCTCCAACTGCGGCGTGAATCAACATTGCGTTGTAGATCGCATCATCGGTGATGATATCGCTGATCGTCGTCCCATTACAAACCATGTTGTGCGAAGCCGCGGCCGAGTCGCGCGCCATTTGTAGCCAAATGGGTTGCCCACTACCGGCCAGTGCTGCATGCGGTACGGTCATCCCGAGCGCTTCGGCAACCACTTGGCTGGTTGCAGCGGTGCCCAGAAACTGACAACCGCCACCCGGCGTACCACAAGCACGGCAGCCTTCTAGAGAAGCCTCTTCGAGTGACATTTCGCCTCGGCTATATCTGGCACCAATGGTTTGCACCTTGCCAGCGTCTTCGCCAACAGTAGGAGGCAAGGTCACGCCTCCAGGAACCAAAACGTTAGCCAAGTCGCCACAGCCAGCCAGCGCCATCATCATTGCGGGCAGGCCTTTGTCACATGTTGCAACACCAATCACTCCTTTTCGCTGCGGCAGCGAGCGAATCAAACGTCTCATCACAATCGCGGCATCATTGCGATAGGGAAGCGAGTCAAACATTCCATGCGTGCCTTGGCTGCGACCATCACACGGATCACTAACAAATGCAGCGAATGGCACACCCTTAAAAGACTCGATTTGTTCCGCTGCAGCCTGCACCAACAAACCGACTTCCCAGTGTCCGGTATGGTATCCGAGCGCGACGGGGGAACCATCGGGATTCCGAACACCGCCTTGAGTACTGAGGATCAAGTATTGATCACCCAGAACGCGTCGCGGATCAAACCCCATTCCCACACTTTGCGTCAGTCCAAACAGATCACCGCTGCTCCATGAGCGCAGGATTTCATCTGTTAGCGGGAGCTTTCCCGTTGGCCCAGCAGCTTTTGTGAGCAGCGAATCAGGGTCAGCCGGTGCGGCAAAGAAGTCTGTCATCTGTCTACCGTTTGTCTTTTTGATTCGTTGCCAACTACCGAGTTCGTTCCCGTCACGATTTTACGATGCTTGGTATTCAGCCAGCGCCGCCATGGACTCTTTCAGTTGTCCATACAGTTCACGGTAGACAGGAAAAAGCTTGTTGTACTTTGTCACGTCAGCACGCTTGGTTGAAGTTTGAGCAGCAATTTCCAGCGTCGCCTGACAGGCCGATTCAACTGACTTGTAGGCCCCATCACCGACTGCGGCCAGCAACGCGACGCCATAAGCTGGTCCCTGTTCAACCTTGAGTGTGGTGATTTTTTTGCCGAAAACATCGGCCTGCATTTGTCGCCACAAATCATTTTTGCTACCACCGCCCGAAGCACGGATCTGTTTGACTGGAACCCCTAGCGACTGAATGATTGCTAGGCTGTCGCGCAGTGCAAACGTGACACCTTCCATCACGCTCCGCGTAAGATGCCCACGCGTGTGGGTCAAATTCATGCCCACGAAACTACCGCGTGCACTGGGGTCGGCGTGGGGCGTACGTTCACCGTTCAGGTAGGGCAAAAATACCAAGCCATCGCTCCCTGCAGGTACTTTGGCGGCTTCGGCGGTGGCGACGTCGTAGCGTTTGCTGGCTGCCACTCCCGCCAAGCCCTGCAGCACATTGTCGACCCACCATTGAAGCGAGCCACCACTGGTCAGGTTCACGCCCATCATGTGCCACTTTCCATTGACGGCATGGCAAAACGTATGCAGTCGTCCGTCAGCATCGTATTGAGGTTCGTCGCTATGAACGAACATCACACCGCTTGTGCCGATCGATGTGCTAAGAATTCCTTTCTTGACAACACCGTTGCCCACGGCGCCAGCCGCGCAGTCACCCGCGCCGCCTACGACTTTGCAGTCCGTTGTCAAACCAAGTTTCTTGGCGGCTGCAGCGGTTAACGTTCCAGTGACTTCATCGCTTTCGACAACCTCTGGCAGCAGACTTTTGTCCAAGTCCAGCTTGCCCAATAATTTTGTTGACCATTTTCGTTTGACGACATCCAGCAGCAAAGTTCCGCTCGCATCGCTGACTTCGCTGACATAACCGCCTGTCAATCGCCGTCGAATTTCATCCTTCGGCAATAGAACTTTTGCTAAGCGATCAAAATTTCGCTTTTCGTTATTCCTGAGCCACAAGATCTTGGGTGCTTGAAACCCTGTCAAAGCTGGGTTCGCAACCATTTTGATCAACGCTTTGCGGCCTCCAGCTGACGAAGTGATTTCGTTACACTCGGCTTCTGTTCGTTGATCGTTCCACAGCAAGGCAGGCCGAATGACTTTGTCTTTTTTGTCTAAAAAGACGGAGCCATGCATTTGACCACTGAGCCCAATTGCTTTGATTTCTGCAGGTTTGGTTTTGGATTTTTTTATCACGGCACGAACAGTTTTGACCGTCGCGTTCCACCAATCCTCCGGATCCTGTTCGGTCCATCCTGGTCGTGGTGTGTGCAGCGGATACTCGGCATTGGCTTCTGCGATGACTTTTCCAGATTCATCGATCAGCAATGTTTTTGTACCGCTCGTTCCGACGTCGATTCCTAGGTAGCGACTCATGATGGGCTCACAGGCAATGAAAAGGTAAATAACGCGGAACCACCCGGAGCAAAATCGTCCTGGTCCACCCGCGAACAGTCCAGCACTATAGTGCGTAATGCCGGAAGCCCAAACAACCCGATCAATTCCACCCGCCTCATTTGGCTTAATTTTCCCTGTTGCAGAAGACGACTCAGCCGTGTCCAAATTCAATGATTCACTTTCAATCAGTCGACGTAAAATGCTGGTTGCTTCTTCGGCAGTGTTGATATCTGGATGCGGCAAGGAGAAAAAAAAGGCCCAACCGACCGGTGACGTTTCCTCGATTCGGCGTGATGTACCGCTTCGTGTCACTTATGTTGGATCGGATGAAGATGCTGAACGACTGAAACGTAGCTGGGCAGCTGTCGTTGAACAGCAATTGAACATCATGGTATCGCCGCTGAGCCGCGTTGATCCCACAACGTGGGCGAACGATCTGGCTGAAAAATCTTCCAAGAGCGATGTGGTGATCATCCCGCTGATGGCCGTCGCAGGCTTGTTCGCCGACGAGCAACTGTTGGCGTTTCGCGATGAAGACTTGGTGGCATGGGGAGAACAGTCAGGCGATTTGCTGCAGGCCTGTCATACTCAGTCCGACTACGACGGCAACCCCACGGTGATGCCGCTCGGGGGACAAGTTCCTGCGTTGGTGACCGCAGAGGAAACGGATCCAATCACGACTTGGGATCAGTACGACCAGTGGGTTCAGAAAGTCGATGGCAAGGCGGCGGAACCGCTGGCTCCAGGTTGGAGCGCGGCGATGTTCCTTTGGCGAGCTGCTTCCAGTATTGAATCCGAATGGCTTTTCGAGCGTGATACAATGCAGCCGCTGTTGGAGTCGGACGAATACGTTGCCGTGCTTGATCAAATGCAGCAAACGGTTTCGCGATACTCGGGCGCTGCTAAGACACCGACCCAAATTTGGACAGAGCTCCAGGACGGGTCGCTGGACGGTGGGATCGCTATCGAGCCGGCTAGCAAAGCAGCTGAATCACAGTTGTTTGTTTCGAATCTGCCTGGCCCACAAGGTGAAAACCGAATCCTGTTGGATCCGATGACGCCAGTGGCTTGCTTGGCAAGTTCGTGTCGGCAAACAGCGGCCAGCAAGCAGTTCATTTCATGGATATCGGGTGGCGAAGGAAGCGAAACGGTTCGCCAGAACTTGCCTGGTTTTTCAACAGTGCGTCGATCGAATATTCAATCAAGTGAGCGCACGCAAAAACAGACCAGCGGCTATCAGCAATGGTTGGAAGGCCGCTTGCAGACGGCCGTGACCGTCCCACCACTTCAGTTGATCGATGCGGCTGAGTACTACCAAACGCTTGACCGTGGGATCATCGAAGGCCTTGCCAACAAGGCTGATCCCAAGCAAACGTTGCTTGCCATTTCCAAGCAGTGGAACACGATCACGAAACGTGTTGGCATCAAAACACAGAGAGCTGCTTGGCGCCGATCGGCGGGCTAGCCGTTGCGGTTAGCGTCTGATTGGGCAACCGCGGTTCATTCCCAGCGAAGTGGTAGACGCTCGTCGCCGGTTTTGATTTTGCCAATGGGGCGATTCTCGCTGCCTTTACGTTTGGTGAGTTTGTCGCCAAGTTGTTCACGTGCAATTTCCGCGGCAGCCTGCAAGGCTTTGGTTACTTCGGGGTGCTCTTTGATCACATTTTTCTTTTCAGATACATCGTTGTCCAAATCAAAAAGTGACAGTCCGATTTCGGCCTGCTTGTATGGAATCGGTCGTCCGCCGAAACCGCCAGGATGACCGTTCAGGGTTCGGTATTTATGCTTGAACATCAGCTTGAAACGCTCGTTACGTACCGCCTGCAGTTCGCCGCCTTTGTAGTAACAGTAAAAATAATCATGAGGAGATTTGGCGTCTTTCTCGCCAAACATCAATGGTCGAATGTCTTTGCCATCGATCTTGTTTTTTGGCAAATCGGCTCCGATCAACTTCGCAACCGTTGGCAAGACATCGATCGTGCTGCATAACTGGTCGCATTCTGTCCCAGCGGGGATTTTTCCCTTCCACCACATCAGCGTTGGAACGCGATAGCCGCCCTCGAACATCGTGCCTTTTCCCTCACGCAGCGGCGCCGCTTGGCCCGCATGGTTTCCATACGAAAGCCATGGGCCATTGTCAGTTGTAAAGATCACCAGGGTGTTACGTTCGACGCCGATGTCTTCGATGGCTGCTAGGATCTGGCCAACGGACCAGTCGACTTCCATCACGACGTCGCCAAACAACCCGGCTCCGCTCTTGCCGCGAAATTCGTCAGAACAATAAAGCGGTACGTGGACCATCGGATGTGGCAGGTACAAAAAGAACGGTTTGTCGGTGCTGTTTTTGATGAAGTCGACGGCCCGATTTGTAAACTCCTTTGTCATCTGTTTCTGATCTTCAGGCGTGATTTTATCGTTGACGATCTTGGTTCCTTCAATCATCGGTAGCTCCGACCATGGGATCGAAGCCTTCGGATTGTCTTTTCGTTTTGCAACTGACGCCGGGTGCAACGGCCACATGTCGTTGCTATACGGAATGCCGTAGTATTGGTCGAATCCTTGCGATGGTGGCAAGAACTTTGGATCGTGCCCCAAGTGCCATTTGCCAAACGCCGCAGTTGCATATCCCTTTGATTTGCAAATTTCCGCGATGGTGACTTCGTCCGGGTTCAAGCCTACCTTCGCTTTGGGCCCCAGCGCGCCAGAAATGCTAAGGCGGCGATGGTAACAACCGGTCAACAACGCTGCTCGCGAGGCACTGCAGACTGCAGATGACACACAGAAGTCAGTGAACTTTCGACCCTCAGCGGCCATCCGATTCAGGTTCGGCGTGCGATAGCGATTATTGAAAAACGGGTTGATGTCCGAATAGCCCATGTCATCAATGAAAATCACAACCACATTGGGTGGCGGAGTTTCGGCGCGAATGGTTTGCGAAGCCAGAGAGGCGAACGCGGCGCTGAGCAGCAAGTAAAAATGTTTGCGATTCATGGTGGGCTATGGAGTAGTGACTTCGTAGTTCGCCGCCAACGTGGGAGGGCGACGGAGGCACGGCTATTCTAAGCCAAATGAATGCGAAAGTGCCGCAGACACCGCATCGCGTGGGATCTTTTCTTGTTCAAGACGTAGGTTTTCCTTGCCGCACTTGGCCAACGCTGCGTTTTCAGAATCCGTCAAGATCCCGATCGGAGCAAGCAATTTGCCGTTGCCATCGACCATTTGGTTTTCATGTTGGGCAAGCGCCTGATCGTCCATCAGCATGCTTTTTAGACCAGGTAGGATTTTTCGCATGTTGGACAAAATGCGTAGCCCATCCACGTCGACATCGCCCCAATACACGACATCACAATCCACAAGCCAACTGATGTCGCGCAGCCGAGTCACTCCATCACCGACACCACCGAGTGCGATTCCACGATCAATCGCGGGCAACGTTAACAAGTTGGTGCGGTTTTCGACAATGATGACTCGACAATCTGCCACCGGCAGCGCACTTAGATATCGCATCGGAATTGAAAGTTCATCGAATGGCAAACCCAGTTCCGATTGGAGCGCAGGATCCAAGACTCGAATCAGATGGTGGGGCAAACCGTCGCGCAAACCATATCGCCGCGAGAATCCTGTTTCGTCATGGGCGATGGCGGAGGCTGGCAAAATCTTGTCTAGCCAATGCTGCAACAACCGTTCGTTCTTTTGAATGAACTTGGTGTCAACTGGCACATCCAACTCACGCAAGAAACAGTTGGGTACTGGGCGATCCGCGATCCGTTGGCAAACCAACAAGCAGGGTTCAATTACGTCCGTATAAGTGTGTAGTCGGGACGCTCTTTCGTGAAGCCACGACTCCAAAACTGGAAACTTCTCACGAACCAGTCGGCAGGTTGTTTCCGTGCGTGTTAGTTCATCATGTTTGTTTAGCAGCCTGACGAAATCGTCTTCGGTATCGATCGTTACCGCGACCGGCGTGTTTTGTTGTCCCCAATCGCGAAAACTCTTGCGCTGTTTCTCAACAGTGTAACCATAGCCAAGAGAAGTCTTGGATTTGGAGTCCAACAGCGTGACCGCCGATATCATGTCGTGCAGCGTTGCACCTTTGCTGGGCTTGAAACGCAAACCGTTCAATTGGATCGGAAAAAAGCCGTCGTCGGTTCCCGCCACTCTCGCTTTGATGAAATCGTTCCACTTACGAGATGCCTTGGCCAAGATGTCATCAGGTGTCGCGATCGGTGATTTCGGTTTCTGCATGGCAGTAGGCAAGTCGTTGTCAGGCTTGCAGTGGAGAGTAAAGCAACTGATTTGAAGTCATCTTGTAGGCACCGGCAGAATTCAACTACTGGAACAAGGGAGTGTCTTGCTTGATTACTTTCGCTTTTTTCTTGGACGACGTTTTGGCTTTACTGGCTTTCGCAATGACGGCTTCGTACTCTCGTGCCGTCATCGTGACCAACTGCGATTGGTACGTTTTGTCGTTCTTTAAAATCTGCAAGTAATACTGGACATAAGGTTCCGTGACACGCGCCTTGGCATCGAGCGGAGCAACAATGATCAACTGCAATCCAAACCGCTCGAACAGTTTCAATGCATAGGACGCGAACCGATCGTCGATCTTGGAGAACATTTCGTCCACGACAACAAAATGAAATCCACCCGTGTCGTTGCCGGATAAATCCAAGTCATATTGGTAAACGATCGCCGCCACCAAAATCGTAAACGCCAGTCTGGCTTTCTCACCGCCAGATTGCCCGCTACTGTCTTCGTAGTAACTGCGAGTGTCGCCGCTTTCGGCATCGATCTCACAGGCACCAAAATCGTACCAGCGACGAACATCGATCACACGATCTCGCCACGTTGATTCTTCGCTCAGGCGGCTGATCAAAGTTTCGATGCGTTTGAATCTGGCTTCGCGCGACGCCTCTGTGTCATCAAACGAGTCATCCAAGCATGATCGCAGCGATTGGCGAAAATCGTTGATCTCCGGATTCTTGACCGGCCGTACATCCAGTCGCATGAACGTCCCGTCGTTGTACGGCAATTCGCGCAACGCCTCGTTCAGTTCGTCAATCTTGCTTTGAATCTGGCGTCCTTCGGCTTGAAGCTCACTATGAAAGACCCCGATTTCTTTTGTAACCGTGTCGTTCAGGCGATCTTTAAAACGTGATTCATGGCGTGGTAAATCCTCACGGCGAATGGCGTCAAGTTTGGCGAGAAAGCTAGGCAAAGACTGAACACTGGCATCCAAGTCGTCGCGTTCCTCTTGGCACTTTTTGAAAAAGTCACCCATCGCCTTGGTCAGCTTGCTTTCGATAGGCTCCAGCACCGCACGCAACCGAAAAATCGCTGCCTGCTGTTTCTCTTTGAATTTTTCCTCGCGATCAAACATGTCGTCAAAGGATAGCGGTGGATCGCCCAGAGCCTGTTGGATTTGGTCGAACATCGCGGTAGCTCGCTCAAGCCGTCCATCCGATTTCATCTTAGCAAGCTTGGACTCAGCGACGTTAACCAGCTTCTTGCCGCTTTCAATTTCTCGTTTCAGTGTGCCGATTTGTTGGACGATTTCATCACGCTGACTGCCAAGCGTATCGGCCTGCTTTTCAACTTCGGCCAAGCGATCTTTCAACACACGGACTTTGTCGTTGTTGGACTCAAGTGCCTTGCGTTCGGCTTCCAAAGCCGCGACGGCAGCAATGTGCGTTTGGGTATCGATCTCGTCAAAGGTTCGCACCTGAAAGCATCGGTCGATCGCCACCGCTTCGCGAGCAAGCGTAGCGATTTGTGATTCACATGCCTGGACTTGCGAATTCAATTCATTGATTTGAATCTGCAACGCATCAATCGCTTCTGCCAACCGACGCTTTTTGGCTTGATTGTCCCAGCCCAAAACGTATTGGCTGGCGTCGACCATTTTGTTTCGGTCATCTTTCTCATGACGCGAACTTCCAAATTTGGCGTGACGGTTTTTGGTGATGGCCAACCGAGGTGCTTCATGAAATTCTTCGATTGATTCACAACACCGGTAATCGAAACGAGTTTCAACTTGCTGCGTCACCCAAGGAACCAGTGTATGCCCATCGCGGAAACGAAGTTTGCGGACTAAAGACTGGTCGTGCAATCGATCTCGCGTCGCTGCGTTGTCGACCTCGCTGGCGACCCGCAAGTAAACCAGTTTTTGACCACGAGCCCGTCGGTCGCTCTTGCCATCAACCAGTCGCGTCTGTTCGATGTATTTGCTGACTTGGCGGTAATACTTATCAGGGACCAGCAAACTAAGAGCAAAGGAACGCAGCACCATTTCGATTGAAGATTCCCATGGCTGTTGATCCTCCGAAACGGCAATCAATTCGGAGGCGAACACCAATTGGTCTTCGCGCATTCGCAAGTCTTGGCAGATCATCGCGCGCAATCGTGCGAACGAACCGGGTAGATTCGTGCGGCGACGCTTCAGCATTTCCAATTCATCGACGTGTTCTTTCTGAGAACGCGTCAGCGATGCGCGCCGTACCACCAAATCATCGCGCAATTCGTTCTGTTGGCGCGTTAGTGCATTGATTTCATCACGTCGGACTTTTAGTGAATCGATAACGCCCGCAAGTTGGTCCGCGTTGTCGATCTTGTCATCGCGGCCACAGGCTGACAGCGAATCAATCAGACCCTGGCGTTTCGATTGTTTTTGCCGCAATCGCGTTTGTTCAAGTTCGATCAGCATCGGGATCTGGCGCAGGCGATCGCCACCGGCCATGTCGATCTCATTCTTCAGCTTGCGGGCCTGATCGTTCGCATCGGCGATTTGCTGTTTCAGTGCATCGCGTTTGGATTCTCGCGTTTCAAGTACTTGATTCAGCCGCGCTAGTTCCGGCTTTGCCAACTCAATGATTTTTTGGCGAAAGAACGGATCGGCTGCTAAGGCCAGTTTCTGCGCGGCTACTAGTTCGCCGTTGAATTGGTTGTACTGATTGCCAAACTTTTCGATCGGCAGCAGCAGATCGTGTTGGACACGAACACGTACAAGCTGCCGATGAGCGGCTCGCAATTCCGAAAAGTGCTGGACGAGTTTCTGCACTCGCTCACGACCGCCCGAAGGTTCCAGCATGTGAGCGCGGATGAACTGATTCAAACTGCGGATGTCTTTGACAGCCACGGTCTGGTTGAACATGTCCATCGCCAGCTGCTTTAGTCCAGCACGGCGAACAAACCAACCATGGTATTCAGTAAACGTCTTGGTGGCCTGGAAACCGCGTGCCTTCAGCGTCGTGATCAGGCCTTCTGATTTCGTCAGGCCATTTAAATCCGTTTCGATCGTTCGGTTGCCTTCCGCGAACAGATAGATCTTTTCGATTGAACTATCCGAGCGTGCATACAAGACTTGCGCGATGGTAAATCCGCTGTCGATGTTTTCATCATAAAAGTACGCCAGCAGCACGGTGTAGTGTTTGCCATCACCGCGCAGGTAACGCTTGGAGACGTTCCCGCCGTCGTCGCCCAGTTGCTGGTCACAAGCACCCAGCACGTAGGTTTTCTCCGTGCGTTCCTTCTTTTTTGCGCCTGCCGCAACATTGTAGTTTCGAATCGTACTGGGAACCAACAGTGTCAACAAAGCGTCAACCAAAGTTGATTTCCCGGCGCCATTACGCCCCACCAAAAGCGCCGTTCGGCCTTCCGGGTTGGCTATAAAGACAGAACCATCAGCGCTATCGAACGTTCCCCAATTGAAAAGTTCTAACCGGTGCAGACGAATGCCTGGTCGCTGTGACTGGAGCTCAAATACATCACTCATCGTTTTGAGTCACCTCTGGTTGCTCGCTTGGCGCTGGCTCTGCATCATCGGATGGTGATTCGGCGGTGGCGTTGATCTTTTCGATGTAGTCTTTCATTTGATCTCGCAGCATCGTTAGCTTTTCCATCGGAAGTCGTGCTTTCAAAATACGTTTGATTTCGTATTCATCGTCACCACCAAATTTTTGCACGAACGACATCTGCTCCAGTTTCTTCATCGTTGCCGACAGTGATTTGCGGCATTGAACTTCGTCCATCGATCGGGGCTGCATTGTTTTCCAGATTTCAAACAGCGAATCGATCGTCACTGCGCACCGTGTGTTGTCAAAATCTTCGTCTTCCCAGCGTCGCAGTTCATCACGCAGCAAAACGCATAGAAGCGAGACGTCATAATTCAGCGGCGTTCGGCGAAACAATCGCGGCAAAACAACATCCATCGCATCTCGCTCGTCATCCGACCACTGACGCAAATAGGCGAGCCCGTCATTTTCATCGACAACCAACGCCAATCCGACGCGCGCAAAATAGTCTTCTAAATTGCTGCGATAGGTCAGCACCTGGTCCCATGGTTTTTTGTCGTTGCTGTACACAACGCCTTGCAGCAAGCGAATGGCCGCCAAGCTTTCGGGACGGCCTGACTTCACTTCGGCTGGTTCTTCAAAGAGGGTGTCAGTCATCGGATCGTTCGCCTTTGCATGGATGTTCGTTGCGCGTCATGTCTTGGTTATTCATTGTTCTCAGCGAGCGAGTGTTGTGCCGGTTCTGATTGCTTCGGCTCCAGTTGAGAAAAAATCACGCGAGGAATTTCCAGCTCTGCCATCGTTCCATCCGCATGTCGAACCAGGATCGTTTCGGTGAGTTCCAAATCAATGAAGTGCCCGTCTTCGTGAGCAATCTGAATCAGCCCCATGACTTCGACCGCGTCATAGTACTCCTCGCCGACATCCACCAAGTTGGCGAGTGTCATTTCGTGTTCTTCATCGATGGCGTGTGAAACGCGCTGTCGTAGTCCGTGCCAATCCAGAGATTTCATCATGGCAAGATCAGTGAACGCCGCGATACGATCTTCATCCTTGGTTTCGTGAGTTGCAAATTGAACCTCCGCAAACTCCTTTGGCGGGCTCCAGAAACGGCGCTCGCTGGGCAGCGACAAATCAAGTGCGTGGTCGATTTCCAGAGTAAAAGCATCCTCACGATTGTTGTCATCGGACATGCGAACCGCCATCGAACGGATTTCGTCCAGCACCTGGGCAAGCCGCTGACGTTCTGAGCGAACTTCCTGGTCAAGCAAACGCCGCAGGGTTGTCGACAATCGTTGGTAAGTCCGCAAGACCTTGCGTGCTTCGGCGGTCAACGAAGGAACCATGTCACGGATTCGTTGCAGCGATTCATTGTCGCCAGAGAGCGCGCTGATGTTGGTGACTTGGTGGATGATTGAATCCACGTGTTCTTGTTTGGTCGGTGACAGAATCAGTCGCGCGAATTCGTCAAAACTGATGCCTTGGTCTTCGCCTTTCAATCCTTCTTCTGCGTCCAAAGCGTCGCCCAGAATCTGGCCACGACTATCATCACTTAAAAGCTGTCGTTGTTGTACATCGCGAGTGATCTCTTTGAAGGATTCCTCGACTGCGCGAAAATCGCCTTGCAGTTGCACAAGGTCCGTCATGGCATCGCCGAACCGTTCACGAACCGCCGTGTGCGAATAGATGGCAACGGGGCCGCCGGACTGGATCGTTTCTATCTGCTGGTCAATTCTTGCGCGTTCGGCACGCAGGTGTTCAAGCCGCTGTTCTGCGTCGTCGGACGCGCCCAGCGCCAGATCGTTTAACGTTTCGATGATCCGTTTCAGACGCGATTCCGTACCAACGAATCGACGATCACGTCGCGAAAGTTGACCTACGAATGTAAGTGTGTCTTCGGTCGCCGCCGTTAGTTCGTACATCGGTTCCGCGTGATCGGCATCCAAGAATCGGCGCAGAAAGCGTTTCTTGCTACCGCACCAATCTGCCATGTAATGCTCAGCCGTGCCGGTCATCAATTCGGCATCCGATTCTCGTAGCCGTTCAAGGTAGCCACGTAGCGACTCCGTCAATTCGCTTTGCGATCGGCTCACCGCGCCGTCACCTTTGAATTCGCCTGCCAAGAAATCGATGATGTACGGCGCATGCTTCGACCGCAGCAAACCAGCAGACGGGCTGTTGTCAAAGAACGATAGAAGCCAACTCAGTTGCATTTTGCCGATGATGAAGATTCACGTCGGGGACGATTCAAACCTGGCAGATTCTAACGATGGGACTGCGATTCTAGGAGAGGCTCCGTTGGGTAATTGGCTAGGTTTGCTGATTCCGGCCGAAAAATCTGGCTGACCGGAAAACTCCAAGCGCAGGAGCTCCGATAGGGTCCGACTGCCTCACTCACCTCGAAAAAACGGACAAATAGACTCAATCGTGTAACTGAAGCGGTATCATGGTTGTTTTCGCAATTGTTCAGCGATGTTTATCGCGATTCGCAGGTGAAGCTGCTAGTTAGTGGGCCACGGGTATGAATGTAAAAATCGTATGTGGATGTAATTTCCAATTTCGAGTCGATACCATTCACGCTGGAAAACAAGTTCGTTGTCCACAGTGTCAGCAGGTGCACTGGATCCCTGCGGCGCCTTCGTCCGGATCATCTACTCAAGCGCCCGCGCCCGTTTCTCCGGCTCCTTCGCCGCCGCCTGCATCGGCTCCAGCGATGCCCAATGTGCAAGCCGCGAATTCACATGCGCCTCAGCCAGCGCCAACCCGTCCTCAAGTGACTACAGCAGCGACACCGAATAGGGTGCCGCAAACAACTCAGTCCAAACCAACAAGCGTGCTACAGATCTTCGCAATTTTGACGATGGTCTATGGTGCCTTCAATGCGATTCTTTCACTTTATTATGCAATGCAAACCGCAGCATCAGTGGAGATGGTGACTGATGTAACAAGAATGGTTGACATTCCTGGCGGCGCGTTCATGAATCAGTTTTTCTACAGTGCCGAAAAACTAACCTACCTCTCAACGGCGCTCTGTCTCGTGTTTGGTGCCATTCAGTTCAGTGGTGGACTGTCCGCGCTCATGGGGCGCTACACAGCATTCGCATTCGGTGGTGCAATATTGATGATGGTGCCTTGTTTGGGCTCGGCTTTTCCATTGACGATCTTGTTGACATTTCCAATTGGTCTTGTCCTGATCATCTTGCTGATCCGAGACGAACCAAGGCGCGCTGCGCAACAGTCGGTTTCGTACGGATCATTGCAGAAGGACCCATTGTTCTGGACGTTATCTGGGACAGGGGGAGCCGCGTTGATAGGTGTTGTGACGATGATTGTTTTTTACATTCAGGCTGATTCGACCAAGCAAGCCAAACTGCAAAAAGCAAGAGAGTCTGGGCGGACCTCACTGACTCATGAGATAGCTCGAGCGCAAAAAGGGATGAATGACTTTGCGAGCTCAATTGAATCATCAGCGCGCAAGGCCCGGCAAATTGTGAATGAGCGAAATGGCATCTCGGCAGGATCATCTACTTCGACCACGAATACAAGCACAAACAACTCCGCGCCCAGCAATACGAGTGATCCGGAGGGTGATGACTTTCAGATGATTTTGTCGAATATTAAGAATTCTGTTACATCACCGGCAGCCATCGAAGCGCTTGCGAAAATCGAGCCAAACGACGAACAGCGAGAACAAGTTGTTGCCACAGTTTTATCGCTGAATATCCCGTCTGCTTATCGGCGCAAGGCGATGCCGATTCTACAGCGTTGGGTTACCAAAGCGGAGGTTCCATTATTGCTGCAGATGTTCTTCGAAGATCGGTCTCAATTGGATCCATCTGAGCTCACGACTTTGCTGTACGACCTGAAGGAAAAACAGGGCGCATTTCAGTCGGTTCTGGATCCGATGTTGCCCGTTTTAACGAACGAAAAACGAAACTACCGAGGCTTTACTGTTCTTGGAGACGTCGTGAATCGAGGATTGGGGTACGAAGATGTTCCCGCGATCCTTGAAATCATCGCAGTCCACAGTACACGCAATGACAGAGTGTTGTTTGAGCAACTTGATATGCTGAACGATCCTCGGGTTTTTGAATATTTGCCAACCAAGTTGCTGGAGAAACGGGGCCCTCTTGTCGAACCAATTCTGCTTGCGAGACTTGAGAATAAAGTTCGTAGCCAGGAGTTATACGACGCCTTGAGTGCCGTTGGTACGGTAAAGGGCATCCGGGAAATTGAAGCCTCAAAGCGATACCCGAATGATTCGACAGTCACCCGTTGCATTGACGCAATCAAGAAAGCACGCCGGCGGTCGGTCAGCATTCCAAAGAACTACTGGAATACGTTCATCACGCACCACGCTATCCATTCTGCGGAGAAATTGGTTGTGGCTTGGGAGCAAGAGAATGGAACGCTGCCAACCCAAGAAGTTGGTAACGCCTTGGTGGAAAACATGCGAGACGGTTGGCGCAGGCAATTGATCTATGCGGTCAGCGATGATGACCGTTTTGCGATCCGCTCGGTTGGCCCAAACGGAAAAGAAGCTGACGAAGATGATTTGGTCGAAGTTTCGCCTGCAGTAGCGCCCGCCAGCGCGGCTGAATTGATTCTGTATCTACAGTCAGGTGATTTCTCTAAACAATCCATTGCGATGGAAAGTATTGGGGACTTTGAGTTGGACGCTGAACAAAAGAGTGACGCCATCAAGTCCGCGATTGGCCTGCTAAACAATCAGATACTGAAGGAAGAAGCTGATTCAATGATCAGGCAGTCGGTCGATTCAGGATCCAGCACGCTGTTGCACGCTGCTGCAAATGATTTTCGCACTTATCCAGTCCGCGATAAAGACTTCGTAAAACGCATGGCGACCATTCTTGCAGATTTACGTGACGGGTCGGTTGCGCCGTTCTTGAATCACTCCAGTTACGAGGTAAGAAGTATCGCGGAGCAAGGAATGAAGAACATTGACATCGCTGCCTCGAAGGATATATCAAAAAATGCGATCGAGACGCTGCGCAATCCAACGGCAACTGAAGCCCAGCTCCAACAAGCCCTTAAGATGTTGGCAATATCTGAAATCAAAGATTCCAATGAGAGTGAACTGCGGTCCGCTCTTCATGCAGTACTGCTCCGCGCCGCTAAGGTACGGTCGAGCAGTGGAGCTGTTCCACGCAGTGATTTGGGATACTTAAGTTTACAGGTCATGACAAAGCTTGGTTTTAGTGAAGCTGATTTGACGGTGTTGATGCAAACGATTGATAAGTACCCTCAAGAGGCCAAGAAGGGCCTGGTTGCTTTGTCTGATAGCCCGAAATTGCACGAGTTGCTTGAGGAGCGATTGCTAAGTCCAAAAACGAATTCTTTCGACCCGATCTTTTCTGTGCTTTCTAATATGGGGGCCAAAGGTGAGCAAATCGCATTGAAAGGATTGCAGCATTCAGACCCATCGGTGCGTGTTTCAGTCATGCGGATTCTTTCGTCGATTGGCAGCCAAGCGACCTTGCAACATCTTCAGACAATGGAGCTGGACAGTTCAGCAAGAGTCCGCAAATCGTCTGCTTGGCTCGTTGATAAATTGAAAGTGACGCTTCACAACGATCCCGAGGCATTGGATCGTTTGGTCGCCCAACACAATGTTGAATTCAACTACGCTACCCTCCAACTATTGCGGTCTCTGGGGACAGGGGCGGAACCATTGGTCTGGAGCAGCCTGAAGGCGAAAAGTGAATACCACCGACAATCTGCGTGCACCACACTCCAGTCGATTGGGACAGCTAAAAGCACTCCCTACCTCACCCCGCTGCTGCAAGACCCAAATGAATCGGTAGTTCGCGCGGCAAAATCCGCGATCGAAGAGATCAAGAAAGAAAACCGTTCGCCAAAAGAGCTTTGGTCCAAATAGCTTGACGGACTGTCACTGACGATCATGGCCATGACATCGCTGCGAGGTGGACGCGGCGAAATTCTCAATTCATGGCCTAACAACCGGGTTTTCTAGCGAGGTTTTGGCCCATGAAAGGTAAAACTCGCAGGGTTTTAAGGCTAGATTTGGTTGTTGATTTGGCTGCCAACGACCCTTTAGCGGCATGTCCCGCTTTTTGCCAATGTACTGAGTCGCGAAAACTGGCGCATCGAAATCGAATTCAGGGCATAATGGGATCCGCCAAAACCAACACGATCGTGTCGACTCGGTGCGGCCAAGATTCTTTCAACAAGCGTTTAACACTCTATGTACTTCAGACTTGCGAAACGATTTCTTTTCGAGACAAACAAGCGGCTGCTTGCCAAGGCTGTGTGGATGCTGGGTGTGAAGGGACTGCTAAGCGTTCATAAACACAAACGTCGATTAAAAAAGGGAGATTTCTTTCCGCCGTTCTTGTACCTGTCCGTGACCAATAGCTGCAACCTGCGATGTCAGGGTTGCTGGGTGGATGTGGCGGAGAAGCAACATCGAATCGAACTCGATGCGGTCAACAAAACAGTCAAAGAAGCCAAGGCGATGGGCAATAGCTTTTTTGGGATTTTGGGTGGCGAGCCGTTCATGCACAAAGACTTGATCAAGATCTTTGAGCAAAACAAGGATGTCTATTTCCAAGTCTTTACGAACGGACATTTCATTACCGATGAAGTCGCTCAGAGACTGAAGAAGTGTGGCAACGTTACTCCGCTGATTAGCGTTGAGGGAACCGAGATCATTAGCGACGAGCGCCGGGGACGCGGCGATGTGCTTAACAAGACCATGCAGGGTTTGGAAACGGCTTTGAAGCACGATTTGTTGGTGGGAGTTTGCACCAGCGTTTGTAAAACGAACATCGATGATTTGGTTCAGGATGCGTGGGTTGATCGCCTGATCGAAATGGGCGTGATGTATTGTTGGTTCCACATTTATCGACCCGTTGGCCCTGTGCCGAATCCGCAGCTCTCGTTGTCCAGTCAAGAACAACGACGTGTACGTCAATTCGTAGTTGATACGCGAGCGACGAAACCGATCGTTGTGATCGATGCCTACCACGACGATGCGGGCAATGCACTGTGTCCGGCGGCAACAGGATTCACACACCATGTCGGACCTTGGGGTGATATTGAACCGTGCCCCGTGATCCAATTGGCAACCGAATCGATTCATGATGATCGGCCACTAGCACAAACGTTTAATGAATCAGAGTTCTTGAGGGACTTTCGTGAACTGACCGCTCAGCACACGCGCGGTTGCGTGATCATGGAGCGACCTGATTTGTTGGTCCAACTTGCAGACAAGCACGGTGCCCGCGATACAACGGTTCGCAAAGCCGTCATCGGTGAACTGGAGGCGGTCACACCTCGCCGCAGCCAGTATCAGCCTGGTGACGAAATTCCTGAGCGAAGCTTTGTGTATCGCTGGGCAAAGAAATACGCTTTCAATGATTTCGGTACGTATACTCGCCATTTCGACGCTAGCAAATACGAAGATCCAGATCTGGCAAGTGGTGAAACTGAAACCAAGTCGATGCTGCCTATCGTGAATTAGGCGTATTTCGCTGGCGAAAGTCCACGTTGTCTTGCGCGGTGTCTGATGTCGCGCATCCGACTTTACAGCCACGAACGGTGTTTCCTATAAAAACATGACCGCTGACGAAGCATTTGTTGGCGGGGTATGTATAAGTCCAGGCACCTCCAAGGAAGGAATCACCCGTGCAGGCAACGAATTTAGAATCATTGACAAATCAAACACCTCTAGCGGACGCAGGTACCGAGAGTGTGTTTGACAAAATTCTTTCTGGCGATGTTGATGCACTATCAGCGTTCGTTTCGGAAAGTGTTCTTCCGATGGTGGTTCCGGCTGCGATTGGATTGGGAGTCGTTTTTGTTGGCTACCTAGTCGCAAAATACCTTTCCAGAATCATTAGCAAGCCGATTTGCGAACGGGTTGATGAAACGCTTGGCCGATTCATTGGTCGCGTGATCTTTTACACGATCATGCTCGGTGTGCTTGCCGCCGTCGCGTCTCGGTTGGGTGCTCCGCTGGGTGGTGTTGCTGCAGCGCTGGCAGGAGCAACATTCGCGGTAGGACTTGCATTTCAAGGAACGCTCAGCAACTTTGCTGCGGGCGTCCTGATGATGGTTTTCCGTCCATTCAAAGTCGGCGATTTCATCAATGCTGGAGGTGTTTCGGGAACTGTGAACGAGATCGATTTGTTCACAACAACGTTAGACACGCCCGACAATCGCCGGATCATTGTCCCCAATGGATCGATCAGCGGCGGTACCATTGAAAACGTCAGCTACCATCCGCATCGCCGGATTGAAGTCGTTGTTGGAGTGGACTACAGCGCGGGGATGGATGAAACGCGGAACGCTCTCGAGAAAGCGGTCGATTCTCTTGCTGGCCAAATGATTGCTGGCGATGGTCGTGGCGGCCAAGTTGTGATGGCGAATCTTGGTGACAGCGCGGTTGAATGGAAAGTGCGCATGTGGGTTGCCGCAGCAGACTATTGGCCGATGACTGAAAGTTTGACAAGCGAAGTCAAGAGACAGCTGGATGCCGTTGGGATTGGAATTCCATATCCACAAATGGATGTACATTTCACCCGTGTCGATTCAGCATCTGCAGCAGCGCCGACAAAAGATGCAGGGCCCGTTCGTCCTCGCCCACGGTCACGCTCCGACGACGCGGTTCGTTTCGCATCCTAAAATCGTTAGCCGCTACCGAAATACTAAACTGCGACGCAGTGCAAGTGGTGAACGGCTAGTCGAATCAACTGATAACGCAAGCCCTAGTATTTAGCTAGGGCTTTCTTTTTTGTCGCAATTGTTGGTTCGATCAAGAATCTTTCTAGCCCTCTCAACATCGTGCTCAGACCGACTATGATGTCGCGTATTCATAGATAGGAATTTCATTCATTTGCATACCGAGCTTATTTTTCGGTGTGTTCCTGGCGGGGGTTAGGGATGTGGCATACAAGCCGAGGCGACAGGATCCTTTTGGGTTCTGAAGCCAACCTTTTCGCTAATGCGGTCGATACGATGATCGACGCGTTGTTGTTGCATGTGGATGTTGGCTGGGTTGAAGAAGAGGCCGTGTACCAGACAGGTATTCAACTTTTCGATTCACTGTCACCTTCACAGCGAATCGGATTGCTTTATTCAGCAACGAAATACTTGTTGACCGAAACAGACACTGTGTCGCAGCCCAGCGCGGTTCTTGACGCTGCGGTTGCTGCTGTCTTCGTCGAAGTCCGTGATCAGGTTGCCATCGAAGTAGGATTGTATCAATCAGACACTCAGCCAGATCCAAGTCGTAACCATTGGCGAAAGCTCGTCCTGGAAGCCTATCAAGACATCCTGCGAAAGGCGGACCAAGCGTCTGACGGAATGGAGTGGGAGCCGGCTCCCGAAGACGTATTTTTGCCAGAAGAAACCAGTCTCGAAATGGCCGATTGGGAGTGCTTGATCGACGAATTGGTCAACAGCATTCTCTGGGACCGTGACTTTGAGATGGCGGACATTTTCCTGGACGCTGATCCAGCGATGGCCAAGATGCACCGAGAATTAATGGGGATCAAAGAAGGCTATTTTACTGAAATCCCGGCGGATCCACCGGCGTACGAGACGATGCGATTGGCCTCGGTTACACGGGAACTGATTCGATCCAAGCCGCGTTAGCCCCCTGGACAACCTGGAAAATCCGCGAAACCCCAATTGTTTTGCGGGTTTTATTCAATGCTGGGCAACGTCGTTGGCTCCTGGGCTGCTGGGACTTAGACTGAATGTCAACACAACAGTTTTTCTCCCTATAGGTTCTAGATCCGCTTGGGCGTTAGTGAATCAACCGCGATACGTTATCAACAGTCCGACCCGGACGTGCGTTTGATGCTGCGCGTTCGAGACGACGATGCGAATGCCTTTGAAGAGTTGGTACGGAAATATGAACCTCGCTTGGTAAGACTGATGCGGACGATTGGACCTCGAGCAGACATGGCTGAGGATCTTATGCAGGAGACTTTTTTGCGAGTCCATCGCGCTCGTAAGCGATATGAGGCTGGCGCCAAGTTTTCGACATGGTTGTTCACGATCGCTGGTAATGTCGCGCGTAACGCGAACCGGTCGATTGGCCGTCGTCAGGAAGTCAACGAAGTAGACGCGCCGCGGAATAACTTTGAGACCAACGATGGAAAGTTGTTGGCTGCAACTGTCTTGGAAGCAAGCGGGTTGATGCCAGCAAGATTGGTCGAGGGCGATGAGCGTGCTGAGATTGTCCGAACAGCTGTCGGTGCCTTGAGCGAACGGCAACGAATGGCGCTGATGCTTTCGCGGTTCGAGAACATGAGTTACTTGGAGATCGCGGAGACAATGGATCTGACGACCAAAGCGGTCAAGTCTCTGCTCAGTCGGGCACGCGTTAACTTGAAGGAAATACTGAAGCCCTATGTCGAAGCCGGGCTGATCCCGAAAGGGAGTGAAGAATGAGCATGTCCATATTGTCAGATGACGGTGCCCCGCTTCATCCAGATGTCGAACTGCTGGTTTCTTACTTGGATGGGGAATTAGGTAGCCGAGAACGAGAGGAGTTGGAGCAGCGTCTGATGGACGACGACGCTTTGCGAGGGCGATTGCAAGAGCTTCAATCTGGTTGGGATTGGTTGGATGATTTGCCGAAAGCGCCATCGAACGAAAAACTGGTTGAATCGACACTGGAATTAGTCGTCGATGACATCATGAAAAAGAGTTCGGCAAAGATTGTCGCATCACCGACTCGCAGTCGTTGGTACTTGGTTGGCGCCGTATTGTTAGGCAGTCTAGCACTGGGATTGTTGAGTTTCTCGCTGGCGCAGTGGCGACGTTCTCAGCAGTTCGACAATGAACTTGCGGATTTGAAGTATGCGGAATATCTGAATGCGTATGTGTATGGCAGTGACCTGAGTTTCATGCGGACGCTGGAGTCCAATCGACCTTGGGTGTCGGTAATTAAAACGGCACATGAAGTCGGCGTTTTGAATCCGCAACCAGCAGGCCTGGTCTCGAGAGTGGAAGTTTCCGAGCTGATGGGCGTGATCAAGTCGCTAGAACTGGACGATCGAGCCTACTTGGAGCAACGGTTTGACCGGTTCAAACGCCTGGATCCAAGCGAACAGGAGAAGATTCGGCAAACGGCTGCTGCTGTGCATGCCAAGCCGGACGCCGAATCATTGCTTGCGACGATGCGTGATTATGCGATATGGCACGCGTCGCTTCCGCCCAGCGTTCAGCAACAGCTAAATTCAGGGGACGAAATACTGCGCAATGCCGGGCTGAAGAAGGGCATTGAATTGACTCGCAGCGCAATCCAGTCTGGCAAGTTTCTTGAGGACGAAGATGCCGACCGGTTGTACTATGCTCTGGAGCAATTTTTGGATGAACGATTGATTGACCAGCCTGATTGGAAACGAATCCTGAGTGCAAAAGATTCCCGATCCAAATACAGACGCCACCTAACAATTCGTCAAATGGTTGGCTCAGATTTAGTTCCAGGTTCGCCCGAGGGTACCTCTCCGATCTCACCGATCTCGGAACAGGAATTAGAAATGCTGGCGAGCCTGTTGACCAATGAAGCGAAATCGAATTTGGATGCGATTCTTAGTTTGGCGAATTTCGATTTCCAACAAGCTGCTCTGGTTGAAACAATGCGAGTTTGGGCAACAGAAGCTTGCAATCGTAAAATTCGCCGGTCGCCGGAGCAGCCTGTCGCTGAGTGGTATCGCGAGTTGGATCCAGACAAACGTGATGCACTCGATCTTTTAACACCTGACGAGATGAAGGTGGAATGGAATCGTTTGCGAAAGGGAACACGTCCTCTATTTCGCCCACCGCCATCGAATCGAAGTAGCAATCGCAGTTAAGGCTTGGCCGCTTGAGCCACAGGTGGACTTGAAGAATGATTCGCGAGCCACTTGGGCAAGCTATGCCGAGCCATTGCCATTTCGCATTTTCGCTCTGGCCCGAGTGAGTACGGGACCGATGCTGTTTTCGGTAATCCCAACCACTCGGCTGATTTCTGCGTAGGTCTTTCCTTCAAGATGATAGAGCCGAACGATGCTGGCTTCTTTGGGATCCAGTCGCTGCATCAGCTTGTGGACTTCATCTTGGTTTTCGATGCGAGACGGTGGGTCAAGCTGGCTGGCTTGATTGACATCGCCGCCGGCCGGTTGGCGATGCTGAAGGGCAATCATTCGGCGGATGATGACTCGTCGCGAAACTACCGTTAGGTAGGTTGCTAGAGAGCAATTGCGTCGGAAGCGACGAAGTACGGCAAAGTCTTTTGCAATCACGCACAGAAAGACTTCCGATACCAAGTCTTCACGCGACGCGTCACCCAAATTGATGCCGCGTGACTTAGCGGTGTGATTGGCGACGTGGATGACTAGTCCGAGGAATCGATCGACGAAATCTTGCCACGCGCGAGGTGCTCGATCCAAGCATCGCTGAAGCAATTCTCTATCGACGTCGGAAAGACTCACGGAAGGATACCACCGGGTAGGAATGCGAAATAGAAGGCAGGACAGAACCTTCTTCAATCCATCGTACGAAAAGGACCCTCAAATCAGGTCAAATCCCCGCCGATTCCGTTAAAGCAATAGTAGACACCTCACCGCACAATCGCAAGCTTTTCAACACCAGCACAACCGGATTTACCCGAACCACCGGTATTTACTGTTTTCGTGATGCCCCTACCGGTGTCAGAAATACGACACCTGCGTAGGTCAGGTAATTCGTAACGTAGGTTTTTGGTACCCCCAAAAATCCCTTATCGACCCTTATCGATATTCAGTATGACTGCCACAAATCCATCGAATACCAGCTCTTTTCCAGGCAATTCCGCTGACACTTCAGCAAATGTGCCCGAGTTGTTAGCAAAGCTAAGTGCTGCTGCGCCCCAAGCTCAGGATATGCCTTCAGCGGTTGAATCGAACTCCGAGGCCAAGTACGAGAATCAACTGGCTCTTGCCCGTTTAGGCATGGCTTCATCACTATTCTATGCGCTGCGTTCAAAGCATCGTCCCACAGCGGAACACTCCTTGCGAGTCGCACTCTGCTGTTCAGCTTGGACAGAACGAATGCAATTGAGTGATGAAGAGCGTGATCGCATCGAAGTCGCAGCACTTCTCCATGATATCGGCAAGATCGGAATCCCGGATCGGATCCTTCGCAAACCTGGCAAGCTAACCGTTGAAGAGCAGTTGACGGTTGATTGTGGTCCAAGACTGGCGTGCGAGATTTTGCGCGGCTGTACAAGTGACCATGAGTTGCTGGATATCATTCGGTACTCGAACACGTGGTTCGATAGTCGCCGGACCGACGATTCAATCCGGCGCGAAGCGATACCCCTTGGGGCGCGGATGTTGTTCATTGCGACTGCGTTCGATTCAATGACAACCGATCATATTTATCGAACGGCAATGAGCCGCGAGCGAGCGTTGAACGAGCTGGTGCGAGGCCGTGAAATGCAATTCGACCCAGAGTTGGTTTCCGACTTTTGCCGAATGCTGGAAGCCCAACCAGAAATGCTGCATCGAAGTGTTGTCAATCGTTGGTTAGTACAACTCAATGGAAGTCAGGCATCGTTCATTGGACCGGGTCTAGGTGAGCAAGTTGACGAACTGACAGGCTCTGTGGAAAGCCAGTTTTTCGACCAACTGCTTTCCGAGCTTCAAGACTGCGTTGTGTTCGTGGATGCCGAAGGCACGGTTGTGCGTTGGAATCCAGCCATGGAGCAGTTGACTGGGATCAATGCATCGGCAGTGGTCGCACAAACCTGGAGTTCGGATGCAATTGGGTTGCGAGATTTGCTTCATGAGAAACACTCTTCGTCTTGTCCCGTTCGTCATTGCCTGTCCGACAATGTCGCGATAACTCGGCCAATGATGCTGGAGCGTCCTGGAGCCGAGCCGTTGCAGGTGAGAGTTCGTGTGAATCCAGTCATTGACCATTCGGATGGGAAACGCGGCGTGCTAGTGATCATCCGCGACGTTTCGAATCAAGAGAACTTGGAACGTCAAGTCGAGTCTCTTCATCATCAAGCAACCAGTGATCCGTTGACTGGGATTGCCAACCGAGCATTCTTCAATGACCAATTGGACGAATTCCTAAAGCGTGCAGCATCCGGTGTCCCGTTCAGCCTTGTGATTTGCGATATCGACAAGTTCAAATCTGTCAACGATATATTCGGTCACCTAGCTGGCGATGAAGCACTGGTTAATTTTGCAGCCGTACTTGCTCAGCATACACGCGAGGGTGATGTCGTGGCTCGCTATGGTGGCGAGGAGTTTGTGCTGTTGGCATCGGGATGCGATAACGCAAACGCAACCAAACGAGCGGAAAAGATTCGTCTTGCCGTCCAACAAACCTCATTGCCAAGTCTTGGTGGCAAGTCAGTAACGGCGAGTTTCGGAGTGACGGAGTTTCAGCCTGGCGATACCGAAGAATCGATCGTATCGAGAGCTGACAGAGCACTGCTGAAGGCCAAAGACAATGGGCGTAATCGCGTCGTACAGCTTGGTACTGGTCCTGGGGCAGACAACGCCGTAGAGTCGGGTGGGATGTTTGGTTGGCTGAGTCGCAGTCGCGGGCCGAGCCAAGAATTGACATTGGTTTCTCCCGTTCCATGTGATTTGGTAATCGAGAAGTTGCGCGGGTTCATTGCCGATCATGGGGCTCAGGTCATCAGTGTTTCTGAAACGCAAGTATCGATTCGGGTCTGCGCGAGCAGCACGGATATCGGTCGTCGTCGTGTTGACAAGCGTATGATGATGAATGTAAATCTGATTGTTGGTGACTATGACGGAGACGATTCATCCATGTCGACGAAAATCCAGATCAAGATTCAACCAACAAAGAGTCGCGACCGAAGACGACGGCACACCGGCGATTGCATTTCTCAAATCGTCCGAAGTATCCGAAGCTATTTGCTAGGCGAAATCCAATAGGCGACTTTCTTCAACTAGCTTGAAGAATATTGGTTACCTTGTGGGGCCAATGTGCGTCCTGGTTTGCAGTGAATTCGGGTTGCTTTCCGCATTATGGCGATCGTTGTGGACCACCGCTCCGCCCGTCGACAACGTCAGTACCATGCGCAAGAAAAGACTCCGATTGTGATTCTGAGTCGGACGTGAGGGAACGATGATCGCTTGCATTGATGTGCTGTATGACGACACAAATCTATCCGGCCGAGTGGCATGTGTTGTGTTTGAAGATTGGTTTGCAGCTGTGCCGTCGCATGAATTGGCGCTAACCGTTGGCAATGTCTTGCCGTACGTGCCTGGTGAATTCTACAAACGCGAGTTGCCTTGTATCCAAGCGATACTGGATCGACTGCCTGCTCTTCCAGAGACCATTATTGTTGACGGTTATGTTTGGCTGGATGAATCTCAGAGTCCTGGCCTGGGTGGGCATTTGTTCCACCAACTTGACAGGAAAATCCAAGTTGTGGGTGTTGCAAAGAACCGCTACGCCAAGGCAACCAATGCGACAGAGATCCTGCGCGGCGACAGCAAAAAACCGCTGTATATTACCGCCGCTGGAATCGAACAAACTGTGGCCGCTCGTCTGGTGAAAGACATGCATGGCGAACACCGCTATCCCACGCTACTGAAACGAGTCGACGTTTTGAGCCGAACATAGCTTGAGCATTTGAGACTCGCCGGACAACGATCGAACGCTCGGATGGCTGGCGGTCGCAATTTCGCCACCAGGGGTTAGACTTACTGGCCAGAGTGTTACTTTGTTCATTAGCGGTTGTATGCAATGGTCCAGATTGGACAATGTCCTTCATGTCGCACCGTTTACCAGATTGAGCCGGATGCAATCGGGCAAACGATCGATTGCGAATGCGAAGCGACTCTATTCGTTTCAAACGCTCATGGTTTTTCTGAAATACCAGTTGCTTGCACAACCTGTGATGGCGAATACGTAGTTGATCGTAGTGGAGCTGGCGAAAGCGTTGAATGTAAATGTGGCAGCCAACTGACAGTGCCAAGCTTTGTGCTTTGTACGCCTCTCGTTCATTCGGCCCAGGAAGCGAGTGCGATTGCATTGAAGGCTAAAGGCAACGACAAAAAGTTGGCTGTCAACGCAGTTGCCTGCCCGCGATGTGATAGGCAATACGAAACGAATCACGAAGACGTTTCAGAAATCGCTGTTTGCAAATGTGGCTGTCGCTTCGAAGTCACTTTCGCCGATCAAGCTTTCGTTGCGAACGAAGTCGACCCGCCCAAACAAACTTCTCCTGCAACGGATCCGCGACCCAAGAAGCCGATGTCGCTACTTTCGATTTTGGGTGTCGCCGCTGTTGGGTTGTTCTTGTTGGTTTCGATCATCATGTTCGCAACCAGTGGCGACAACGACAAAACCGATTCCGGTGCGGAAGACAATTCTGTTGCCACTGTTGCTGATAGCGTTCCGGAGTTGACGACCGAGAATCTCGGCTCGCTGGCTGAATTCGCTACCGGTAACACAGAATTGGCGATCACGCCAATTCCCGATCCTGGTTCCGAGCCTGCCAGTACGACCGATGCCGATAAGCGATTTCGCGCGACAATTTTGTTGCCACCCAAGGAATCGCCAATTCCCAAGCCACAGGATCCGCCCAAACGTGTGCCGGTGATCGCCGCAAAAGTCACTGGTATGACGCTTGACCGTGCGTTTGAAACAGCGTTCGAGGCATACCAGGCCGCCAAGCAGCCCGATGCAACGGAGCAGCAAATTGGTGAAGCCATCGGATGGTTGCAAGCCGCATCGACGATGATTCTGACAGGCGACCAACAACAACAGGACCGAATCAATGAACTGCGTTACATGTTGGCGTTCATGTATCACCGAGGCGGCCATTTGATCGAGGCTTCGATTGTGGGTGAATCGGTTGCGAAGTCGGGCAAGAAGAATGAAGCTTCGACGCTGGAGGCCGCGCTGATTGCGTTGTCAGCGGCACAGCGAGCGAATGATGTTCAGTGGGGAAACGCTGAGCAAGTTGGCGAGTTGGATCGGATGCATTCGATCGCCAGCGTTATTGCAACGCGTTGGCCAGCGAACAAGAACCTGGATGCGATTTGGCTTGATCTGGGACAGAGGTATCAGTCGTTTTTCAAGCGACAAAAAGCGGGAGACTGTTTCGCACGAGTCTCTGAGAAATCACAGCAGTATGCAGAAAGCCGAGTTGCCGCCGGCAGTGTGTTATGGGATGCCTACCGAGTTGAAGTTCAGTCGGGCGCCGAACCTGCCGCTTTGCTTGTTCAGTCAAAGAAACTTTTTGGTGATGGAGTCAAGGCTCTGTCTGCAACTGGCAAACCGAGCTTGCCATACATTGCGGCGAAACTTACGTTGGCGCGAATCGAGATTTTGGAAGGAAACTTCAAGGCCGCAGAAGCTTGGCTGGTTGATGACCCTGTTTCAGTGACGAATTCAATTTCAAATCAAAAAGCAAGTGACGGAAAAATCAAAGTACCGCCAAGCTTGTACCAATCCGTTTTCGAAACACTGTTCTTGATCAAATCGGAACGCTCGGATCTTTCTGGTGCGATGCTGGCTCTGAAAAAAATGACGGCCGGCTCAGATGGTGACTCCAAATTTGGCAGGATGGTGCTGGGCCTTGTGAAGTTGAAAATCAAAGAATTGACGGCTAGCTCGGCGGTGACGCGCGAGCAATTTTCCGAGCTCAGTGAATTGATTGAGCCTTTGGAAAGTCATGCTGATTCTCTGACCGCCACAAATTTGCTTTGGCTGGGAGAATCTTGGGGCAAACTCGCGCAGAATGCAGCGAATCCTACTTTGACGAAACAGGGTTTTGACAAAGCCGCTGCAGCATTCGAGATGGCAATGGGTCAACCGGATTTCCCCAGTGGTTCTACGCTGTCCGCGACATTGCGGCGGGCTCAGTTCCTACGCGGTGCAGGACGGCTTTCAGACGCAATTCCGCTTCTGCAATCTGTTTTGGCAAAGACCCCAAACGCATTCGGATTGCAAATCGAAGCGGCGGAAGCTGTTCAGCAAACCGCAATCGATTCTGATCGCGCGAAAGACCTGTACTTGGCAATCAATGGCACGGAAGACGAATCGATTTGGGGCTGGGCAAAGTTGGTCTCGGTTTTGCACCAAGCCGAAAGCACCGTCGACAATCGTGACCGAGTTCTGATGTGCCAATACAATTTGATGAAGTGCCGTTGGATGCTGGCGGAGGCGGCGCCCAGCGATGAAGCCAAAGAAGAGCAATTGGCATCGGTTCGCAAGCAGCTGGGGCGAATTTTGGCAACGACCAGTTCAAACCGACAGCCATGGTACACCCGATTGCAAGAACTGGCTGCTGCAGCGGCGCCATGATCATCGCATCGGATCGCTACCAATTTGTTGCGAGAGCGATTAACCGATCGTTACTCGCGTTTGACCCAAGGATTTTCTTCGTCGCTGATGTCGATGTGCGCCTGGATGAACTTGGTGATCTCTGGAATTACCGATTTCGATTCGTTAACCAGTGACGGTCCACTAAGCGAAGTGCGGATGGTTCCCGACTGAATGCCTTCGGCAGTTTTGCTTCCCGCGGCACGTTTCTTATATGCCGTGATTCGCTTAGACATTTGCCGAGCATCCGCTGCTTCGTCGCTTTCGCTTCCCCAAATGATGAACGTTGGCAGCGAAAGGATAGCGGGGTTCTTTAGCGGCGGATCCATTGAAACACCCTTGTAAACTTTCTTGGGAGAAACATACACAAGCGCTTTAACGTCTTGCCCTCTT
This sequence comes from uncultured Pirellulaceae bacterium, assembly GCA_964398215.1. Taxonomy (GTDB): domain Bacteria; phylum Planctomycetota; class Planctomycetia; order Pirellulales; family Pirellulaceae; genus CAYNNP01. The sequence continues at coordinate 11,685 of CAYNNP010000020.1, read as the reverse complement.
TTCTTGGATCCGACAGGTCCAAATTGCCAATCCCGCATCGCCCAGTTTGAGCCCAGGATACAGCCTTCGCCGATACCGATCACAACCAACGCGTTGAGGTTCAGTTTGCCCTCATTGTTTTCTTTCACCAAAAAGCGTTTGACGGCCTCTAGGTCCTGCGTGACCACCGATCCGATATCGTTTTTGTTCATCGTATCGATATTGAATTTTTTGGTCTCACCTTTGCGGTTCATGTATTCTTTCGATCCACCGTGTCCTCGGTAGTCAGGAACGATCACGGCACAGCCCGCTTTGTTAAGTGCCAGGACCAGTTTGGCGTAGGGGCTGGCTTGTCCTTTCCACTCGTGGACGATCAAGACGGGAATCGCTTCCTTTCCCTTGTTGGACGGAAAGTAAAACGTCCGGAGCTTGATATTGTCCTTGGTCTTGATGGTTTCCGTTTGCAACTTGGTTTCTTGGCCGAACGCCGAGGCAGAAATGAAGGCGACGGTAAATCCAACCAAGATTACAAACAATCTGATCAACCACTTTTGCACGTGGTTTTGTTCGCTGTCGTTAAGTGTGGTTGCAATCGCGTTCGGCTTCATTTTGGATGTCCTCCGGTACATTAACTTTCTGTACGTCCATTATGACCAAAAAATCGTGGTTTGCGTACGCCGATCGCGTAATCCCATGGAATATTGACTTTCAGCGATAGAAACGACTACGACATCTGGTTTAGCTGGAGCAGGATTCGGGGATCCAATTTTGACAAAATATTGCGATTAGTGAGTTTGCGGATTGCCTGATCGCGCATAAAAAAAGCCCAGTGCCCGCCGAAGCGGACCTGAGCTTGATTCAGGAATCGGTTTTTTTAAGTCGGATCAGTGACAGCCCCAGTAGCTGGTGTAAACCGGCGTGTAGTGGTTGTAATGAACAGGCTTGTAGACCACAGGACGGTGGTACGTGTAGCTGTAGGTTGGGTAGTGATGGTAGTTGTACGCCGGGTAGCTGTAGCCGTAACCGTAGGAAGGGTAGCTGTGGTACGAGCGAGAGTACCTGACTCGGCTGTAGCACGCGGCGACCATTTCTTCATCGCTTTCGTCCGAGTCACCCAGCAACTGATCGACATCGTCTTTGCCCATTGGGGATTCGTCGTCGACAACATCGGCAATTGTGTCTGTGTTTTCCTGTGCCAATTGTTCCAGCAGGTTTTCATCGGCAAAGCTAGTTCCAGCGACCAAAACCATTGGGACGACTGCGAAAAGGATTTTCTTAAACATCTTTCTTGCTCCAAGTAACGGCAGGTTAGTTAAGTATTCCGGTTGCGATTCTGCCGTGGTCGCAACCGTCGTTTGTCTGCCTACCAAGCGACAGCCCTGCCGATGTGTTACGTCAAAAAGAAAAGAAATCTTGCGAGACCCATTTAATAGGGATTCGCTGTGATTTTCGTAACGAATTCAATTCTTCAACGCTTGGGAATACATGGGCCCAACAGGCCATGGATGAATTACCGACGTTTTTAAAGAGAAAATCGATGCGTTACTTTGTTGCACTCACCCTGCTGGCACTGACTCTTATTCGCCCAGCCGTTGCCGAAGATCAGAAGCTGTTTACCGAAATCGGACTCCAGGATGTCTATTCCTCATCCACCACGAAAACGAGTCCAACCCGCGAAACCGCAGCGAATTTGCCAGCAGAAACAGGCATGGCAGCCGTAGAAAGCATGCTCAAAGAGTTGGGATTTAAAGTAACCCAGGGCAATAACGGCACTGTGTCGATCACGGTTCAACGCAACCAATTGCGATTCTTGGCAACGCTCTCTGTCGGCAACAAAACGCGATTGATGATTGAAATGCCAATCGCAAAAGTCGGTGCCGCAGAGACCTTGGACTCCTCACGTTTACTTGCGGTTTTAAGCGTGGGTGATCAGTTGCAGGATGTCTTTGTGTCCTTCAATCGCAGCCAAAACACGATCAAAGTGCAACATGTGACCGACACTCGTGTGGTCACATCCGATTCGATCCGCATCAAGCTGATAGAAATGGCTACCGTCGCAGAAAAGCAGCAATCGGTCTGGAAATCGAATCAGATCACAGCCAAAAAACCGTCCACGACGACTTCGCCGCGGGCCAACAGCACGCTGCGTTTAGCCGGCATTTGGACCGCGACGGTGAACAAAAACGAAGCATTCGCTTTGCAGATCCAGAATGACCAGACCTTTCAACTGGTTCATCAAAGGTCCGGAAAGTCCTCTGTTTCCAAGGGGAAATGGCAGATCAATGGTCAGCGGTTAGCTCTGAACGGCGACCAGGGCGCGAAAATTGCCGGCCAGGTAACGCAAACAGCCGCCGATGCTTTTCAGCTCACGATTGGCACCGCACCAGCGACTTTGGTGCTGAAATTCAAATCTGCAAAGTAGTGAACAGATTATTCCTGTAACAAATCAATCACCCGTTCGCTTAGCTATTTAGAGACGAAGCCAATTGAAGGTCTCAAGCCAATTTTCGAGGAAAAACCATGCTCACATCAATCAAAAATCGAATTTCAGGAATCGTGATGGCAGGGATGCTGGTTGTTGCCGTAGCGATTTCTGGCGGAACAGCTCACGCCAACAATTACTCTCAGATGCTGAAGTCGACCGCTTGGATCATCACCAAGGATGCTGACAAGAAAACGTCCACTGGCACTGGTGTCGTGATTGACATCGAAAAACGTCTGTTGGTTACCAACGCCCACGTCGTCGGCGACAGCAGAAAAGCAGTTGTATTTTTCCCCCAAGTCAAAAACGGTGTGCCAGCGAACCAACGAAAGTTTTACTTGCAAAACGCGGTCAAGTTGGGTGTTCAGGCCACAGTCGTTTCAGTCGATCCGAAACGTGATCTGGCGCTGCTTGAATTGCCGAGCATTCCGGATTCGATCGAGGCCGTCGAGCTGGCGGATCAGAGTGAACTACCTGGATCGGATATCGATATCGTAGGGAATCCAGGTGATGGAAATTCGCTTTGGGTGTACACCGGCGGCACTGTTCGATCGATTTACAACAAAAAGTTTCGGTCGTCTTACGGAGAACATGAGTTTCGGATTTTGGAAACTCAATCGCCAATCAAACAGGGTGACAGCGGTGCACCTGTTGTGAACGAAGCTGGCAAATTGATCGGTATTGCACAGTCTTTTTCGCCCAGTTCGCCACTGGTTAGCTACTGCGTCGATGTTTCAGAGATCAAAGCGTTCTTGCAAAAAGCATGGAAACCGGCACCGCTACCGACTCGAGAGTTGTTGAACCAGGCCGACCTAGAGCACAGCGTTCACGCCAGCGGACACTATCAAATCGACAAAACAATCCCAGGTGGGCGAAAGCAATCTGTGTTTGTTGCAAAGAACACCGAGTACTACCAACGAGCCGACGTTCGCAAAGTATGGTCGCTGGCCATGACGCTAGAACAAGCCCCCGATTCGGAATTGTTGATGCGAGTCCTACGCCAGAATGGATCGACGAAAATTGGCTCTTGGGCCGTTGAAAAGGCAGAAGGCCAAAAATACATGTTGATCTTCGTCGCCAAGCTCGACGCATCGGCAAGCCACCATACGTTGGCTGCCACAGTCGACTACGTTGCAAGATTGACCGATGGATTGGAAAAGGACCTGGCCAAGAAGACAGCACAGGCAAAATCAAAGCAAACTCTCGCAAATTGGCTGGCTGATTGATATTTGGCTTGATGTCATCAGCGGAAAAGGGTGGTCACGATTCAGTTCGCGGCCACCCTTTTCTTTTTTTCGAAATACCGGTGTAACACTTCGGACTAATCCTCGCTTGGAAAGTAGCCAAACAACTTACTTTGTCCTATCCAAATCAAGGATCCTAGCCATGAAACGTCAATTCAAAAAACTTGTTCTCGCAACCGCAACTGTCGCTTGCCTGGTAGCCACTACTCAATCTGCATCAGCCTGTGGCGGACGCGGAGGAATCAGTGCAGTGCGAGCACCGATTCGCTCGGCCAGCTACGGCGGCGGATACCAAGGCACGATCGGATACTCGGCCCCAGCTCGTCAGGTTTACCACAGCCAGCCGCGATACCAACAGCCAAGCAACTACTATCCAACACCTAGCTACCCACAAGCGAGCACCTACTCGCAACCAGTTTGCCAAACACAGGCACCTATCCAGAACTCTCGAATCATCAATAGCCAACCTGTAATCGGCAGTCCGGCTAGGCCAACGATCCAGAGTGCTCAGCCAGTCGTTTCCAATCGCGTTGCAGCAACTTCGGTTGGGCCACAGCCTGCACGTTCGGCGCCAACGAACACAATTGCCCCAACCAATAGTGGCCCACAGTCTGTTCGCCAACCAGCAACGTCTACAACGACCGAGGTCTCAGCACTGCAGATGTTGCAATCGCTGTCGGCCAACCCAGCACCGCAAGCAACACCAGCAGCACAGCCTCAGGCTACGATACCACAATTCACAGAAGCCAAGAGCACGATCAACAACGCATTTGTGGGAAGCTGGAAAGTCAATCTTTCAAACGACCAAGTAGTACAGTTGGACTTGGGAGCCGATGGGAAATTCACATGGACGGCAACAAACAAGGGTTCACGGAAATCGTTCGCAGGTCAGTATCGACTTGAAAATGATCGTCTAACGCTTGTACGTTCAAATGACCTTCAGCAAATGAATGGATCTTGGAAGAGCAATGGACAAGGATTTGTTTTCAAGCTTGATGGAAGCAACAACTCGGGATTGAACTTCGGCCGGGTACAGTAAGCATGCCCTTTGGTTAGCCCTTGATAAAAAGTCTGGATTAAACAAAGCACGCCAAGGCATGAAATGTCTTGGCGTGTTTTTTCGTTGCGGAAGCCGTCAAGACTTTCGGCAGCCCTCTCAAGAGCCGAAAGTCTTGAGGATTTGTCGTTTAACCGGCAGCCGAAGGCGCACGCGATCATCTAAGCGAGCACACGCGTGCGCCTACGGCTGCCGCGTTTCCGTGGCGAAACGACGCTACGTTCTTTAAGCCGCCGCAACAAACAACGTGATCGAAGTGAGCGATAAACGAATACTCGAAACTCAGTCGGCTTCGGCCCGGTGCTGGCTACGGTGTCAGGAAAACATGCAGGTTCCTACATCCGTGGGCGCCTAGCACCAACGATTGCTCGATGTCCGCTGTTTTGCTGGGGCCGGAAACGAATACTCCGAATCCTTTTTGTGGTTTGCCGATTCGATCGTAGGCATCGTGCATGTGGTCGACGATATCGGATTGCTTGACGACGATTACTAGAAACTGTGTGATGAACAACATCACTCGGTGTGGCAGCGATCTGCCCGGCACCCAAATGGCTCCGTTTTCTGCGACGGCAAACTCGCCCTCTACGATTGCCCAATCCATTTTGGCCAACAAATGAGGATCGTCTTCTTCGCAAATCGACATGTTCCCAGCAACCACGCTTGGCACTAACGACGCGATTCGTTTTGCGTCAGCGAACGCTGGGAATCCGTTCAATGTCTTTTCGATTTGTGAAACGGAATCAACTGTGTGCAGTTGCCCGCCAACAAATTCCAGGCTCTCGGCGAATCGCTTTTGCTTGTCGTCGAAACGCTCCAGTTGACTGTCATCGATCTTCGGCAACGCAACATCGGGAATGATTCGCGAATTGAGCCGATCCATCACGGCTTGGCGGCTTTTGGTTGTAGCCTGAACGAGGTTTTTTTTGTTCATCAGGATTCTGTTCCCGGTTTTTCGCTACGGTTCTTACGATACCACTGCTTGAATGATTCGCGTGGCGGTTCGGGCAATTCACGCGCGATCGTCCACTTGTTGAGTCGGTTATGGGTAAAGAATCTTGGCAAGATTCGGAGTGATGTTCGTCCGATACCGCCAACCATCCCAAACAGCTTTGGATGCCGAAACAAGAATGAAGCGGCTTTCATGCTGAGACGTTTAGGGATTGGCAGCAACCGTTTTCCGACAAGTTCTTTACGCCACGCTAGCAGTTGATGATGCAGCGGAATTTTGACAGGACAAACATCGGTACAGGAACCGCACAGACTGCACGCATACGGCAGGCTTTTGTAGCTGGAAGCATCACGTGTTGGCGAAAGGACGGATCCGATCGGTCCCGGCACGGTTGCGCGGTAACTATGTCCACCACTGCGCCGGTAGACCGGGCAGGTATTCATGCACGCACCACAGCGAATGCAATTCAGCGAATCGCGAAACTCAGAATCTCCGCGTAGTCTGGCGCGGCCATTGTCGACCAGCACGATATGAAGCTCACTTTCGTCGTCGCGCGGTCCATGAAAGTGTGATGTGTAAGTCGTGATCGGTTGCCCAGTTGCACTGCGAGCTAGCAGCCGAGTAAAGACAGCCAAGTCATTGAATCGTGGAATGATTTTTTCGATTCCCATGCAAGCGATATGCACTGGCGGAAGCGAAACTCCCAAGTCAGCATTGCCTTCGTTGGTGCAGACAACAAAGCCACCGGTTTCGGCGATGGCAAAATTCACTCCCGTGATGCCTACTTCGCCGGCCAAAAATTTGCTCCGCAAGTGTTGCCGGGCAGCTTCGGTCAGATACTTTGGATCCGATGCGCCTTTGTCCGTGCCCAGATGTTCGTGGAATGTCTCGCCGACTTCCTCTTTTTTGATATGGATTGCTGGCAGAACAATGTGGCTTGGAGATTCGCCACGCAGTTGAACGATACGCTCACCCAAATCTGTATCCACCACTTCGATCCCGTTGGCTTCCAGGTACGGGTTCAGCCCGCACTCTTCGGTCAACATCGATTTGCTTTTGACGATTCGGCTTGTGTCGTGGTGACGCAAGATCTTCAACACAATTTCGTTGTGCTCTTTGGCATCCGCCGCCCAGTGAACGGTTGCCCCCAGCGCGGTTGCGTTCGCCTCAAACTGTTCCAGCAAGACTGGCAAATTCGCAATCGTGTGTCGCTTGATACCTGACGCGACGGTTCGAAGGTATTCCCATTCTGGAACAGCCAAAGCTTGTTTATCGCGTTTGCTACGAACAAACCAAAGTGCCTTGTCATGCCATTGGGACCGATCCTGATTACGGACAAAATCTTTCGCCGCGGTCGGGTGGTCAACAATTGGCAACATTTGAAACTCGCTAGTCCAGCGGAAATAGGTTCGATCTATACACGAGTTTGGTAACGAACGCTCGGTAAGTCAATTCGATTGTCCACCAGGTGCGTCAGTTTGGAAACGCTTCTTTTACGGGCGATGAACGCGTCGGTTGCTGAATTGGGTACTTGGCTGGTAGCCTATTGTGATTCAGTTTCATCCCCAAGTGATCCATCTACTGTGTCGTTTGCCGAAATAGGCCCCATCGCCGTCCATCTTCCTGAAAAAGTTGAAACCAACGATGATTTACAATCGGAGTTTCCACGATGGGATTTGGCGCTGATCGAAGAAAAAACTGGGATCCGCCAGCGTCACATTGCGGCGCCAGATGAAACTTCCAGTGACTTGGCCGTTGCGGCGGCAGAAAATCTGTTTCGTGACCATGGCGTCAATCGCGAAGACATCGATTTTGTGTTGTTGTGTACACAGACGCCTGATTATCCACTGCCGACAACCAGCTGTCTGATTCAAGATCGTTTGGGATTGAAAACAACTTGTGGCGCCTTGGACTTTAATTTGGGCTGTAGCGGTTACGTGTATGGTCTAGCGCTGGCCGACGGACTGATTCAAAGCGGCGTTGCAAAAAATGTCTTGTTGATCACTGCAGAGACCTACAGCAAATACATCGACGTTAATGATCGCAGCTTGCGGACGATTTTTGGTGATGGAGCCGCGGCAACGTTGGTCCGCGCGTCTAGCGAAAAATCCATGTGGGGATTTAATTTTGGCAGCGATGGCAGCGGTGGCGACATGTTGCTGGTCAGCGACGGCGGTGGTCGCTGCGAGAAAGATGCTATCCAGCCGCGAAATCGCAAACGCTGGAAAAGCCGTTTGTACATGGATGGGCCGGGCCTGATCAATTTTACGGTCGAAGCTGTCCCGCAATTGATAGCGACGATATTGAAAGAAAATCAGTTGACTGATGGTGATATCGACAAATATTTGATGCACCAAGCTACCTGGAAAATGTTGGACCAGTTGCGAACCAGAATGCAAGTGAGCGAAGACCGAATTCCCATCCTGCTGGCCGATGTCGGAAACACTGTTTCGTGTACCTTGCCAATTTTGATTGACCAACTCAGGAAAAGTAGTGCGATTTCAGCTCAGTCGGTTAACATGCTAGTCGGCTTTGGCGTCGGACTTTCTTGGGCTGGCTGCGTGTGGAAAGATCAGTACAGCGGCTGACTCGGATTCAAAGTTGCAATCCTGTTGTTTAGATAGAGAGATAAAAACGATGAAGACAAATTTGACGGGTCGCCTGTTGATCGCTTCGCCGTACCTAAGCGACGGGAATTTTATGCGGTCAGTTGTCTTTGTGGTCCGTCATGATGACGAAGGTGCGTTTGGGCTTGCTATCGACCGACCAACCGATAAACGCTTTTGCGAATTGGTGGAACTTAGTACGACCGACGGAATTTCTCGCGAAGACGACTTCATCTACTGTGGCGGTCCTGTCACGGGTCCACTGCTTGCTTTACACGATTTGGCTGGAGTTGGTGAGCCTTGCAACACTCTGGATCAGCAAGGCGATTATTCGCTGCCCGACGAATCGATGGATCAAGGCACCAAATACACCGTTCACGAAAATCCCGCTGAAACTTGGGGGTCGATGTCCATCGATTTAGGCACCCCGCCAGCATGGATCACAGGCGACGATGATCACCTGCGAATCTTGCTCCGCCGCCCAGATGCTCGCGTAAAATATGTGATGGACTACAGTGGCTGGGGACCTGGCCAGTTGGATGATGAACTGCGAGCTGGCGGTTGGTTGGTAGCCGACGCTGATACAGACTTGATCTTCTTGGACCCCAACGAGCTTTGGGAGAGCGCGGTCAAACGTTGTGGACACGACATTCTGATGGAGTTGTCTCCTGGAATGCGGTTCGGTGATCCTAACTTGAATTGAACCGAACTTTTTAAAGTCTGTCTAACGAATGCGAAGGTTTGCGATTGGAGATGTTCACGGTTGCTATAAACCACTGCGCACTTTGATCGAAACCATTGATCCACAGCCTGAGGATCAGATCATTTTTTTGGGTGACTACATCGATCGCGGGCCAGACAGTCGCGGCGTTGTTGATTTGGTGATCGAACTCCAGCAACGCTGTGAAGTGATCACACTACTAGGCAACCACGAAATCATGTTGCTGTCGGTGACTCAGAGTGGTGCCGATCCCGAAATCTGGTTGCAGTCCGGTGGCGCTGCGACTGTGAATAGCTACGGTGGATCGTTTGATAAAATTTCGGCGGCCCATATTCAGTTTTACAAGAACTTGCTTCCGTTTTACGAAACCGAAAACGAGATTTTTGTTCACGCTAACTACGAGTCGCATCTTGCAATGAGCGAGCAAGCTGACGACTTTCTGTTTTGGAAACACATGTTGCCTCCAATCCCAGGTGCCCACCGATCTGGTAAGCGTGTTTTTGTTGGGCATACGCCGCAACCACAATGTCAAATCATGGATCTGGGTTACCTGGTCGGAATTGATACTTATTGCTTTGGGCATGGATGCCTGACCGCTTTTGATTTGGATAACGACCAATTGATCCAAGCCGATTATCACGGGCACTTGAAACGCAATCGCGCGGAAGAGTTGCGACAGTGGGTCACAAAGAAATGGCTGGCAGCCCGAGCACGGATGAAGCGCAAGAGTACCTGAATTGGCGCCGCAGTTTCACGGCGTCTTAAAAAATGCCGATTATGGAAAACAGGTCAACTTTACGGATTCGGTTGACGATAACGATTCTGTTCATCCGTTTTGAAACATGGAATCAGGTCATGCGCACGAATCGTTTTGTCTCATTCGCCTTTGTTGGATTGCTGGCATTCAGCTTTACTGGCTGTGTTGGAAACTGCTTGCGTCCTACTGGCTGCAGTTCTTGTGGACCTGTCAGCATGAATTGCGGTCAATGCGATTCCTGCGATGGATGCGGCGAACTGTACATTGACCCATGGGTTAATGATCCAGCCGATTGTTGCGATCCATGCGATTCCTGCGGAAACTACAACGGACAATCCTGTGGCAAGTGTCGGCCCGTTCTAAGTGGACAAGCTACTTTGTGGGGATACCGCTGTGGTCCTGAAGAATCCTCTGGCTGCGGTTGCGGTGCCGCGCATGGTGGCTGTGGATGTGGCGCTGAACCATGTGACGGCGGTGGTTGCAGTTGCGGTGCTGAAGCTTACGGCGGTGGCTGTAGTTGTGGCGCTGAAGTTTACGGCGGACACGTTTCTGCTTCGCCTTCGGGGCATTCTGGGTGCTCGTCTTGTAATGGAGGACTATCCTCTGTTGCGGCACCTCACCAACAACAAGTCATCGTGATGGAAGACGGAAGACGCGTGATGGGGACGGTTACCGAATCAATCAAACCGGCCTACAGACCAGAGCGAACGCGCAAAATCTTCCGTCCCAAAGCTCACATAGCTTCAGAAGTCGGTAACGCTCACTGAGCGTCGCACTGGTCAACCTGTCGTAGTGGAAGTCGTCAAGACTTTCGGCCACATAACGCACCACCATAACCTTCCTGTGATTTAAATCGACACAGCTTGTCGGAAATGGAAATTGCCCTGTGCCCATCGTCTCTCCGGTTGCAGAAGCAATGAGAAGTCCATGACAATGCTGCTCACAACACTAACGCCTTTGTCGATGACAGGCGAGTACATTCTTCTTTGCAAGTGAGCTAAAGATGTTTTTCGAGGGAAAGTCAGGTCTTGTCTTTGGAATTGCAAACGACAAATCAATTGCCGCAGCGATTGCCACCGAGTTGCATAAACAAGGGGCGAAGATGGGATTCACGCACCTGCCCGACAGCGATCCAGAGCGTCCAAAAATGTTCAATCGACTAAAAAAAGTTGTTGGCGACTGGGACCCCGCGTTCATGCTGCCCTGCGACGTCCAAAACAGCGATCACCTAGACGCTGTATTTACCGAAGCGGAAAGCAAATTTGGCAAGATCGACTTCATGTTGCATTCTATTGCTTACGCACCTCTGGATGAACTGAAGAATCCAACCTACGAAGTGTCCGCGAAAGGCTTTGGATTATCGATGGACATTTCCGCTTACAGTTTTATCCAGCTGGCCAATCGTTCTCAGGCGATCATGAACCCGGGCGGATCGATGCTGACGATGACCTACTATGGGGGTGAAATGGCGGTCCCAGGCTACAATGTGATGGGCATTTGCAAAGCAGCACTCGAAAGTTCTGTGAAGTATCTAGCCAATGACCTCGGCCCAAAAGGAATCCGTGTCAATGCGCTCTCCGCGGGTTACGTCAAGACTCTCGCTTCGTCAGCCGTGGGTGATTCATCTAAGATGAAAAAACTGTATGAATCATTTTCGCCGCTTCGCAGAGGCGTGGAGGTCAGCGAAGTTGGCAAAGCAGGCATGTTCCTGCTGTCCGATTTAGCGTCGGGGATTACTGGAGAGAATCTACATGTCGATTGTGGATACCACATCATGGGCGCTCCACCAGTCAACACTCAGCCCAACGGCTAAGCCCACAACGGGCTCGGGTTATACACTGGAATTGGTGCGTCGAAAGTCACGAGCGTACGGCGAGCAGAATTTTCCAG